>CAZRPW010000006.1:30092-81236 GCA_964601975.1 uncultured Bacteroides sp.
CATTCTCCATGGCCACGTAGCTTCCATTACTCACATCCAGTGAACAGAGTCCCATATTCGTGGCCAGCAATTTTTCACCCTGGTCGTTGATTACAAATCCGTATACGGAATCAAACTCAAACCCGATGTCCTCCTGCTCTTCCTTTTTACAAGCCGTGATCATAATGACCAGAACAAGTGTTATGGCCAGGAATGTTGTGCTTTGCCTATTCATAATTGCTCAAAAAGAACCTCGCTGCTAAATGGCAAGGAGAATTGTGCTTTGCCTATTCATAATTGCTCAAAAAGAACCTTGCCGCTAAACACTTCCCGTCCAATGGCAAGGAGAATTGTGCTTTGCCTATTTATTATTGTTTGAAAAGGACTTTGCCGCTAAATTGCTGGTGGCTGCTACGGTCGTTAATTCTGTATAGGTATATTCCATCCGGGACCCGGGTACCGCTTGCATCGGAACCATTCCAACTTATTTGATCAGAACCCGCAAAGTCGTACTCATCAATAAGTGCTCCCTTCATGCTATATATTTTCAGGCTGGAATTGGCGGAAACGCCTTCGGGTAAACTGAAGGTTGTGGAGATCGTAAAAGGATTGGGAGCCGCTACGCTGATGCTTTGAATAGCGTTCCGGGAAATTCCAACTCCCGGCAACGATGCATCTATGTAATTGAGCTCAATACCTGTACCTGCAACTGGGTCAAGATTCCTGGAGTATTGTCGTTCGGTGGCATTATTCCAGTGCTCATATACTCCAAGACTGCCAATGGGTGTACCATCGCCTTCAGGATCATACTGAATTCCCTCAGGCCAGTAATCACTGCTGGCACACTGTGAGATGTGATCGGAAATCTCATTCTTCATCAGAATTGGATATTGTTCCCTTAAAGGATCCACGACATTTTCATTAAAAAGAATGTCAAAGCCCACGGATTCCAGCGCAACCGGATCCTGGCCCACAAAAATAGAGTTAGGGTAGTCGTTGTTGAAGGGTGCTGATTTGAATTTCATAATCCATCCTTCCCAGCTTTCTCCCCCCCAGATGCCATCAATTATGTATATAAGCGCTTTCCCACCCGTCTGTTCGTGCCCCATATAGTCCACCGTATGCCTGTATTTTCCAGTGCCAGTGCTGTTCCATGGGAGACTGTAATGCATATTGATGGCATACTGGGATTTTGGGCTGTCACCCTTTTCTAGGAAAGAGCCCTGGTGGTTTTTAGCGATGAGGGTGATACCCCCTTCATTGTGGGTTTTCAGGCAGGGGATGTTTATCACATAGGCAGCATCCAGGTATTGCTGCGGAAGGGTAGAGGTATATTGTCCGTCACTGAATACCAGCACAGCTTCCGATGAGGGAACGGTCTGATTAATTCCGAACCCGCCAGCACCATCTACATAATTTACGTAAGGGTATTTATTCTTAACGCCAATTTTGTATTCCGTTCTGAATTCGCGGTAAGGGTCACCCATCGTAATGTCTTCCTGGGCTACGCCAACCACATCGATTAAATGACTAAGTATGGCATTCAGAAGTTGAGGGGTCGCATCCATTCTCTGGGGCCGTTCACTGTCGCTGCAGCTCTGGTTGGTGAGGTTTATTTTGAAAGCGATTTTCTCTCCGGGAGTATATCCTACATCTCCTTTGCCATGGGATTGGTTAAAAGATTTGAAAATTGTTTCCCAGGCTTCAGAAAGATCATCCTTACCGGCATAGCCAGTGATAGAGGCTGCTAACATATGTTTGATAACGGCTTCGTCTGTATTATCGTCACTGTACCAAAGATCTGAACTGTTTTTCGTGGGGACGTAATCCTCATTTGTGGCCCTGTGATCCTGTACCCATACCACTCTGCCGGGATATAAGCCCTGCGCTTCCCCAACGGGTTGGTTTGAGAGAACAGGAAAAGTGATATCAACAGGATTCAGTGCATTGGCAATCAGATCCTTATGATCATGCAGAAAGATGGTGCCAAAGGCGATCAGTGATAAACCTAAGAATAGAGATGCGGTAAGGTACCTCGACTTCCTCAGCGATTGTCTGAATTTTCTGAAGGATGCCATAGATGCACCAATGGCCAGGAGGTAGATTATAAAAGATGACATAATGGGAGCTGCAGCCCGCATGCAGGGATAGGTGGCCCGACTGGGCTTTGGTATCACCCTGATCAGGAACCAGAGGGTAGCAGAAGCTCCCAGGATGATCAGGTAGGTTTTCGACGACTTAAATCTATCCAGGATAAGCTTCCACTTCTTCATATGTCTGTTCTTTTGATTATTCTACTGCCGGTGCATCGAGGTACCAGTTCTCGGGATTCATCAATTTGGCATGAATGGCATCATACTGCGCGGTTCCTTCAAATTTGGCAGCCACCTTATCAGCGAGGAATGAGGGGTCGTTCCGGCGTTCGGCAACGCGAACCAGGTCAAACCATCTTTTACCTTCGAAAGTCAGTTCAAGAGCCCTCTCAGCAATGATGAGGTCCTCAATCATCTCTATCCGCTCATCACCAACGATCTCCTCTGGAACCTCATTCGAGGCCAGATAAACCCGTCCCCTGATTCCCATGTTGTTCTTCCACTTGCTAAATTCCGGTGGTTTGGGACTCTCCTTGTTTACACCAGCATTGAGCAACATAAGGGCATAGCCCTGGGATACTTCGTCACCCATACGGTTGTATGCTTCAGCCAGCATTAGGTGCAGGTCGGCAGCCCTTTGAATGATGATATCCGTGCTGAAAGGGTCCCCCATGTCGATCGCGTATTTGGTGATATAATTTTCTGTGGTGAATTCGGTCTCCGAAACTTTCGTAAGCGTATCCACACCGAAGGTAATTCCGAGTCCACGGTAGCGGTCCATTGTTGATCCATCCAGCTGAATTTGTGTCATAAATGAGTCCACCAGTACCTGTGAGGGTTTTACAAGGTAATAGAAATCATGACCCAACCAGTTTGCAAGTGGATTAAACTGGTCTTCTGTGGATGAGAATGGAATGATAGAGAGGTTTTCAACGAATCCTGATGTGGCATTCATAAATATGGAACTCCAGGCTTCATCCTTGTATGTTCTGTCCACTTTGAGAATAGATGCGTTATTGGAATAGCTTTCACATGCAAGTTTCAGGTAGGCAGCTGCATTGGTGTAATCGTTCTTTTCAAGGTACAACTCTCCCAGCAAACCTTTTGTATTCACATACAAGCTGAGCCTGAGTTCCACTGTTTCAGTACCGTCGGAATCATCGTGTATATATGGGATGAGCTGGTTGATCAGGGTATCTAAAAGAACGTCTTTGCTCATAATTTCCAGACTCTCGGGAAGGGTTGGAAGGTTATCCTCAATGTAGGCAGCCTCATTATATACCCGCAGGATTGTCACGTAGGCCCATGAGCGCATACCGATCAATGCTCCTTTATAAAAATAAGAGATATGTGTATCGAAATCCCTGTCATTCTCGGCGACTTTATCCAGGTTGGCCAGTACCTCATTCATGTTAATTATAACCTTGTAAAGGTCCGAGGCATCGGTATATGGATTATTTGGTGAAATGGACTGCATATTGATTTCCCTCAGGTACATGCTTGCATTGGGCGTAACATCCATCAGGTCGGAGCGGAGTCCGTCGAGCATAATTAACTGGGGCATCACGTCCTGCAGGGTGACTATAGCCCCCAGCCTTGAAATCTCAGCATCGATCATGTCAGTATAATGCTGATCGGGTGTAATCCGGTCTCCTGCCTGCCTGTTGAAAAAATCATCGCTACATCCTGTGAATGTGAACGTCAGCACACTTATCAGGGCGAGGAGGTATGAGTTTATGGGTGAATTCTTTTTCATCTTATTTAGTTTTTACCTCTTATAAGTCTAATTTCAAGCCAACAATGAATGTTTTTGTTCCAGGCATCATCCCGTAATCAACCCCCTGATAAAATGGGGTGTTCATGTAGCTGAATTCAGGATCGTACCCACTGTATTTGGTGAGGGTAAGCAGGTTTGTTGCAGTCACATAGAAAGTAACTCCATTGAAGAGACCCCCAATAGAAGGAAGGAAGTAACTTACGGTTAACTGGCTGAGCTTAATGTACGAGCCATCTTCGATCCACCTGTCCGAAAAGACCGAGTTACCGGTAGGGTCTCCGTAACTGGCCCTGGGTAATTCTGCGTCGGTGTTGGAAGTGGTCCACCTGTCAAGCACAGAAACATTCTGATTGCTGTAATCGAGCATCGATTCGCTGCTATACTTCACATGGTTGTAAAGGTCGTTCCCCAGGGAATAGTTGAAGCAGGCATAAAATTCGAAGTTTCCATAAGAAAGTGAAGTGAAAATACTTCCAAACAGATCCGGATTGGGGTCCCCGATGATGGTTTTATCTGCTTCATTGATAATGTTGTTTTCATCAGCATCCACAAACTTCACATCACCCGCTTCCAAGGGATTGCCTTTGGGACCAATAATGGTGCCGGCTTCAGATGAAGAGATGAGGCCATCCGTCTTATATCCATAATAAGCATTCACGGGATTGTTAACCGAGGTTATGAACTGTGCACCGGGAATGGAAGTAATTACATGTTCTGCTTCGGGATTGATGAATTCGAGGCTTGTGATTTCAGTCATCACTTTACTCACAGATCCACCGATGATCCATGCAAGCTTTCCGGCCTGAAGTCTTGCATCGGCTGAAAACTCAATCCCATTGGATGCCATTTTTCCTCCATTGTCGTAGTAGTTGGTATAACCATAAACAACAGGCAGTTCCTGTTTGATAATCAGGTTGTTTACACTGGCCATGAAATAGTCGGCATGCAGGTTTATCGACTGCCTGAAGAGGGAAACGTCGAGACCCACGTTGATGGAGTTTTTCTTCTCCAGTTCCAGGTTTTCGTTAGGGATCACTTCCCGGGTGAGCACGCCCACGTTGTTTAACCTACGATCGGTATAGTACAGTTTCGAGTAGTCATAAATGGTACTGAACATATTTCCGGTGACAGAATAGGATGCTCTCAGTTTCAGGTCCTCGAGCCATCCGGCCTGGTTCAGGAAGCTTTCCGAAGAAAGTCGCCATGCAGCACCTACCGAAGGATAGAAGTTAAATCGGTTTGTTTCGTTTGTTACCGAACTTCCATCATAGGAACCATTGGCACTCAGGAAATATTTGTTGCGGAAGCTGTAGTTAAGATCTCCATAATACGAAACCCATACGGTCTCCCTGTTATCACCAGTGGTGGTGCGAAGGAAGCTGTACTGGGAACCATCCCCAAGGCTTCTGAAGTAGTCAGATGGCGTATTCAGGTCGAGGCTGATGTTATACTTATAACTGTTTGCCATATACCTGAATCCAAGGTTGGCCACATAGGAGTGCCCCGAGGCTGTTGTGTTGGTGTAGCTCAGTGCTGTATGGTTCTGTGTGGAGCGAAAGTCATAGACCATGTCTCCCGGACTATTGTATGCAGAGTCTACCTGTACGATTCCCTGGTTGGGAAGGAAGATGGATTCTCTTGAATTATTGAAATTGATGCCTACCAGGGTAGAGAGATTAAAGTGCTCGTTAAACTGGTAATTTGCTTTAATGGAACTCAGAAAATGATAGTTCCGGTTGATACCCTGTGCATCGTTGGTAATGGATGTGGGATTACTAACATTAAAGACACCCACATCATCAAAATAAGTCAGATACTCTCCTGATGCTCCATCCCTTGCCATGGGGTCCATGTTGGGGGACTTCATAAGGGTCGACAGTAAGGGATTCTTCCAGCTTTCAGGTCCGTGGTTTGCAATCCGGCTGTCGCCCAGTGATAATTTGACATTGGGAGTAACAGAGAACTTGTCGGTTATATTTACCTGGCCGTTGATCCTGAGGTTAAACCTTGTATAACCCGAATTATCATAAATGCCTTTTTGTGAGAGATAACCAGTTGATACGTTGTAGGTGGCAATATCATCCCCCCCCTTCAGGAAGAAGTGGAATTTTGAAAGCAATGCAGGTTTGAATAACTCATCCTGCCAGTCGGTTTCGTTGTTATATTTATAATAATCCTCAGATGAGGCGTCTCCATGAAGCCAGGGGTACATGGTATTGATCTGACTTTGATCAAAGCCCTGAGTCGTTAATATTTCTTCAAAATAGTTGTTAAACTGACCAGGATCAAGAAGGTCCTGGTGCTTGGGGCTCATTGCAAGACCTCCGTAAGCAGAAAACTTTATAACCGTACTGGCCTCAGCTTTCTGCTCTGTATTGATGTATATGGCACCATTGCTTCCTGCTGCACCCAGGTAGGATAATCCGTCTTTTAGCACTGAGATATCCACAATGTCGGCAATGTCGACCACGTCCATAGGATTCAGGGAAAATCCTTCCATGAGGCTCTCCCTGGCATAGGAGTAGTCGTGCATCATTCCATCGATGAAGAGTATGGGTTCGTTGTTGGCAAAAAGCGAGGAGTAGCCCCTGACGTTCATAAAGGTGCGACTGCCCGGACTGCCATTTCTTCTGACGACCGACATTCCCGGAACTTTTCCCTGGAGGGCCTGGTCAAAGGACGAGACACTGGTTAGGTCCATCTCGCTTTTTGGAACAGAAGTTACCGGGTAAACAGCATCCTTTGATACTGTAGATCCCAGGGGATGGTTGAAGCTATGGTCAAGTGTCCGGTATTGTTCGGGTACAATCGAAATCTGAATGCTTTCCCTTCCATTCAGATAAATGTTTCTTCTTGTATAACCGGGCATATTAACAATGATCTGTGCCTGCAGGTCAGGAACAGTCAGGGTAAAAGCTCCTGTTGAATCAGAACTGGAAGAAGCCCCTGTTGAGGAAACAGAAATGGTTACCATTTCCAGTGGATTCCCGGTGCCTGATTCTGTAACCACACCTTTGATTTCTACTCCGGCGTCCTGAGACCAGGAGGGCTGAGAAAAAATGCCGGTGATGAACAGGATCGTCAGGAGCAGGCAGGCCGAATATGAATATTTTTTAGTCATCTCTTTGCTGTATTAGTTGATGGTACAGGGTTAGGATTATTTTATGGGTGTGAAATACAGGATATCCCAGAAAAGGAGCCCCGGTGTTTTAGCCACGACCTTGATTGTATGTCTCTCTGTTTCGGTCCAGTCGAATTTCCCCCAGCTGGTAGTCTCGGCAGGGTCAGAGGAGTTGATATAAGCAGTATTTACACCATCTACGTATACCGTATAATTTATATTTCCACTCCAGAGGTTAGAAGTCAGATCGTATTTCCCTTTCATGATCTTCGGAGTTGTGATCTCCACCCACCACCATCCACTCATGCTCAGACAGTCGTCGTTTATAAGTTTGCCGGTATCATGATCCTTGAAATAGTAGAGCATATAATTGCCTTCCCATTTGATATATTCGAAGGTGTTTTGTCCGTCGAACCATCGCATGTAGTACTTGCCGAAGTAATCGCCCTGCTGTAAATCAAAGTAGTCAGTTGTTTCGTGTGTAATTATAGTTGGCTCAGGCTGGAAAACTGGCAGCAGATCTGATATCGTATGAACCGTTCCGTTTTTAGCAGGAATATTTGACATGGGAATATTAAAGCCTGTATAAGTTTTAGTTTCCAGGTCAAGATTAAGCTTATAGTCCTCCAGGTCGACCGTTACAGAGATGTTATTGTCGTATGAAAGGATGGGATAGACTTGAGTTTCCAGATCATTAAGATAATAGGTGCCTCCCATGCAATGGTACTCCATGTACCTGTAAAATGGGTTTTCAATATACTTAATACTGTCAGGAGCATCCGTAAAATGGGCTATCAGATCATCTACCGTATAGATTTCGTAACGGTTGAAAGTGGAGTCAGCAACAGCAAGTACTGTAAACCGGGTCCGCGCTTCTTTCTGTCCGTAGGGAAAGGAAATTACGTTCAGTGTGTCCTTCAGCCCGGTGCGGTCGAGGCCAGCGGCAAACAGGGAGTAGGAGGGATCCTCATCAAGCATTTCATATACACTGTACTCAACCGGTTCAATGACCTGGTCTATCAGGTGAATAATTCCGTTTGCAGCTTCAATATCCCGGTCGATGATCATGCTGTTTTTATTCACAATGATATCCGATCCTTCGAATTCGGTAACCAGGTAATCGCCCAGTCCGTTTAGATCCCGAATGGCTCCAAGACCGAAATCGGAAGTGCTCATTCTGCTTGTAACCAGGTGATTCCTGGCGATGCTCTCGATGTATTCGTCCGTAAAATCGGTGTATCCGGAGACGCCCTGTGCATCATAAAACAGGTGCATTACAGAGTCCGATGGCAGAAATAATGTAAAGGGTCCCCTCACTCTTAGAAGGCTGTTGAGTCCGGATGCCTCCAGGATGGCTTCAAATTCTGAGAATTCCGAATTGGTGGCCACGTAATCGGCTATGACCTGCTGGGAAGACTCAACCTTCCACAATACTGGCTCTTCCTGACAACTGAACAAAAGCGATACAGAGACAAATACGCAGATATGAATCCCCGTGGATATGATTCTCCTGGCTGTTGTTTTCATATGATTATTTTTTTGCATTTTTTACCTGTCGTAAAATGGGTTCTGCTTAAGATTCTGGTTGTAAATGAGCTCTCGTTCAGGTACGGGCAGGTAGTAGCTCAGTGTGTCATAAACACGGGTACGAAGAATTGCCTGCTGTTTAATGTCAGCACCCGAAAGGATCATTTCAATAATGATCTGCTTTTCTTCAAAATCATTTCGTTTTGCAGCCCGAAGAAGATCGAACCAGCGTTTTCCCTCGAAAAGGAATTCACAAGCTCTTTCATCCAGGAGACCCTCCCTGAGTATCTCCTTATCATTTTGGGCTACAAAGGGAATACCGGCCCTTAAGGCAGTTTCACTGATCAGATCATTGGCATCACCAAAGCGATCGAGTTCAATAGATGCTTCAGCTTTCATCAGCAGGATATCTGCGTAGCGGTATAGGATCCAGTTGGCATCCCTTTCAGAATATGTTCTTGAAATAAGTCCTAATTGGTCTTTCCCGGCATATTTCCAGATAGGTCCTCTCCCATTGTACCTTCTTTCATCTTCCGTATCCATAATCAGGTTTATATTCTGAGTGTTAAAACTCACCTGGTTAATGAGGTTATTGTAAATTGGATTTTCCTGACTTTCCAGGAGATCATTGTACTGAATCTCCATAATGGCCTCAGATGTTGAATTTCCCGGGTAGTAAATACTGAACCATGTTTCGGCTGGTTCAAGGGAATAGTGTCCTGAATTAATAATATAGTCACAGGCATCGATACACTTCTGGTACTGCTCGTTCCAAAGATATACGTCGGCGAGTAGTGCAGTGATGGAGTAAGCATTGGCCCGTCCGTAGAATTCATCAGTTCCCATGAATTCTGTTGTATAGGCCAGTTCGCGGGCATCCAGAAGGTCTTCGATTACCTGAGCCAGGACTACATGCTCCGGGCTTTTAGGAAGGAAGAGTGCCGAGGTATCCGAAATGGATGCTTCAGTCACCAGGGGTACATCTTTCCAGAGACGTACCAGGTAGAAATAGGCCATGGAGCGAATAAACAGGGCTTCAGCTTCAATGGCATCTTTCATTTCCGGGGTGAAAGTCTCGTCCAGCGCAAAAACCTCGTCATCATAATACATAAGGGTATTGGCAAGGTTTATGGCTTCGTAATATCTTTGCCAGTTAATCACCCCGTTGGTTGGACTGATATCACTACCTGCAATTTTAGCGTAGTCTGAATAATTGGAACCGCTGATTATCACCAGGTCTGCACGCAACTCCCCAAAAATAAGGGACTCCTCACTGGCATTGCGAAGGGCATTGTAAGCGGCACCCAGTGCGCTGGTTACATCCTCTGTCTTCTTCCAGAATTTGTCTTTGATGAGGTCATTCTCGGGAACCACTGTTAACCAGTCGCTGCATGATGTGAACGAGATGATTACAACAAGGATTGCCGTTTTTACAGCGCTGTTTATATGAATTCTTTTCATGGGTCGACTGTATTAATTTTAAAACGTAATGTTTACACCAAACATAAATCTCCGGCTAGGGGGAGTCTTACTTTCGTCCTTTGGTAATGTATCAGGACTGGAAGGTGGTGCCACATCGGGATCCTGTCCCGAATAATTCGTCCAGGTAAACAGGTTGTAAGCAGTTGCAAAAAGCCGCATATTCTTGATCCTGATTCTCTGAATAAGATCCTCATTGACAATGTAGCTCAATGAGAGTGTCTTCAGGCGAAGGTATGATCCGTCTTCCACGAAACGGTCAGATCCCAGCCAGTTGAAACCTTCATTGTACAAGGCCCTGGGAACGTCGGTTATATCACCTTCTCTTCTCCATCGCCAGTTGGTGGCTTTACTCTGGTTATCGTAGTTGTACATTTTCTCCGTATCCATCCGGGTCTGGTTGATGATCTTCTGGCCCACTTTGAAGTATAGGAAGGTGTTGACCACAAAGCTCTTATACTGGGCCCGGAAGCCGGCACCTCCCATGAGGTCTGGATTCAGGTCGCCAAGATACACGAGGTCAAGTTCATCAATTTTTCCATCGTAGTTCTGATCCACATATTTTGCATCACCCCCCTCGAAAACATAACCTGAAGGTCCGCCCATAATCATCACCATGGGTTCATCTACGTTCAGACCAAAAACGGGGTCCCCATTTTCATCCCTTACGATGGCGTCATCGTTTGAAACATAAACCCCGGCGTATTCATAGCCGAAGAATCCACCCAGTGATTCACCAGGAACTACCGATATTTTGTAGTTTCCATTCTCCAGCATATTACCATATTCCAGGCTGTAGTTCTCGGGTAGTCTCAGTACCTGGTTCTGGTTCCTGGAAAGGTTCATGTTGAAACTCAGGGAGAAATCCTCTCTTCTTACAACCGTATAATCAATCATGAACTCAAAACCCTTGTTATTCATCTCTCCGTCGTTTCGGTTGATGCTTCCATATCCGGAAGAGTAGGGAATGCCCGAGTTCTCCAGGTATAGATCAAGGGTCTTTTTCCTGTAATAGTCCACCTCAATATTCAAGCGGTTGTTTAATCCGTAGAAGGAAATACCGGGGTTTACCTGGTCGATGGTTTCCCATTTCAGACTTGTAAGTTCAACACCCGTTGGCTGCACTCCCTGCATATCCATGTACGAAAGTCCTGATCCTGCTTCGTAGGTGTTGAAGTAGAGGTAATTCCCGTCGGGCTGATTTCCGCTCTGTCCCCAGCTGAACCTCAATTTGAAATCGTCTATCCAGCTGGCATTGGCCAGGAAGGATTCCTCTGAAAGACGCCAGAAGGCTGCAACAGTGGGGAAGAGGCCCCAGCGGCTGTCCCGTGCAAACTTGGAGTTTCCTTCATATTTTGCACCCAGCATTACGCTGTACCTTTCCTTATAAATATAATTACCTGTGACGAACAATCCCATGGACCGGTACTGGCTGTAACTGGAACCGAACCAGTTCAGGTGTTTGTCATTGATCGGTTGATCCAGGAAAGGTGAAGCTGACTGACTGGACTCGGTTTTATACCATCTTGTTTGAGTACCCTCGGTGTCAAACTGCGTCATAAATACAAGGTCATGATCGTTTCCGAGCTGGGGCCGGTATACCAACTTGTTAAATGTGTAAATGGAACTCTTCTTGGAAAACTCATTTACCGCACGGTTGGAAATATCATTCTCGTAGTTGTATCCCAATGCTTTGTATGGGAGATATTTATCCGTTTTATTATCGAAAATATCAAGGGTAACAGTCGAGGTGAAGACCAGTTGCGGAGTAATGTAATACCTTACAGTGAAGAGGGCCCTGGCATTATCCTTAAATCGGTGTTGTTTCCCAAGGTTAGCAAAGGCAACCGGGTTATAGTTATCCTTGGCATTTCCCTGCAGGGTAGAAGAGGGTGTGAAATATTCCCCAAAATGCATATTTGCGGTATCTCTGTCGTAAATGGAGAGGTTCGGCATCCTTCTGTATGCAACAGATCGCAGCGATTTGCCGGTCCAGCTACCATAATATGGATCATCCACATCATAAGTGTTGTTCTGGTCGTACCGGGTAAACATAATATCCGTATTAAACTGAAGTTTCCTTGAGAGATCGTAGTCAAGTGAACTTCGAAGCATCACTTTCCGTAGGTCGTTGCCGATGGTCGTTCCATCTTCATTGGTAAATCCTGCAGACATGTTGTAGCGGGTCTTTTCACCACCCCCCCTGACAGAAAAGTCATGTTGCTGGGTGAAAGCTGTCTTCGTGATTTCCTTTACCCAGTCGGTGTTCTGCGAGTAGTTGTTGTATTCTTCCCATTCGGGATCGAAGGCAATCTCTTCACTATAGAAGGTGTTATAGCTTACGTTATAGTGCTCTTCTGTGATCAGCCTTGCATAGCCTGCTCCGTCGAGCATGGGAATGGGATCGGGCTCATTACCCACAGTTGCCTTAAAGGTATAGTCGAAAATGGGTTTTGATTTAATCCCACGTTTGGTTTTAATCATCAGTACCCCATTGGATGCCCTTGAACCCCAGGCGGCGGTTGATGCAGCATCTTTCAGAACTTCGATGGACTCAATGTCCTCCGGTGACACGTCGATCAGGCTACCGAACTTCTCAATATCGGCACTTGCAAAATCAAAGTTGTCGTCGATGTTGGCATCATAAGGAATCCCATTAATAACAATCAGTGGCTGGTTCCTGGCATTCAGAGAGGCTGTACCCCGGATTCGGATATTCAGACCGGCACCCGGATCGCCTGATACAGAGGAGATATCCACGTTTCCGATCCTTCCCTGCAGCATGTCCTCCACCGAGGTAGACATTACAGATTTTAAACCATCCATTTCAATCCTTGCCACAGAGGTGGCCCGGTCGCGGACACTGGTTATACCGTCGTGGCCCATTTTCTCTCCAACAATTACCACTTCATCAAGACCCATGGCTTCGGGGGCCAGTTCAAAATTGATTTCGGTACGACCCGCAACAGAAAAAGTTTGTTTTTGATAACCAATAAAGGATACCTGAACCTGGTTGGTAATATCTGTAACTTTGAAAACATAGTTACCATTCAGGTCGGATACGGTACCGCTGATAAACCTGCCGTTTTTATCAATTTCGACAATGTTTACCGAGGGTAGTGTCTCCCCATTCTGTGCATCAACAATCTTTCCCTTGATAATGGCAGATTGACCCTGGGCCAGATTAATGCCTGAGAACAGACCGATGAGCAATCCGGAAAGCAGTATGATTTTTTTCATAGTAGAACTTTTATACTTGATTGACTACTCTGTGTATTTTAATACGGAACTGATTTTATGCATCACCCCCTGCCTAACGAGTATATCGGCATCGGCATGATCGACTGTAACTACCCGTCCGGTTGCATCAGTGATGGTGAGATTCTGAGGCTGGTTGTCGATTGACAGTAGTTCATTCACAGTCGAGTTATCAAGGGTGTCTATGTAGGTGTAGTTTGTTTTAAACGCTCCAGACCTGAGTCCGTCGTCAAATACTACTTCGTCCACAAGAAAATGGTAGAGGCAGAAGTTCTCAAGTGAATCATCATCCTCTGGAATGAGACCATCCAGACGTGCCTGGGCCATGGCATCATTATCAGGTATAAAAGCTGTCCAATAGTCGGCGCCGGACAGGAATTTCAGCCTGGGGATAAACTCTTTGGTAGCCGGATTACGATAACGGTTATCCAGCATTTTGAGGTCAATCAAAATTTGCGCGAATTCTGAGAGTTCAGGATCGGCAAACAAACAGTCAGGATCCACCGGTGCACAACAAAGTTTCTGTCCCATTACGACCCTTGATTGAATAGGCTTGTCTAATTTAACCAGCTGTCCGTTTACGTCGTTCGGCAGGATTTCAAGAATGTTGGCAGGATTGTCGAAACTCTGGTTTTCACCGGCTCCGACCATGTTGTTCCCGTAATAAATATGGTTCCCTGAACTCACTTCAGCATATCCTCCTTCTCCATCCAGGTTCTCCAGATAGCCCTGGTAGATCTGGTCTTGTGCGAAAAGCACAAGATCGTCGGTCTTCATTGTAGACCAAATACCATCAACCGGCCCCCTGAATTCAACCACATCACTTGTTGCATTATAACGGACACCATATTCTTCCAGAGCTTCATTGGTGCTTGCGAAAAGGGTTACATCCGCATCGGGATTCGACAGGGTAGAAAGCATGCCGCCCTGATTCATGATTGAGAGTAAGGTGGAGTAGTCCTTGTCAAAGAAAAGGAGCCCGGGAACTGTTTTGAATACATTGGGTTCCAGTACTTTTTTGGTATCGTAAATAACCCCGTTGCTACACATATAGCCCGAATTCAGGTCATCTGCAGTAAGATCCGTTGGGTCACCAAAAGCGTTGAAATACCCCTGGTCCAGTTTCGACTTCAGCACCAGTTCTCTGGAGAGCTGTGTCTGGAGGATATAGAAGAGCGTAACTCTTGGTACACTGTCAATGGATTCATAATATTTAAATACCGTATTGTCGAGATAGGCTTGCAGAATCGGATCCTGTGGAAGGAAAGCACCCCACATGTTTTGAGGAGGAACTGCAGTATTTGTAGATGAAGCTCTTTCCTCTGCAAGGTCATAAACCAGGTCGTAAGACTTCCTGTAAAGTACATTCTTATCCTCATCTACCTTCTGGCTTCCATAGGATGCGAAACGCTGCAGGATATCATAATAGAGTCCGTACTTATCCTGGTTTGCAATCAGGTATTCTTCAATGCTGGGCATTGGCGGTACCACTCTGTCGAGGAAATAAATGAAACCACTGGCAGTCCGAACTTCCAGTTCTACCGGATTCAGGGGGTTGGGAATGACCATGGCATTGTGCCAGTTCAATCCATCTATCCCATCGGGATAACCTTCTTCCCAGGTGCTTCCAGGGTACATATAGGTGTAATCGGACCCGTCTTCAGCACCACCGTAATCGTAGAAAAATTCCTGGGAAAACAATGGAATATTCTTATTCCCGGTATATATCAAATACTCTTTGCCTTCTTCTCCGGGAATATATCTTACAGTCTCCTTATAAGGAATGGAAGTACTGGGAGTTTCTTTCCGGTGAAACAATGATGCATACTCTGCCTTAGGTGTTTGCAGCTCGCTCCATGCATATTCGAAGATCAGGTAAAACCTGGATCTCGGATTGCGCAAGACATGCAGGGTGAAAAGCTGACGGCATTGCTCATCGGAGAGGTCTTCTACTGAACTGATACCCACATTGGCAAAATGCTCCTCAAAGGCAGCATCGTCCGGTACAAATAAGGTAAATAGTTGTTTTTCAATAGGGTCGGCATAGTCGGCCCGTTCCATCAATCTGAGGAAGATTTTGTAGTTACCTCTATCTTGAAGGGTTTCAATGCTCGAGCCTCCGAGCCATGGTGGATCCACGTATCTATCCTGATGATCATTACATCCGGTAATACCTAATATCACAACAGAAAACAGTACGGCCAGAATTGGCCATGGAGATCTCTTCATAGTAATAGTTTTAGTCGGAAGTAAATGTAGAAACAATTGTGGAAATTCAAAGGGCTTACAGCAAAAAAAATCAGCACTTTAACATCCATCAAGGGGCAAAGTCCTGCATCTCAGTGTATTTAGTACGCTAAGTAAATTTCTAAAAAAATAGAGGCTATTTTCCACATGGAGTGGAGAACAGCCTCTTTTAACAGAATTAGGACCCGGATTATTTCTTCAAAATCCTTTTAAGAACGGTTTCTTTGTCAATTTTCTTCGTACAGAAGAACCAGTCTACGCACTCAACACCCTCTTCTTTCCCTTCCATCCGGTCTGCTGCAGTTCCGCATGATCCGGCCGGTGGAACGATTACATCATCACCTGGCTGCCAGTCTGCCGGAGTGGCACAATTGAAGGCATCGGCTGTTTGCATCGCAATCAGTGCCCTGTAGAGCTCATCAAAGTTCCTTCCAAGGCTAAGCGGATAATAAATGATTGCCCTGACTGTACCTTCGGGATCTACAAAGAATACTGCCCTTACTGCTTTGGTGGTGTCTTCATTGGGTTGGAGCATGCCATACAACCTGGCAACTTCCATGGTAATGTCCTCGATGAGGGGGAATTTAACTTCCACATCTTCCATTCCATTGAATTTCATGGTCTCTTTAATTCTCCTGAGCCATGCAATGTGACTGTATAGTCCATCTACCGAAAGGCCTACCAGTTTGCAGTTTGCAGCTTCGAATTTTTCCTCCAGTGTGGCAAAGGTCATAAATTCGGTTGTGCAAACCGGTGTGAAATCGGCCGGGTGACTGAATAGGATGGACCAGCTTCCTTTGTAGTCAGAAGGATAGTTAATGTCGCCCTGGGTGGTTTTAGCTTTAAATTCCGGGGCTTTGTCGCCGATACGTGGCATGCTAGTTACTTGAACTTGTTCTTCCATTTTTCTTGTGAGTTAATGATTAATACAAATGTTTATTTGAAGCTTCCTTTGATCTGAAGTATGATATCCTCTATCTCAAAGTTTGTAATTCCTTTTTTCTCGAAATGAGATTTCAAAAGCTGGTCCAGCTCCTCATCGAAATAATCTTCGATCCTGTCGCTTTCGGCACAGTAGAGATGGTGATGCTTTTCAATGACACCCTCATATCGCATGGCATCTTTCTCTGTTTTAACCCTTTTTATGAGCTTTTCCCCTAGCAGGGTATCCAGTACATTATAAACGGTTCCCGTGGCCACGCCAGGATGATTCTTTCTGATAAAATCGATTATGTTTTCGGCCGTTGGATGGTTCTCGAGCTTATATACCGCCTCGAGAATGGCAATTCTCTGGGGGGTGATTTTTAGTCCAGCTTCCTTCAGCTTTATTCTCAGATCTTCAACGCTTAAATCCATAATGAATATTTCTTAAGTAAGAATGATTCAGATATAGAAACACTTGAACTCAAATAAAGTTTACTCAGAAGCCGCTTTTTTTTCAGAATTCGGATAGGGGATTACCTGTCCTCAATTTTGATTACGGATTGCCTTTCGAGGTTGAGCAAAAGCCTTGTTACGTCGGGTCGGGAGTAGTGACCGGAGATATCCAGGTTTTGTCGTTCTTCAAGTACCCGGTTGAAATCCAGTTCGGCAGTATACAAACCCTCTTTTCCAACAACAGGCTCCAGGATCCATTCCCCATCCGGACCCGCCACACAAGATCCTCCATCACTTAGAGGATCTATCGCATTTTTAATGATCTTTTCCCGGTAGGGGGTATTCCGCGGGAAGTCTTTAATGCTCAACAGACCGGAAACCGAAATCACAAAGGAGCGTCCTTCTTTGGCAATAAAGCGTGTAATGTCTTCGGTGTTGCTGGCAGATCCCGGCCAGACAGCTATATGCAGATCTTCGCCCATCCCGTGAAGGGCAGCTCGGGGGAGGGGCATCCAGTTCTCCCAGCAATTAAGCCCTCCTACAGTGAAATCCTTCAGGGAATGTACCTGTAATCCGTTCCCGTCGCCCGGCGACCAGGCCAATCGCTCTTCGTAGGTGGGTTGAAGTTTCCGATGCACTGATTTAATCTCCCCCTCCTTATTAATATATATAAGGGAGCAGTAAAGACTGTGTCCACCCCGGTTCACGGCTCGTTCAATTGTTCCCACATAAACGGCCACCCCGTTTTCCTTTGCAGCTTCACAAAGAGGATCCAGATCTCCTTTTTCAAGCCGGACCGAGTTCCTGACATAATGGGCAAAAATCTCTTTCTGCATTTTTGAATTAAAATTGCTTCCATGGGTAAGACCCAGCCAGAAGGGGTATCCTGGCAACAGGGCTTCTCCAAATACCACGAGTTCACATGCCGTGGATCCTGCTTTCTCAATATAGGTGATGATTTTCTCAAGGGTCTTTTCTTTGTTTAGCCAGATTGGGGAGATTTGGGCCAGACCAACTTTCAATAGGTTTGAATCACTCATGGGATATGGATTTGCTCGATTCCTAAAGATAATGTTTTATTCCAGGGCAGGGAGGATGTATGTGGTGAGCAGGCGTTCGGGAGTGTTCCACTGGAAGTTGTCGCCCTCGGTGAACGCATTATTGAAAATCACCACCAGCTCATGCTCTGGTACGATGGTGATCCACTGACCCCCATAACCCACTGCAGAGTATGACCCGTCATTGCTTACCCAGAACTGGTATCCATAATATGAATCCGGGATATACTTTCTTTCCATATGCTTTTGCTGAGAAGCTTCCACCCATTCTTTCGGAAGGATCTGTGTTCCGTCCCAAACACCATGATTAAGGTAGAGATATCCAAAGCGTGCCATGTCCCGCGGATCCATTCTTATCCCGTTTCCTCCCAGGGAAATACCCTCTTGATCTGTAGGCCAGTAGAAGGTGTCGATCCCTATGGGTTCAAATAGATATTTCATGGCGAAAGAATCGGTCCGCATCCCTGCCAGTTTTTGGACAATGGCCGAAAGTACATGTGAAGAACCGGTGCTGTAGGCAAACTCCTTACCGGGAGGAGCGATGGTGGGCCTGTCTAATACAAATTTCACAGTGGCGCCTTCGGCATACCATTGCCTGAAGGTATTCCTGTCGTCGTCATAAGCGTACTCGATTTCGTGCCAATCGAGACCTGAACTCATGGTGAGAAGATGCTCAACAGTAATTTCTTCTTTTTCCTTCGAAAGATTTGCAATGTCAATGCCGGGGAAGTATCCGGTCATTTTTTCATCCAGTCCATTCAATAAGCCCTGATTTCCGGTGATTCCCAGCAGGGCAGAAGTGATACTTTTCGTACATGAATGGATGCGATGTAAATCACCCGGTCCGTATTCATTGGAATAGTACTGTTCCGCAACGATGTACCCTTTCCGGACGATAATGATGCTGTGGACTTCCACCTGCAGATCCAGGAGTACCCTCACTTCTTCATTTAGTTCCTTGAGCTTAACCGGATCCATTCCAACTTCCTTCGGGGAGCATGTCCTCCATGCATCTTCCGGCCAGTAGGGCCCTTCATAGGCTCCTTCTGAAATGAAGTCAGATGCCGGGAAAACAGGATGATCATCGTAGTTTTCGCATCCTGTAACACAAAGAAAAACAGAAAAGCCCGCAATGAGAGATTTTATGTTCATGACTATAAATTTTAGAACTGTATCCGATAGCTGAGCACCGGAATAAAGGGATTCTGGTATTGGTTTTCCATACCGTTACTGCCATTATCCCAGTATGAATTGAGCACATTCTGTCGATTCAGAAGGTTCAGAAGATCCAGGCTCCATTCGCCCGAGTGCTTCGGCCGGTTTCTCCTGAACTTGATAAGCAGGTCAATCCGAAAATAGTCGGAAGCCTTTTCCGTATAGCCCCTGTCCCAAACCCTTACCGTATATCCATTTGCCCGGGAGGCTTCAAGATCGATGGGGAGCTGTCTCATCCCGCCTGCGAGGATATAGCGGGTGCTGATCCCGATGGTGTGCTGACGGCCCTTACCCACTTTAAATTCTTTACCGATTACACCATTCGAGGCATAGCTGCCATTATATTTTGTATTCAGCTTTTCTCCCAGCCTGTTCAGGTACTTTGAATCGTAAAGGGTGCCGTTCCACATAAAATGAAAGCCCCTGGACATATACCTTTCCAACATGATCTCTATCCCTGTATTGTAGCCCTTACCATAGTTGGTCAATACATTTCCTTCGTAGCCGTAATCATAGTTCAACGTGGAGAAATAGGGCGGGAAAGGGTAGGCCGGGATGTCATACAGGTCCTGGTAGTAGAGCTCGGTCTTCAATTGAAGCAGGGGTGTGATTCGAAAATTATATCCCAGCACATAATGCCTGGCCTTAGCCAGTTCCAGGTCCCTGTTGAGGGAGGCCATGCTTCCGTCGGGCAGCTCCCGAATGCCTGTATACATAGTCATGGATTCTTTTCTGCTATGGATTCCAAACCCTGCCCCCAGGCTGTGTCTTGGATTTATATTCCATTGCAGACCCAGTCGGGGTTCCACTGATAAATTATTGTTCAGATAAAACTGGATGAAATGAATGCCGGTATTCAGGGTCACTGCTTCACCAATCTGATACTTCCAGTTTGTAAAAGCCTGAAGGGTGCCGGCATGTTCATTGGCATCCACGTAGGTGTGCTTGTATTTGATATTTTGGTAAAGGTTGTGCTCGGGATTGGAATACCAGCATTGCAATGTATCCGAGTGCCATCCCATGAAGGAGTCATTCCAGGCCATTTCAAAAACCACACCTGCCTTTAAAGTATGCCTGGCATTGATTTTACGGTTCAGGGTGATAGATCCTTTGGCGGTGTAGTCAAAAACCCGGGTAATCCATGTGTGGTCGATGGGAGACTCTGCCGATCCGGTATTTGATTCTTCATTCCAGATATAGGATCTTCCCGAAACAGCAATTACCGTGCGTATCAGAGTAAGGGGGTTTACAGTATAACTGTTGCTTAATCCAAGCGTGGCCATATCAGAGGTGTATTCGTATCCGCTACTGCCTTCCTCATAGCTGAGTCCGCCGATGCCGAAAAGTGTAAAAACACCCAGCTTGCGTGTGGGGTGATAGATCTTGAAACTCAGGTCCTGAAAGGATGGAACGCTCTCAAAATCAGGGGACATTTTCTCAAGAAGTTTTAATGTGCTATAGCGGTACTGGGCAATATAGGTAGTATTGTTTGCCTTGCTGATGGGACCCTCCACCATTACTTCAGTTCCGATCATTCCCACCTGGAAAGTCTGCTCGTGCTTTTCGTTATTCCCGGTTCTGAGACGAAGATCAAAAACTCCTGACAGGGCATTACCGTATTCTGCCGGAAAGGCACTTGTAAGAAAATCGGAGCTGGCAAGCATGTTGCTGCTGACAACATTTACTCCGCCTCCTGAAGCCCCGATGTCGGAAAAGTGATTCAGGTTGGGTATTTCAATGCCTTCCATCCTCCATTGGAGCCCCTTGGGGCTATTACCCCTGATCATTATATGATTTTGTCCGTCGTTGGTGGATACCACTCCCGGGAATGACACAGCAGCCCTGGAGATGTCGGAGAGGGAGGCCGGGTAGTTTTCAACCTCATAGGCAGAAAAGCTCCTCCCGCTTACAACGGCCAGACTGTTGATGGGCTTGGACCTGTCGCCCAGGGAGGTGATCTTCACTTCTGAAATTTCAAAAATGGACTCCTCCATTTCTATGGTTATTACGCTCTCCTTACCTGAGGTGACTACTAGGCCAGGGATATCTGCCGGCTTATAACCAATGCTGGAGCAGGTAATTTCGTGTCTTCCTACCGGGACTTTCTCAAACCTGAAGAACCCCTCAACATCGCTAATGGTTCCTTTCACCGGGCCCTCCGATCCAAGAAGGATATTAACCCCTATGAGCGGAACTTTTGTTACCTGGTCGATCACCCTTCCCCTGACCGTTTGATCGGGATACTGCTTTTTCTTAATTGCCGAAGTTGGTATGATGAGGATTTTATTCCCTTTCTCGATAAAGCTTAATGAGTCGCCCGCAAACATTTCATCAAGATGTTTCCTGATGCTTTGCTTCTCAATTGAAATCTCAAAGACCCGGTTTACGGGAACCTCTTGCCCATAACTGAAAGTGAAGTCTCTCATTTGTTCAAGGGCATTCAGAAATTGTTTTATGCTTGCTGACTGGCTGGTGAACCGAACCTCTGTGTCCAGTATGGTTGACTGGGCGTAGAGGGCTTGCAGGCTTATAACCAGAATCAGCATGGTTAATATGGGAAAACGACTTTTCATAAAAGAATCTTATGGCGATTTTGAAATGAGGATAAAACCGTTTTCAAAGCTTATGGCAAGCCCAAGCACCATGGCAAGCTCTTCAAGAATGCTTTCCAGATCCTGGTTATAGATGGTTGACGTAAACTGCAAATTTTCTGGTACGTCCTCCTTAAGAACAATGTCCCGGGCGTAAAATGATTCAAGCTGTTGTACCACATCGCCAATGAAGCTCTGATCGAAATAGAGGATTCCTGTTTTCCAGCTCAGCATGTTCAGGTTGATGGTTTCTTCCCGCAGAAGTATCCCCCCGGATAAGCTTGCCTGTTCATCTTTATCAAGGATAAGCGGCGGAAGCTTTTCCCCGGCATCTGAAAATGCAACCCGGCCTTCAAGTACCAGTACACTGATACTTTCACTGGATTTGTCGGACCGGATACTGAATGAAGTTCCCAGTACCTCGACCATGGCCTTTTCCTCTATAAGAACCTTGAAGGGTTTCTGGGGATACCTTTCAACCTTAAAAAATGCTTCACCCGAAAGCCTCACCTCCCTTTTTCCCTTCCGGAATATTTCCGGGTAGGTGAGTTCGGCCATACTGTTTAAGGTAACCATTGAGCCATCCGGGAGCACTACATCTTCAGGCGTATCGCCTGCAAGGGCAATGATCATTTCCTGAGGTGTAAATAAAAACTGTTTCGACAGGAATCCAATACCCAAAAGAATGATAACTGACGCGGCTGCCCACCAGGTTCTGGCCATTCTTCTTTTTACAGAAGACCTTTTTTTGCCAAATCCCATACTTTTTCTGACCTCCTTCCAATCGCCTTCCAAGTCGATGGATTGAAAGGTTTCCAGTTTGCTGAATTCGAGGTTTTCAGTGTTGTTTTTAGGTTTCATCTCGTGTGGTTTCTATTATCAGGACAATTGAAAACAGAAATGCACGTAAGGGTACTCGCTGCGGTTGTAGTAAATAGTAAATGGGTAAATAGTAAATGGGTAAATGGGTAAATGGGTAAATGGGTAAATGGGTAAATAGTAAATAGCAAATAGTAAATAGTAAATGGGTAAATAGTAAATAGTAAATGGGGAAGTTGCTCGCTGCGCTCGCGGTAAGTGGGTAAGTGCTCGCTGCGCCCGCAGAAAATGGGTCAGGTTATTTGATGGAGAAGTCTTCGAGATGGTTACGGAGGGTTTTGAGGGCATTGGAGATGTGGGTTTCAACGGTGCGCCTGGAAATATTCAGTTTCTCTGCAATTTTATTATTGGTGAGACCTTTAGCCCTGCTCAGGGTGAAAACATTTTTGCATTGGGGAGGGAGCGTTTCCACGATCTTAAAAATCCTGTGTTCCAGTTCCGTTTCCCGAATCCGGGCCTCCATATCCTCACTCACTTCCTGTTCAGTGCTATAGTTCTGCAAATGCACTTTCCGGGTCTGATTCTGTTTAATCTGGTTCAGGCATCTGTTCCTCACTGACTGGTACAGGTAGGATTCCAGTGAATTTGTAATAAGCAGTGTATGCCGGGTTTCATAAAGGTGAACAAAAAGATTCTGCACGATCTCTTTGGAAGTTTCGAGATCCCCGACATATTTAAGGGCAAATACAGAGAGGGGCCTGTAGTATTGCGTAAAGAGCAGTTCAAAAGCATACTCACTACCCTCCCTGATTCCCCTGGTGATATGGGCTTCATTGTCCTTCAAGAAATGAGCTTATATTTCCCTGGAACAATGAAAGTTACAAAATTATCAGAATTAAGGCAGCTCAACCCTCAAAAACTGCAGCAGGCAGGAGTGCTAGCGTTTTTTGTACTGAAAGAAAACCAGTATTCCTATAAAGACGAGGATAATGCTGATCCAATAAGCCATGCCGGATTTCTGATAGATGGGGCTGTTGTCTCCAAGCACAACAAAACCAGACCAGAAATAGGGATTAGAGGTAAGGTCATCTGATGTGTCCAGGTAATCGATTTTTGCCAGCCGCATGGCTTCCTGTTTGCTTTTTCCTTTTTTCAGGTACTTGTAAAAACTGGTCATTAATTCGGAGCTTGATTTGTCCGATACCTGCCATAGGGTCATCACGATAGAAGGACAACCTGCATAATAGAAGCCCCTGGCAAGACTCATCATTCCCTCGCCCCTGTGCATCTTCCCAAAACCACTGCTGCATGAGCTTAATACAGCCATGTTTGCGTTTAAGGGTAAGTTATAAATCTCGTATGCATAAAGCCTGTTGTCTTCTAGGGTATCGGCTGGATCATTGCTTTCTGCAGTTGTAAAAGCCAGTAAAGACTGCAGAGGATTGTCATCCTTCATAATGGTGTGCATGGCCAGGTGGAGGACATTATAATCCGGTGCCAGTTCCTTGAATTTTGCTTCTGTTGCATTTTCGTTCAAAAAGACATCAGAAGGAACTATTTGTTTGATGCTTTGTACCTCTTTAATGATCCCTCCCAGGGGTAACAGGAAATCGGAGCTTTTTGAAACCTGCCTGAAGTATGCTGTATCACTAATTGAAAAAGGATTTGAATATAAAGGTGCAAAAGCAAGTACCTTTTCATTGGGAGACCTGGTTTTAAGTCGCTCGCTAAACATCAGGGTGGCTGATTGTGAATAGCCCACCGAATAATCCCTGATCATGTAGGGCAATGTAAGGTAGTTTATGTACTCCATGTCTGCATCTTCCGAGAGTAAGCCCTCAAAAGGCAAATAGGTAATGGCACCATCAGGAACTATGGTCAGGTTGGTCCTGTCGGTAAAAGCAAGGCAGGGCTCGATCAGAATTGTATAGAATTTTCTTCCCAGTTCCACGAATCTCCTGTAATTTTCATGCACTCCACTGCTGAAGTTCTGCTTATTTAAGAGTTGATAGTATTCAAGACACTCCTCACTAAACTCGGACCCGATCTCCTGCGAGAAAACATTTATATTTTTTTTGTCAATCACATAAGTTATGAGCATGGTGTCGGTAAGCACATATTCAATCATGGCATCCCGGTAGGGCAGCTTATCCTGCAGTTCTTCAAGAGAAACGAAATTGGGGTTATACTTGAATTCAAAATACTTCGCGTTGTTGTGTTCAATCTCCTTCATCAGATCGTCGTAGTCGTCTTTGAGATGGAAGAGCTTTTCCTTATAGATGGCTATCTGGGCACTATCTGGATCCATAGACATTTGCTCCTCATAGATCATGCCCTCATATCCCTGGATCTTTCCAAGGAGTCTTTCTTCTTTCTGTTTCACTTCGGCAGGAAGATCCGAAAACTCCATGGCTTCCATATTCTTGATCTCGCTAAAAAGTGCAAAAGATTTGCTGCTTTCTGTGAATTCAAAAGCTTTCTCCAGGTAAGCCAGATCACCTGTCATCTCATACAGTAATTTCCCTATGTAGATAGCTTCGTTGTAAACTTCGATAATTGTAGAAGTTGCAAAAATCTTGCTGTCTTCATTTTGCATGGAAATTTTAGTGGAGTTTAATATTTCAATAGAGGTCTGATAAGAATCAAGTGTGCTTTTAAGTCCATTCAGTTCCTGGGTTTCAAAATACTTATTGAATAACACCCTGCTTTTCAAGGTGTATAATTCAGGCAACAGGGTTGAATTCTCATTTCGAATTTTGGAGTTAAGGGAGGTAATCGATTGTTCTTGAAAAAACCCTGTTATTTTATCAATAATCAGCTCGATTACCTTAATAGCTTTATCATAATCCTTTTGCATAAACAATAGATATGCGTTGAAATATTGAAAAATCGAGAAGTAGGTAACCTGTAGCTTCTCAGAGTAGGTACCAAGGGATTCTACGAAAAGAAGGCCATTTTCAATTTCATTTCCAGCATTTTTAAGATCATTTATAGATATATAATAATTAATCAATTCATGGTAGTATTTATAAGTCTTATATGATTTCTGGGCAAGAACATTGCTGCGAATAAGCTCGCCCGCTTTCTGAAAGTGCATCAATGCTTCTGAGTCTTTTCCAAGCATGGCAAAGCCACTGCCTTTCATGAGATGAAAATCAAACTCTAAATTCGGACTAAGAGCGAGTTTTTCAATATCAATGGAAGAAAGTGCCTGTATGGCAAGCTCTGTATCCCCCATTTGGAATAGAATCTCAATATAATTTGAGTAAATCTCAAGAAAGTCATTCGTATTTCGGGATCCTATTTTAATTAACCAATTTAAGGCGTACTCATAATACTCTCTTGTGCGAAAGACATCGTTATAGCTTATAATAATATTCCCTTTGTTATTATAGATGCTTCCAAACAGGGAGCTCTCAGGGTCTACCATTTTTAAGATTTTTTCAGCTGCATTAAGATGATAAAGCGCTTCCTCATTATTATAAATCCTCCTGTACACAGATGCCAGGTTGATGTGATTAATGGCAACTCTGGTATCTATATTATAGTTCGGAGTGGCATAGGCTAGATCCAATGCCTTGCTCAGGTAATACTCGGCTGTGTCAAGGTTCCCTCCGAATTTCACATGATTATATCCAATCAGGCCATAGTCAAAAATAACATCGCTCATTTTTTCGTGTTCTTCGGAAGTTTGATTGTACGCCGAGGAAATGAGGGAAAGGGTAAAAAGGAATGATATGAGTCTTTTTCTGTTTTTCATTGAAAAATTATCTAGGTAAATGAACGAAATATCAGTGTAGAATGCAAAAGTGAACCTGTTTTTTGAAAAAAATATTAGCAATGAAAAGTATTGATATCCAGTATTATAGGCTATGGTTTGCATATGTGGACAAAAAATAAGTGATTTTTTTGGGTAACGTTTTGCCTCAATAGGGAATTAACACTTGAAAACAATTAACAAACAATGTTCAACCCCTAAGAGAAAAGACATGAAAACTTTAAACTTCAAATCATTTGCAAACGACAAAATCCAGGAAAAAGAACTTAACTTTTTGAAAGGTGGAATAGTTACTAATGGATCTGACGACGATATCCTTATCCCCCCAAGAAGGTAGTTTTAATTTTTGTCGAGTATAGAGTTGAAAAAATGAAGGTCTGCGGACCTCAAAAGATATTAAATTTAGTAAGGACAACCGGTGACGGGAGTTCGGACTGCTAAGCGTTCTTAAGTGGACGCACACTCTGGAAGCATGCAAGCGTGCATGCAAGTGCCAGGGAAACCAGGTTCAAAATGCATGGCCATTCATGGTGAGGCAGTGTACCTGTATCCTTGAAACCAATTAAATATGATATGATGAAACGCGACAGGCACATTTTACAAAAGTACCTGGACAACGAGCTCTCAGAGAGCGAGTTGAAAAGGTTCGAGCAAGAGCTCAGCGCCAGTCCGGAATTAATGGTCGATCTGGATCTCTTTAAGGAGGTCGATGAAGCCATTTCAGACACAGAAGTGTTGGATTTCCGGGCCCAGTTAAGCGACTTGCGGGAAGAAACACAACGAACAGAAAGCGGTAAAAAGGTTTTTCGTTTTAGCCGACCCTGGCATTATGCAGCTTCAGCGGCGATAGCGCTGTTGGTTGCTATAGGACTTGCCACGGTTCTTGGAAGGCCTTTGTCCAATAGCGATCTGTTCGTGAAGTACATGAAACCTTACGAATTGGTACTCACCAATCGTTCCATGGAAAGTGATGTGATTAAGGCATTGATGAATAATGCTGAGGTAGCTTACATGAAGGGCGATTTTGAATCAGCAGTTTTCTGGTTCAGTGAGGTGCTGGAAAAGGATCCTGCAAAGGTGGAAGCTGATTTTAGTATTGGTGTTTCCAATATGGGGCTTCAGAAATTTGTGGATGCCAGTGAGTCCTTTAATAAGGTGATTAATCACGATGACAACCTGTTTATTCAAAAGGCAGAGTGGTTCCAGGCCGGATGTCTGCTTGCCATGGATGAAACAGATCGCGCCAGGCGCCAGTTGATCAAGATTGCCAATGAGGACCACCACTTCTATCAAAGTGATGCTGAGAAAATTCTTGGCAGGATGAAGAGGTAGATTGCCAATGAACTATCTCGAAGTGAGATAGTTGATCCTTAGGATTGAAATATTGCTGAGAAGTAGATTGATGAGCGAGCAAACTGATTATCAAGATTTATTGGAATACACCAGACAGCTGGAGGCGAAAATTGCTTCCCTGGAAGATTCCCTGAGGCAGTTCCAGAGCGATGGAACCAGGGTGAAAACAAGGTTCCTTTCCAATATCTCGCACGAAATCAGGACGCCAATGAATGCCATAATAGGATTCTCTCATCTGCTGGGTGAGGAGGATGTAGACGGCAACCAGAGGGAAGCTTACCTCAACCACATTACGAAGAACAGCAATTCGCTCTTAAATATGATGGAAAATCTGATCGATCTGACACTGATTGAGACTGGAGCTCTTAAGCTGAGAGAGGAGAAAGTGGACATTTATCCTTTGATGAAAGAGCTTTACGATCGATACAATCTGGATCGATACAGGGTTAAAAAGGAGAGGATAGCGCTTCTGCTAAATGTAAGAGAAACCTTTAAAGAAGCGAATATCATATCCGACAAAGAGCGCCTGTCACGTGCTTTAAGTTGTTTGTTGGAGAATGCCTTGACCCAAACAGAAAAGGGAGTCGTTGAATTTGGCGTATCATTCGCCAACAAAAATACACTGGTTTTTACCGTAAAAGATAGCAGCAGTATGTTGCTACAGGCAAGAGCCAGGAAGGTCTTTGAAACAGATGAAATAGAAGAGAACTGGTACAATACCACCGATGCAATCGGACTTGGCTATAAACTGGCCAGGGGAATGGCGGAAGCCATGGGTGGCGAGATCACAGTAAGTGATAGTTCGTTCAAAGGTACTGCCATTGAGTTCTCAATACCAGTAAGGACAGTTACTCCAAAGTATTACCAAATAGGTAATAACTTAGGGATTGTTGCTGAAAAAGGGAAGGAAGAGATGTAAGTGTTTAGATGTTCTGCCAGCTTAGGGGTAAGCTAAAAATTGTTTTCACGTTTTCAAAAAGGCAGATCATCATCACCGGAATCATCTTGAGGAGCTTGGGTCGGAAACGGCGCATCCTGAGCAGAGAAACTATCCTGAGCTGGTGCTGAAGATTCAGTGGGAGAAGTATTTGAAACGTTCTGAACTTTCTCAACTCTCCAGGCTTCAAGGTTAGTGAAATAAGAAATCTGACCATCTTTTTCCCATTTCCTTCCCCTCAGGTTGAAGGAGACTTTAACCTCTTCGTCAATTCCAAATTGGTCCAACAGGGAGCATTTATCCTGGGTGGCCTGGAATTTGATGAAGTCAACAAATTCATAACCGGTATTGCCCGTCGACTTTATTTCAAGTACAAATTCGCGTTTTTGGAATCTGTCTGAGACCTTTTGGGTTTCGAATCTTTCTGCCAGACGGCCGCTAATCTCAAAGCTCATAGAATGTTCTTTTATATTTTAAATTATTTGAGAGGCAAAGTAACCAAATCTTGATGAATACTTTTGCACCCTGCGGAGTGTTTTTATTGAAGAAAGCCAAATTCCATTTTCTCTATGGATAAAAAAAAGGCTGTGCGCGCATGCGTACAGCCTTTTTCTGGTAATAAAAATCTTTATTCTGCGATCTCCAGTAATTCTACTTTGAAAATCAATACTGAATTTCCAGGAATTGGACCAGTACCCCTTGGGCCATAACCCAGGCTTGAAGGAATGTAGAATTTGTAGGTTGAACCAACAGTCATCAATTGAAGACCCTCTGTCCATCCGGGAATTACACCATTAAGTGCAAATGAAACAGGCTCTCCTGATTCATAGGAACTGTCAAAAATTTCACCATCAATTAATGTGCCCTCATAGTGAACTGTTACCTTGGTAGTTTCTATGGGTTTGGCGCCATCACCTTCGGTGATTACTTCATATTGGAGTCCGGAAGCTGTTGTTTTAACACCTTCGCGCTTCCCATTTTCTTCAAGGAAAGCTGCTCCTGCTTCGAGATTATCCATGGCCTCGGTTTCTGCTTTTTTAGCTTCAACCTCAGAAAGCGCCATGTTCAGTTGACGGAAAATAGCTTCAGCAGTCATCTGGTTGAACATTGATGAGTCGTCCAATACCTGTGTGATACCGGATGAAACCAGCCCGGCATCCACTTCCCAGGGAGCCTGTTCCAGGCTATAGGCCATATTCAGTCCGAGGAAATAGTTAAGCGAGTCATTTTGGTTTTCCAATGAAATTTGGCTCTCCGATTTTACACCGCCTGTGCTTGATCCGATGAAATAGCCAACAGCCAGTGCTGCAACTGCAACGACTATTAAAGTGATAATTTGTCTGTTATTCATTACTTAGTTTTTATTTAAAAATATTGGATGCGAAGATATAAGAAAAATAAGAGACGCACAATTATATCCTTACAGCCCTGATCATCTCTCTTTTTCCTGGTGGACCAGGCACTTTTTCAACATTAAATCCGCAGGAAACCAAAGCTCTGCGGACACTTCCCTTGCAGGTGTATGTTACCAGTACCCCCCCTGGTCTGACAATTTTTGAAACTGTACTGAATATTTCCTCAGTCCACAGGTGAGCTTGTTTCTGGGGCGCAAATGCATCATAGTAGACCAGGTCGAAGGGGCCGGGAGGCTTCATAGTCCTGAAATCGGATTTTTCTTTAATAAGGGTGAATCCCCGGGCGATGGAGACTGGCTCTTCCCAGGGAGCTTCATGCATTTTCATAAGTGTTCCGGGAGGAATCCCCTTGAGCAATGCTTCATAATTGATGTTGCAATATTCTTCATGTGTAAGCGGATACTTTTCAACAGCGTGGTAATGGATTAAAATTCCGTTTTTCTGAGCTTCAGCCAGGGTTAGCAGGGCATTCAGTCCGCTTCCGAATCCGATTTCAAGAATATTCAGAGAGCTGAGTTTCAGTGTGTGAAAGCCATGAGCAAGGAAAACGTGACGGGATTCCTGGATAGCACCATGAATGGAATGATAGGGCTCATCCAATTCCGGAAGGAAAAGTGTGTGTGAACCATCTTCTGTAAGCCTTATTTCCCGCTTCATCCGGCAAATCTACAACTTCAGGCCTGTTAAAAAAAATTGCGCAGCCCTTAGGGTTTTCATCGTAACATTGTAGGTAATGCAAACCCGTTTTTATATTGAAAGAAGGAAAGATGGTTCGGGAAGTCTCTTATTGAAGGATCGCCCTGTCTTTATGACTGTCTCATTTCATGGTGATCGCCTGATGTTTAGTACCGGGGTGAAGACTGACTTTCATGCCTGGGATCCGGAGCTACAGCAGGTAAAGACCGGAATTCCCGGATCAGTTCATGTAAACTCCTGGCTGGAAACGCTTTCAGCAACTGCCGAAAAAGCCTGGTTCGAAGTTTCTTCGGGATCTGATAAACCTGATGGAGAGCGCTTTCGTAAAGTTTTCAGGGAATTGAAACCCAGGTATTCTTCGGGATTCTTCTCGGTGTTTTTTCTGTTTCTTGAATCGGGAATGAAGAAATGGAGTACAGCTACCTATCAAAAGGTAAGGACGATTTATAAACACCTCAGGGAGTTCGACGATGCCACTGCTTATGGGATAAGCTTTGGCAATATAAACAAGGATTTTCTGGGTAGATTTCAGACTTTCTATGCAGAGAAGGGAAATAGCATTGTTACCACACAAAAAGCAATCAACATAGTGGTCTGGTTTATGAACTGGGCTACAGAGAACGGTTATAATGTAAGCCGCGATTACAGGGGGTTTTATAAGGCCATGGAGAAGGGCGAAGTATCCCCGCCGGAGCCTTTGTTCCTGAAGTGGGATGAGCTGCAGATGCTACGCACTGTGAAGCCTGACAGTAAGCGGAAAGAAAGGGTGCGTGATCTCTTTTGTTTTATTTGCTTTGCCGGATTGAGGTTTAGTGAGCTTCAATCGCTACAAAGGGAGGATGTCCTTGATGATGAAATAATTATCAGGCGTAATGCTAAAGTGCGGAGAAGCGTGCCCATGAACATGCATGCCCGGGAGATTCACCTGGCTTATGAGAACAAGTATTATCTGAACAACACTGCCTTTCCCTCCATGAGTATCATTACCATGAATAAATATCTGCGAATTCTGGGGATGGAAGCAGGTCTGAATCGCCTTGTTGACTCAGGGTCTGATACGGAAGCCCAGGTGCCCCTTTATACTCGACTCACTGCTGGCATTGGACTGCATACGTTTCTGGCAAATGCCATAGAACTCGATATTCCCTACGAGATCGTTTCGGGCTTCACAGGTATTAGAACCTCAGTCCAGGTACAAAGGATAAAGAAAGTGCTGGAGAAAGCGCAGTTGTCAAAACTTGACGCCCGATAAACGGGAGGCATATAAGCGTATAACTTTCCCAAAAATTCTTGGTGCAACCAATCATGATATTACTTTTGTCCACATCATATAGCCGAGATCAGAAATATGCATTTTGCACAAATTAATATTCTTCAATTGAACCGCAGGCTAATTTTCTCATTGTTATTGTTCCTGCCGGGTTTTACAGCTTTGCTATCCCAGTCTGTGGACCATTGGGAAACCATCATCAGGACCGGTGATTTGGTCACCTATATGGTACCTGAAAGTCAGCCGCCCGCCAATTGGAACACCCTTGAATTTGACGATGCCTCATGGAGCGAGGGTGTCTCAGGCATTGGATATGGAGATGATGACGACGGGACTGAAATAGATGCTTGTATATCAGTCTATGTACGTTATATATTTACGGTTCCCAATATTGAGGCTATTGAAGCCCTGCTGCTGGATATGGACTTCGATGATGCTTTTGTGGCCTATCTGAATGGGGTCGAAATTGCGAGGGAAAATATAGGGGTGCCTTTTACCCCGCCTGACTTCGATCAACCTGCCGATGGGTGGAGTGAAGCCCCGCTGAAAGACGGATTGGAACCCAGTCGTTTCGAAATTGATTCTGCTGCATTTGAAACCCTGGTAGAGGGGGAGAATATTTTCTGTGTTGAGGTTCATAATGAAAGCTTGGGCTCATCAGACCTCTCTTCCAATGCCTTCCTGCACGCAGGTATTAATACCAGCTTGGTTTATTTTTCCCCGGTGCCGGATTGGTTTGTTTGGACTGAAGCTATTTTCTTTTCGAGCAAATTGCCGGTGATTTCTATCCAGACAAACGGGCAGGATATCGTGGATGAATACAGGATTAAGGCCGATATGGGAATCGTTGATAAGGGGCCTGGGAATCTGAATCGTCCGGAGGATCCTTTCAATGACTATGATGGAAAAATTAGTATCGAGATCCGGGGAGCTTCATCCCAGATGTTTCCTAAAAAATCATATACTATAGAGACTCAGACTGACAGCGGTACCAATAATAATGTATTGTTGCTGGGGATGCCAAAGGAAAATGACTGGGTTTTATATGCACCTTACAGTGATAAGAGCCTTTTACGGAATGTGATTTCCTACGCTATTTATGAAGAAATGGGTCACTGGTCTCCACGTACGAGATATGTGGATTTATACCTTAATCAGGATTACCAGGGCATCTATGTCCTTACCGAAAAGGTCAAGCAGGATAAAAATCGGGTGGACATAAAGAAATTGAGAGAAACAGATGTGAGTCCGACCGCCATTTCGGGTGGCTATATCCTGCAAATCGACCGGACAGAGTACCTGCCCGCCGAAGAATACTGGACCTCTCCGGAAGTCCCGCCCTATTCGGGATTTAAGCCTATATCATTTGAATATTATGATCCGGGTATCGATGAATTAACAGACCTTCAGTCTGCCTATATCAAAGAATGGATCAATGCCCTGGATGCTGTTTTTGCTTCCGGCAACTATGATGATGCTGAAGAAGGTTTCAGGCCTTACATTGATGTGGAATCTTTTGTGGATTACCTGATTTTTCATGAGTTTAATAAGGATGTGGATGCTTATCGGCTCAGTGCTTTTTTTTATAAGGCCAGCGATTTAAACGGGGGGAAACTTCACGCCGGTCCACCCTGGGATTATAACCTTACCTACGGCAATATGGATTACGGAGGAGATATCCGTGAGACCTATAACTGGATGTATACTAAGACGATTGGTCCATACTGGTGGAAGAGGTTAATGTCCGATCCCTGGTTTCAAAACGAGGTGGTTTGTCGCTGGGAAGACCTGAAAGGGAATTTAATGAATGAAAGCCATATGCATCATCTAATTGATAGCAGTCTGCAGGTAATCGACTCCTCTGTGTATTTTAATTTTCAAAGGTGGCCAGTGCTGGGCAAATGGATCTGGCCTAACTATTTCATTGGCGATACCCACGAGGAGGAAGTGGACTTCCTGAAAGACTGGATTTCTGATCGGCTCCTTTGGATGGATCAGGAGTGGGGAGGAGAGTGTATAGTCAGCATAGCTGATCATAAGCTAATAGAGAAGTTGCCTTCGGTTTCAATAGTTCCCAATCCATCGGACCTGAGTCATTCAAGGATCCTTTTTGCTGATGCTGTCGCTGGCGACTACCTTTTGACCCTTTCTGATATGAATGGCCGAAGGGTGCACCAGCAGGCACTTGTCCTGTATACAGGTCAGAATGAGATCATGCTGGATGATCTGAGTGATCTGAGTTCAGGAATTTACCTGGTACGTGTTAGCAATCAAGATGGAGTCTCTGAATACCTGAAGATTATTAAAAACTAGCTGCAGTCAGCACCATCCATTTGATTCCGGCTTTGACGGAAGGTACTCGGGGAAAATCTTGTTCATGGATTTGAAGATATTGTATGCCCCCGGGCCATGGAGGGTTTCAATCTCCCTGATAAGCCGGGCAATATTTTCGCGTTGGGTGCGGTTTTCATGGGGACAGCTCTTCTCTATTTTTACAAGCTTATTCAGGCCGGCATATTCCTCCAGCATAGCTTCGTCGAGGTCCATCAAAGGCCTGATCAGTTGTAACCTTCCTTCAAACATCTGCAGGGAGTAGGGAAGAGAGCTGATGGATCCATGGTAGATCATATTCATCAGCAGGGTTTCAATGGCATCATTGCGGTGATGTCCCAGGGCCATCTTGTTGCAATCCAGCTCCCTGGTGAGATTGAAAAGCACTTTCCGGCGGTGCCATGAGCAAACGAAACAGGCGTTTTTGGAAGGGTCTTTTTCAAGGTCTGGTTTAATGCTTTGGTAGTGAAGGGGCACATCCAGGGAAAGACAAAATTCACTGAGTTTCGGCCGGTCGATTTTGTAACCCATTCCGATGGCTTCCACATGGGCAGCTTCGATCTCAAAATGGAAAGGTACTGCAGCCCTGCGTTCCACCAGCGCCTGCAGGAGGATCATGGAGTCCTTTCCCCCCGATAATCCCACCAGCAGGCGGTCTCCCTCGACGATCATGGCATGGTCACGCATGGTGGTGCCCATCTTCCTGCAGATCTTTTTAAAGAGTTTTTCCGATTGCGCCTCTTCAGGTGTTTTTCCCATAAATGTTTGACCGTGTGGTCGCAATGCTACTCAAATACCAGGTCGCCAAACCAGGCAGGTTGGTGAAAGTCCGGCTTTTCGCTATGGACTGCTTCCCACGAGAGGAAGTGAGGTTTTTTTAACTTATCCCCGCATTTGTAGAAATTGGCCCTGGCCCTGGTACTGGCTATATCCTCTATTTCGTGGTGACAGAAAGCCTTAAGCGGAATGACAATATCCAGTTCCCATTTGATTTTTCCTTCCAGATTCTCAATGATATCCCTTCCGAGGGAGGGTTTGGTATGAATGAGCTCCAGGGTTTCCTCCGGGATTTGTTCCCGCTGATTCCTGTCGGGACCGTAGCCACCCAGGATGGTGCCGATGGCATTAAATTCAAAATTATAGTAGTTGGAGTCCCCTTCAAGTGAGATGAAAAATTCCACACAGCTGTCCTCCCATACCGGAGAATTATAAGCCGTATTGACAGCGCGGACCTGGGGTTCCTCAACCATGTACTTTAAGAGAATGGAGCTGCCCCTGTGCCTGATGTCAAAAGAGACCCTGGTTTGTCGGGCCGGAACCCAGTTTGCATGATTGATGGTGGGGAGGCTGTTCCCATCCCTTGCGCATGTAATTCGTGATACGATCATTTTTTAAAATTAATCCATTTGGGAGATGCATAGAGCTGCAGCACCATAAAGTCCGGCATTGTCAAGCTCTGCCTTTGCCAGTACGGTCTTTTCACTAATTAGTTTTACAGGGAATTTATCAAGTTCAGCCCTGATGGGCTTCTCCAGGAATTCCCATCCCCCGGTCACCGATCCGCCGAGGACAAAGGCTTCAGGGGCCAGGATAAACATGATGGTTCGAAGCATTTCTCCGATATTACTACCCAGTTCTTCAAAGGCAGCAAGGGCGTCCTTATCTCCGGTTTTAGCCGCTTTAAAGAGATCCGATCCCTTTTTTTTGTATTTGTTTTCAAACAAAGCTGCACTGCATGTATCTTCCACAATGCCTCCCTTGAAAGAGAAGCAGCCCAGTTCACCTGCTCCGCCAGCAAGGCCGGTGTGTATTTTCCGATTGATAATGATACCACCACCAAGGCCAGTGCCCAGGGTTACACCCACCATGTTAGTATATTTCTTGCCGGCACCGAACCAGGCCTCGCCCAGGGCAAAGCAGTTTGCATCATTGTTCTGGAATACGGGGAGCTCAAAACGTTTCTCCACAGCCTGTTTAACCGAAAAGCCGTTGAAAGAAGGGATGTTATTGATGAGCAGGATTTCCCCGCTGAGGGTATCCATAAATCCAGGCATGCCAATACCGATCCCCACCACTTCGGGAGTGAGCACTTTATCAATGGCGCCGAAGAGGCTCTCCATGATATCATCCGCTGGACGGTCGGCCCCGGTTGGGACTTCTGTGCGTTCCAGGATTTCACTTTCGTTAAACCTGGCGGCAACCATGGTGGTTCCGCCGATATCAATTCCGATGTACTTGCGCATGAATGAGTCTTATTTGGTCCTTATTTTATGTCCGGACATGGCAAAATAGAGGATGAAGAGGTAACAGGGTACCATCACCCAGTATCCAGTCTGGTAATCTCCAACCATTGCAACTTCGGTGGTTTTGACCGCGTCCACGATGCCTCCGAAAATCAGGGGTATTACGGCTCCGCCTACAATGGCCATGACCAGGAGGGATGCGCCTGCTTTGGTGAATTTGCCCAGGTCTTTCATGGCCAGGGGCCAGATGGCCGGCCACATCAGGGAGTTAGAGAAGCTGGCCAGTAAAAGTGCATAGAATGCAAATTTTGGCGGCAGGTAGATCAGGAGTATGGAGGAGAGAATCCCCAGTATTGCAAAGGAGATCAGGGCCCGGGTCTGGGACACAAATTTGGGAATAGCGATCACCCCGAATATATATCCGGCAACCAGTCCCATCGTGACAAACTTGGCATAGGATTGCAGGTTGTCCACTTCTCCGAAAGAGGCCCTGGCAAAATCAATGATGGAGGCCATGGGCAGGGTTTCAATCCCCACATAGAGGAAAAGGGTAACTACGCCCAGAATCAGGTGAGGGAACTGCAGTACACTGGTTTTTCCGGCAGCGTAAGATGATTCATCGGCGCTTTCTTCATCCTCGCCCTCAGCTTTTACCTCGGGCAGAGGAGCGAAATTGACAAAAACTGCCAGCACAACCAGGATGCCGGTTACAATGTAGAAGGGGAGAATGATGTCGTCCACCTGCACGTCCTTCAGATCGATAAAGATCCCCAGGAAGACAGGGGCCAGCCACCAGGCCATCTTATTCATAATACCCATGAGGCTCATTCTTACAGCCGCAGTATCCAGGGGGCCGAGGATGGTTACATAGGGGTTGACCGAACCCTGAAGCAGCGTGTTCCCGATTCCGCCCACAAAAAGGGCCAGCAGGAATAGCGGAAAACTAACTGCATTGGAGGATGGGACAAAGAGCCACATACCCAGGGCCATGATCAGAAAAGCGAGGACCATGGAGCGCCGGTAGCCAATTTTTTTAATGATCCAGCCGGTGGGACGACCAAAGACCACAAAGGCCGAGAAGATGGCTGCCGTTACCAGGTAGGACTGGCCGGTAGACAGGTTAAATGCGGATTTTAAAGCAGGGATGAGGAATCCGCTGATGCCTACACCAAAACCTATTACGAAAAACATGACACCCACCAACAGGAGGGGCACAACTGTACTGTTCTTTTTACTACTGAGCTGGTTCATTACATGAGTTTTTGCGTTGAGATCATAAAAATAGTTTTTTATTGAGAGGATCATTACTTTTATGCTTCTTTTATACTGACACAATAATAATTTGAATAGCGTTACATTATGGAAACCACACTTTTGATTTTGGCTGCCGGAATGGGCAGTCGTTATGGCGGCATGAAACAGGTTGATCCTTTCGGCCCTTCGGGAGAAACCATCACAGATTATTCTATATATGATGCACACCGGGCAGGATTTAACCGTTTCGTGTTTGTGATTTCCCCAAAAATGGAAGAGGATTTTAAAAGCAACTACATCCAGAAGTTTCCTTCCCATATAAAAGTGGATTACGTAATACAGTCGGTCGACAATATCCCTGCAGGTCTGAGCCTTCCCGAAGACCGGGTGAAGCCCTGGGGAACAGCCCATGCTGTAATGATGGCAAAGGATGCCATTAAGGAACCCTTTGCCGTAATCAACGCCGATGATTATTATGGACAGCAGTCCTACCAGATTATCCACGACTTTCTCGCTGCATCAAAAGAAGGGGAGTCGGGACGATACTGCATGGTGGGTTTCCAGCTAAAGAAGACTGTGTCGGAGCACGGATCGGTGGCCAGGGGAATGTGCCAGGTCGATGAAAATGGTTTGCTGAAGGAGATTGTGGAGCACACAAAAATATATATCAAAGATGGAAGTATTGTCTCCGAGGATGACAAGGGGCAACTCAGTACACTGGAGCCTATGTCCGATGTTTCCATGAACCTCTTTGGGTTCACCCCCGATTTCTTTACCTATGGCGAGGAACATTTCAGTGAATTCATCCGGGAGAATATCGATAATCCCAAGGCTGAATTCTTCATCCCCCTGGCAGTGGACCGGCTGATCAACTCCGGTGTTGCCAGGATGACCGTTCTTCAAACCCCGGATTCGTGGTTTGGGGTTACCTACCAGGCCGATAAGCCGGTGGTGCTGAAGGCCATTCGTGATTTGGTGGATAGGGGTGTTTATCCTGAATCTCTCTGGCAAAAGTAGTCTGTAAAGTCCTTAAAGTCTGTAAAGTCCTTAAAGTCTGTAAAGTCTGTAAAGTCCTTAAAGTTTGTAAAGTATGATGGTTCGACGATGTTTAGTGAGTTTGCTGCTTGGTTCAGCGTTGATTAGTGTGTCTTGTTCCCAGGACCTTCCCGAATGGCAGAACCCCGATGTGGTTCAGCTTAACCGCGAGGCGCCGCATTCGACCCGCTTCTCCTACGAAACGGAAGAGATGGCTCTGGAAGGGGATAAGCGGCTTTCGTCCAATTTCCAGTCTTTAAACGGGACCTGGAAATTTCAATGGTCTTCGAACCCGGCTTCGCGTCCCGCCGAATTCTTTCAGACGAAATTTAATGACCGAAAATGGGATGAGATCCAGGTGCCGTCGAACTGGGAGATGAAAGGTTATGGCATACCCATCTATACCAACATACCCTATGAATGGACCACCAAGCCGAATCCCCCGGAGATTCCCACGGACCATAACCCGGTGGGTTCATACAGGAAGCAATTCTCCCTGCCCTCTCAGTGGACTGATAAGGAGGTTTTTATTCATTTCGGAGCCGTTAAATCAGCGTTTTACATCTGGGTGAATGGCCAGAAGGTAGGATACAGCCAGGGAAGCAAAACACCTGCTGAATTTAATATTACGCCCTATCTGCAAAAGGGGAAAAACCTTGTGGCTGTTGAGGTCTATCGATGGTCGGATGGTTCCTGGCTGGAGTGCCAGGATTTCTGGCGTTTGAGTGGGATAGAAAGGGAGGTTTACCTGGAAGCAAGACCGAAAACACATATCAGGGACTTCTGGAGCAAAGCAGGCTTAAGCCGTGATTATACCGACGGTGTGTTGAATTTGGATCTGGAGGTAAGCCTTCCCGAAGGAGCTGTTCCTGAAGGTTTGAATATCGAGGCGAAACTGATTGCTCCGGGTGGGAGTGGACAGGCAATATGGTCTGCAGTTTCAGGGGTCTCGGTGGCTGATGCAAAGCTGGGCCGGGCTTCTTTCAGTGAGGTGTTTGAAGATGTGTTAAAGTGGTCGGCCGAAACGCCAAACCTGTACACGCTGGTTATGGAGTTGAAAGACAAGGAGGGGAATTCCCTGGAGCATCTTTCCTCCAGGCTTGGATTTCGTTCTTCAGAGATCAAATATGGAAGACTCCTGGTGAATGGAAAGGCAATTAAACTCAAGGGAGTGAACCGTCACGAACATGACGAGAATGAGGGGCATGTGGTGAGTGAAGAGATGATGTTGAAAGACATTATGCTGATGAAGCAGTTTAATGTCAATGCCGTGCGTACCAGTCACTATCCCAACGATCCCAGGTGGTACGAGCTCTGCGATGAATACGGTCTTTATGTGATTGATGAAGCTAACATTGAATCGCACGGAATGGGTTACGATCTGGATAAAACCCTGGGGAATGACCCTCGCTTTATGAAATCACACCTTGACCGAACCATCAGGATGGTGGAGCGTGATAAGAATCATCCATCGATCATTATCTGGTCCCTGGGAAATGAGGCGGGGAACGGAGTTTGTTTTTATGCTACCTATGACTGGATTAAAGAACGCGATAATACCAGGCCCGTTCAGTACGAAAGGGCCGAGCACGAGCGCAATACAGACATATTTTGCCCCATGTATGCAAGAATTCATGATATGGTCGGCTATGTCGAGAGTTTTCCCGATAAGCCCCTGATACAGTGTGAGTATGCTCATGCGATGGGGAACAGCAGCGGGAATATTATGGATTATTGGAAGGTGATTGACCAGTATGAGCAGTTGCAGGGAGCCTTTATTTGGGACTGGGTTGACCAGGGCCTGAGCATGCATACTCAGGAGGGTGTGAAGTACTGGGGTTACGGAGGTGATTTTGAACCGGAAGGTCAGCATCATGATGGCTCCTTTTGTCTGAACGGACTGGTTTTCCCCGACCGTACCATCCATCCCGGAATTTGGGAGGTGAAACGGGCATACCAGTATGTGGATTTTGAATCCCTTCCATTCAGGGCAGACCAATTGTTCATCAAGAATAAATATGATTTTACATCTCTTGAGGACTTCGATATTCTTTGGGAATTATTAGAGAATGGATCCCCGGTAAGTTCAGGTTCCATCGAAGCTCCCGCGCTTGATCCCGGCCAGAAAGCTCCTTTTACAATTCAGCTTGATCAGGACCTCCTGGTGAAGGGGAAGGAATATCACCTGAATGTAAAAGCTGTTACAAGGAAAGCATCTCCCATGTTGCCTTCCGGGCATGTGGTTGCAAATGCGCAATTTGAGCTCACATCCTTGTCGACAATGGATACGGCCTTTGACGAATTTACGGAAGCCGGAACGGACAAGGTTTCAATCGAAGAATCCAAAGAGAAGCTTGTGATTCGCACCAGTGATGGCGAGGTCGTATTTGACCGAAAATCGGGCTACCTGGAATCCTACCAATTGGCCGGAAAATCCCTGCTGTCGGGAGGACCTCTTCCTAATTTCTGGCGTGCACCCACCGAGAACGATTTCGGGAATAAGATGCCCGAGCGCTGTGCAATGTGGAAGACTTTCGGGAAAGAGCTTGCGCTTCAGTCGCTGGTACCCGTTCAGACCGAAAAAACCGCAATGATTCTCGCCGAATATATTCACCCGGATAATGGTTCCACCTACAGGATAAGCTATTCCTTTAATAACAGGGGAGAGATCCGGGTACAGGTGGCGTTCAATCCCGGGTCTGACAAATTCCCGGAGATTCCGCGTTTTGGAATGTCGATGGTATTGCCAGAAGGATTTGACCATCTGGAATATTTCGGAAGAGGTCCCCATGAGAATTATATAGACCGGAACAGCTCCTCCATGGTGGGCCTGTACAAGAGTACTGTAGATGAGCAATATGTTCCCTATATCACCAATGGGGAGCATGGGAATAAGACTGAAAGCAGGTGGCTTCGCCTGACCAATTGTGAGGGATGGGGTATTAAGATTAAAGGGGATTTACTTTTTGATTTTTCGGCTTTGCCTTTTTCACAGGAGGATCTTGACAGGGAAGTAAGGGATGGAGCACACACCATTGATCTTGAAAAATCAGGGAAAGTGTATCTGAATGTGGACTGGAAACAGATGGGTGTTGGTGGTGATAATAGCTGGGGGGCACGTACCCATGCAGCCTATGTTCTGGCTCCGGGAGTCATCGAATATAGCTTTATTATTGTTCCTCAGTAAGTTTTGACCGTAGGAATAGAAAATTTTCTAACTTTGCAGCGGAAATAATTATATATTTAAAATAATACATGGGTAGATCACAGGAATCATTTCACAAGAAGGAAGTTAGAAAGAGAAAAGAGAAGAAGCGGAAGGATAAGGAAAAGAAGAAACTGGAACGCAAGGACAGTGGTCCTTCTGGTTTTGACGATATGATCGCTTACGTGGATGAGAATGGAATGATTACTGACACAGCCCCGGACCTTACCAAGAAGAAAAAGACTGATGCCAGTCAGATCGAGGTAAGTATTCCTAAGATGGATCCCAATGGTCCCAGTCGTAAATCCAAAACAGGAAGGTTGACCTTCTTCAACGAAATTAAGGGCTATGGTTTTATAAATGAATCAGCCACAGGTCAGAGTGTATTCGTGCACATTAACGATCTTATTGATGATGTCAAAAAGGGTGACCTGGTTAGCTTTGAAATCGAGAAGGGGCAGCGGGGTCCTGCCGCAGTTCAGGTAAAGCTTGTCAAGTAAAACCCATACGGCCGTTCTGGCCATTATATCCTGCCTACTTTGGTCATCGGCTTTTGCCGGTGTCAAAATAGGATTGCAGTATACCACCCCCATACAATTTGCAGGCATCAGGTTTTTCTTTGCGGGAATGATTGTATTCCCGCTGGCCATCAGGCAAAATCCCGGTTATTTCAGGATACTCAGGGAAAATCAGGGCTTGATTCTGCTCTTTGCCTTTCTGCAAACCTTTCTGCAGTATATAATGTTTTACAAGGGGATTAGCCTGATTCCGAGTGCAGTTGCAGCCATACTCATTGGTTCACAGCCATTGTTTGTTGCTATCGTAGCCCACTTTCGAATGCCGGACGACCGGATGACCCTGTTGAAGACTTCCGCCATATTAATGGGCATCATTGGAGTGGTGCTGGTGAGCTTCGGGAAGGATCCCAATTCAGCTGCCGGAACCATTGCACTGTTAGGCATCCTGCTGATGGTGGCCATCAATATTCTTTCGGGCTTTACAAATGTACTGGTGGCAAAGAGGAGCAAAATGATTCCCCCCCTGGTTATAAGTTCTGCTTCAATGACCCTGGGTGGTTTTGCCCTGTTTATATTGTCCATACCCCTGGAGGGGCTGCATTTTGAAGTTTTGCCTGCACCTTACTATATCTCACTGATCTGGCTCAGTTTTTTATCGGCAATTGCTATTTCAATATGGATTACCTTGCTAAAGAGCCCCGGGGTAAAGGTTTCGGATTTGAATCTTTGGAAATTTCTGATCCCGCTATTTGGCGCTGTATTGAGCTGGATCCTTATACCCGGTGAGGAACCCGAACTCCTTTCAATTACCGGAATGGCCATAATTGCAATTTCCTTGCTGGGATTAAACCTTGTAAACAGGAAAAAGCATACAATCATTCAAGAAAAAACCTAACTTTATGAAGGATAAAAGCCATGTATATCCGGTCCCTCATATTTGTCCTCGGGTTTGTTTTTATGAGCCTTCCCGGCCTTAGCGCCAGGGAAGATGTGCCTGTGGCTGTTAAGGGTGTGATCGATTTGCGTGCATACGACTTCAGGGCTGATGGTCCGATCGATCTGGATGGTGAGTATGAGTTTTACTGGAATCAGATGCTCAATCCTGCCTTAGAAAGTGACACAGGGGTTCTTAATTATATCGCTGTACCCGGATCATGGACCCGCTTGAAAAGGGAACTGCCGGAGATAGAGCGTTTCGGATTTGCCACCTACAGGCTGGTGATTCTGCTTCCCCAGGGGGTAAATGGACTCAGTTTTAAGGTGGAGAATGTTTTTTCTGCATCGGGCTTTTTGCTGAACGGAAAAGCCATTGACTACCTCGGTTTTCCAGGGGTTAATAAATTTCAGACACTTGTAAAATACGATAAGCCCTTAATAAGCGGCACCGTGCAGGGCCCCGAAGCTGAATTGCTCATCAAAGTATCCAACTTTAATCATCGCAACAGTGGAATAGTGGGAGGGATCGTTATGGGACTCCCGGAGCAGATGAGTCAGCAGCGACAAAAGGACCTTTTCCGGGGTCATTTTTTTATAGGGGCTTTTTTGATTATTGGTTTTTATTTCCTTGGATTATACCTGATCCGCTCTGAACATTACAGACTCTATTTTGCGGTGATCTGTTTCCTGATGGCCATGCGCGTGGGAATGATTGTGGAATTTCCTTTTCTGGATACATTGAATTTGAACGGGCTCACCAGTGCCCGGATCGATCTTCTGAATATCTATTTTTTTGCGCCTTTTTTCACCCTGATGATTCAGTCCATCTTTCCCTTTGATTTTCCAAAGTGGGCATTTAAAACCATTATGTGGATCTCGGCTGTTTTCATCGCTACAGTTGTGGTCTCACCCATCAGCCTCTTCTCATTTACAATGCCATGGTTCTTTGTTTTCTTTTTACTAATCTCCCTGGTCTATGTATATGTGGTGGTGATGGCCTGGTTAAGGGGAAGGAGTCATGCTATGGCTTTTGCCATCGGCCTTATGATATTATTTTTCGGGTCGGCAAATGACCTGCTCATGGAAATTGATTTGCTCAATTCGGTCTACCTTGTTCAATATGCAATGTTTGCCTACCTTATGATATACGCTTATATTTTCGCGGATAAATCGAACCGTCTGCAAAATGAAACGGAAAAGCTGAGCACAGAGCTGAGTAAGGTAAGGAATCACCTGGAAGAGCTTGTGGATGTGAGAACTACCGAGTTGAAATCGGTTTCCAGGCAGCTTGAGCAACAGAAAATGAAATTGGAGAAATCGAACAGGGAGCTTGTGGAGGCTATGAATGCGAGGAACAGGCTGTTTTCAATTATCGGGCACGATGTGCGTGCTCCCATCGGGTATACGCGGCAGGCCCTGGATATGATGATTGAAAATACAGATATGACCGAAGCTGAACGCAAAGATCTTCTGCAGATGATGGCCAGTTCGGCAGAGAGTACTTATAACCTCCTTGACAACCTGTTGGTATGGGGTCGTTCACAAACCGGGAGGCTGAAGGCCAATCCTGTGAAGTTTCAGCTGAAGGATCTCATTGACGAGAGCCTGGAACTTGTGAATATTGGAATTCGGGAGAAGCGGCTGAAGGTTGAGGTCTTCATCAGTGAAGAACACTACATGGATGCTGATCGCGATCAGCTATATGTTGTGATCCGAAACCTGCTTAGCAATGCGATAAAGTTCACTCCTGAAAAGGGAAGTATTTACATATCTTCGAAAAAGCAGAAAGGAGAACTGGTGGTTTCGATCCGCGATACCGGGATCGGTATACCGGAGACCCATATTCCAAAATTACTCGATTCCCAGGCAAATGTCTCCACAAATGGCACAAAAGGGGAGAAGGGCTCAGGACTGGGATTGAATATCTGTAATGAGATTGTTCAGACGAACGATGGATGGATGAAAATCGAGAGTGTGCCGGGCGAAGGAACCACCATCTTCCTGGGAATCAAGTCGGCCGAAAAAGTCGGCTAAGTATATTTTACAGCTGTGCCGTAAACCAGGATTTCTGCAGCACCCTGCATGACATTGCTGGTGGCATATCTCACATTTACAACTGCATCTGCTCCAAGGTCGATGGCTTCTGCGAGCATTCTTTTTACAGCGATGGCCCTGGCTTCATTGAGCATTTCGGAGTAGCCTTTAAGCTCACCACCTACCAGTGATTTCAGGGTATTGGAGATGTCTTTCCCGATATGTTTCGACTGGATCATTGAACCTTTTACAATACCGATCAGTTTATAATCCTGACCGGGGATGGATTCCGTGTTGTACTGGGGAATTATTTTTTCCATGATTACTAAATTATAAATTGAAAAAAAGTAAATTTATTGAAGATTTTAACTAAATGAAAGTACTTACCATTAAGTCTTCTGTGGTTCTTGAGGCTGAAGAACAGAAAGAAGTGCATTTCGCTTTTGGGATGGAGCATCACACGGATTATGTTTTTAAACCCAGGGGAGATCACAAGTATTCAGCCACCATTGTGCTGGAAGATTCGGCGCCGGTTATTGAAAAAATCATTGCCACAAGCGTGCGTTATCCGGATACCCCTTTTTTAATTGACGATCTCAATATGGATGAGAACACCATTGAAAGGTATCATATAAAAGGAGGAATTGTGAAGGAACAGCTGCGCTCCGGATGGAAGTGGGAGAAGTAATTTAATATTTACTCAGATCATCTTTCTCTTCTTCCCTGATTTCCCGGATTCTTTCTATGTAAACAGCCACAAGGGCGACTGCAATCCCCAGGGGAATCAGACCGATGAGAATACTCCAGAAGATACCTATGCCTTCCTGCCTGAAAACGAACCATAGAACTCCGGCCTGGATCATCAGGTAGATGATCATCACGATGACAATGATGGTGGGAGCGATTCTTTTTTCCACGTCGATTATTCTTTCGTTTTAATTTTTACTTTGGATGGCTTCAAACCTTCTGCAGTGGCGCTGATAATCAGATCGCCAGGCTCATTACCTGCCTGGAGGATCAGCAGCTGTTTCCCTTTTCTTAACTTACGGGCAGAAGCATCCTGGGAACTGTGGTCTGCCAGATCACCATTGTCAATCACCCGGATCCGACCCGGGCCATCAAGGGTGTAACTTACAAGCTGGTTGCCATGAGGATTGAGCGTCCCGGCACTGTCAACCACCGTGGTGGTGATATGGACCACCTCCCGGTTATTTGCAGTAAGCTGATGACGGTCGGGTTGCATCGTAAGGGAATAGGGTCTGTCTGCAGTAAGCAGGGTGTCGGAAACCTCCTGGATTTTGCCTTGTTCATCCAGGAACATGGCAGTTGCGATTAAGGCTCCTGGTTCATAGGGTAGTGTGGCGCGGATTACCCCGTCGGCGAAAGTGCTACGGTCCAGGGATTCAAGAACCTTATTGTTCAGTTTCAGTTGAACTTTCTCGCAGTTTGTGAAAACTACTACCTCACGAAAGTCGGTCTCAGGGGCAAAGGTCCAGTGATCCACCAGGGGAGCTCCTGCCCAGCTGCTTTGCCAGCTGGGGTGCTTATTGAGCGAATCGGCCAGCTCAGGATCTTTTACAGTGAGTTTTACGATGGGATCTTCCCTGTACTGCGATCCAATGTACCAGGCATGCGGTTTTATGAAGCCATTGGTAAGCAAGAGCCCTGTATTCCAACCGCGCCTGGGCCAAACGCCTGATTCTCCCAGGTAGTCGATTCCTGCCCAGATAAACTGTCCGGCTACAAACTCCTCCATGTCGTTCCATGAGTTGTCGGAGTAGTCGATCACGTTATAGTCTTCCTTTTTGCCTGGGCCGTAGGCTTTGGTTTCAGAGGCAATGAACACCATCTCCGGATACTGGCTGTGCCAGGTATTGAATGAGTCGGTCCGGTAATTATAAGATACTACCGGTGAAACCTGCATCAGGCTGGAAGGGATTTCATGTCCATCCTGTTCTTTTCCAGGGTGGAGCGCGCAAGTTACCTCCCGGCCCGGGTCATTGGATTTTACAAGCTCCATCAACTTGCTGTAAATCTCTACCCCGGCTTTTGGATTGTATAACTGCTCCATGGTTTCGTTCCCAACACTCCAAAGAATCACAGAGGGGTGGTTTCTGTCGCGCCGAACAAAATTGGCAAGGTCGCTCTCCCAATTATCGGCCATATCGTGATTAAAATCGCGGTCTGGCCAGGACTCTTCCCACTTATCATACATTTCATCAATTACCATGATACCCATCTCGTCACACAGGTCCAGCATGCCAGGACTATGTGGATTGTGGGCCAGTCTCACCGCGTTTACCCCCAGTTCTTTCAGAATAGAGAGCCTTCTTCTCCAGCTCTCCATGGGGACTGCTGCCCCCAATTCGCCCCCATCATGGTGGAGGCATACTCCCTTCAGCATTTTCTTTTTACCATTCAGGATAAAACCGTGATCGGGATCAAATTCAGCTGAACGGATTCCAATCCTGGTCCTGGTATGATCGATCTGTTTGTTTCTATCCATCAGGTAGCAATTCACCTCGTAAAGCTCGGGTGATTCGGGCGACCAGAGCCGGGGTTTTTCAATTTGAAAAGTATGGTAAGCCGTATCGGTCTGTTCTGCTTCAATATAACTGGTGCTTCTGCCTTCGGCCACCAGCCTTCCTTCCGGATCAACAATGTCATACAGGATCTCGAAACGACTTCCCCTTCGGCCCTGATTTGTGATTTCAAGCGATACCTGCAGTGCTGCATCTCCGGTACTGTCTATGCTGGTCGAAATAAAAGATCCCCAGATAGGAATGTGGATCGGGGAGGTGGCGATCAGTCGGACCGGTCTGAATATTCCTGCGCCAGAGTACCATCTGTCATGAGGCATGTCACTGCAGTCGGTTCGAACCGCAATTACATTCAGGGTATCGGTCCTGATCAACTCTGTTATTTCGTGGTAGAAACTGGAGTAGCCATAGTTGTGTCTTCCGAGCAGGGCTCCGTTGAAGTATACGTCGGCATTATGGTATACCCCTTCAAAGAGCAGGTAAAACTGTTCTTTGTCCTGGTAGTCGCTAAGGTCCAGGCTTTTCCTGTACCAGCCTATGCCTCCCGGGTAAAAACCTCCCTGGGTTCCTGAGGGATTGGAGATGTTCACATCTTGTTCGATCATCCAGTCGTGCGGGATGGAAACGTAGCGCCATTGGGAATCGTTGTACCCCGGATCTCCGGCACCTTCCGGATCGCCCTGGATAAAACGCCAGTTCAGATCAATGGGGGTATCAATCCTGGGCTGGGTGTCCCTGGTTCGGTAGACAAACCAGGTGGCTGCCATCAGTGTGATTACCAGTGCGGTCCAGTGAGCAGCTTTCATCAGGATTCGTGGGTTTTTAACAGGTGTTCGAAACGCCTTATGAATTTTTGGATGGTGTCGGCATGGGCTGCCTTTAGCCTTCTGTTTACAGCTGGCTGAGATATGCCCAGCATCTGGCTGATCTCCATCTGGTTCTTGCCAGTGAGATTCAAAAACATGGCTTCGGCCTGTTCGTCGGACCAGTCATGAATCAGGATATCCATGAAGCTGCAGCTTAGCTCAAACTCTGCGTTGAGTGCTTTGTCTGTGGTGATGATGCGGATCCTCTGGCTTCGTTTCATCTTTGAATTGCCATCGGTAGCAGTGCGAAAGGCGGTTCCCGCCGATTCTCTCAGATGATTCTGGGCGAATTCGACCGGACCAATTCCAATGCATATTTTTAAATCGAGTCTCTCTTTTAACTCCTTGTGTGATAGGAATCTGAAGGCAGAGAAAAGCATGATGACCGAGCGCATGCAATTTTTTGGAGATTCTGACAATCCAAGAAACTCATCCATCCGGATGATCTCGTAGCTGAGCTTTCCTTTTCCTTCCAGCAGGCGGTTAACAGCTTGAAATGACGCCCTGATCAGATCTGGAATCTTGCTGAACTGCTCATCGCTAACTCTTGAGCCAGGGGCAAGTTCTCCTGAGACCACAGCGTAATGTGCCTTATCCGTCATTTGGTGATTAATAAAATTTAATCGGGTATAAATCGAATTATTATGTAAATAACTTAAGTGTCAAATTTATAACTAAAAAAGGTTATTATGCAAATTATGCGCAAAATAATTACCGGGCTGTATCTGAGGTGATCAAAAATGCAATTCCTATGATGTTAATTTTCAAATGGGTGCGTTTATTGAGGGGACTTCTGTAGACTCATTCTGAATAACTCACAGAGCCGTTGAAAGACAGTGCATAAAGGGTGATTAGTGTTATTTTTGGTCAAAATCCAATGCATAAACATAAAATAACAAATATGAATCGACTGATTACTTTTTCTATCCTGATAGCCCTTGCAGCCGCAGGATATTCGCAGGAACCCACGCGCTGGCGCGGAGAAACACAAAATGGAATTTACAAGGAAAATGGTTTATTGAGGACCTGGCCTGTCGATGGACCCGAAATACTCTGGTCATACGAAGGACTTGGACAGGGGCATTCCTCTGCAGCGATTGCAGATGGCTTTGTATATACAGCCGGAATGATTGAGGAAACGGGAATCATTTTCAAATTTGATTTGAAAGGCAAGCTGGTCTGGAAGAAGGAATATGGTCCGGAGTTTACAGAAAGCTGGTATGGAACCAGGGGAACGCCGGTGATCGTGGGGGAGAAGATTTACATGGAGAGTGGCATGGGCAAGCTTTATTGTTTCAGCACTGCCGATGGCTCTGTTCTCTGGAGCAAGGACCTGTTTAAAGATTTTGACGGATCCAATATCCAGTGGGGTATGAATGAAACACCTGTAGTGGATGGGGATGTGATCTATATCACCCCGGGAGGAAAGAATTATAATGTAGTTGCGTTGAACAGGCACAGCGGTGAGCTGATCTGGAGCAGCAAAGGTAAAGGAGAACTTTCGGCTTATTGTACGCCTCTTTTGTTTGAACATAATGGAAGGAAGATGCTGGCAACCCACAGTGCAGAACACCTGATGGGCCTGGATGCCAAAAGCGGAGCTTTACTCTGGTCGCACCCTCATGTCAATCAATGGGCTGTTCATGCCAATACCCCTGTTTATTATGAAGGTTCAATTTTCTACTTCAGCGGTTATGGAAAGGGAGGTGGATTACTGAAGTTAAACCAGGACGGATCGGCCGTTGAAGAGACATGGTACAAGGAGACCATGGACAGCCGTATGGGCGGTGCAGTAGTAATCGATGGTTATCTTTATTCGTCTGGCGACAAAGCCAGGGAATGGCGCTGTTTGGAGTGGGAAACAGGAAAGGAAATGTATGTGTCAAAAGAAATAGGTAAAGGGGTGGTAATCTATGCCGATGGGATGTTGTTCTGCTACAGTGACAAGGGAGAACTGGCACTTGTTAAGGCCGATCCAGCCGGATTTCAGGTGCTTGGGAAAACGAAAGTGATGCTTGGCAGTGAGCAGCACTGGGCACACCCCATGATACACGATGGCGTTCTCTACCTCAGGCATGGGAAAGCTATTATAGCCTATAAAATAAGTCTGTAAAGTCTGTAAAGTCTGTAAAGTCTATAAAGTCTGTAAAGTCTGTAAAGTCTGTAAAGTTTGTAAAGATTGGGGATATGAA
>CAZRPW010000007.1:0-74537 GCA_964601975.1 uncultured Bacteroides sp.
CTGTAAAGTCTGTAAAGTCTGTAAAGTCTGTAAAGTCTGTAAAGTCTGTAAAGTTGAAAGTGATGAGAGAATATTTAAGAGGATTTTTAATTGTCGTCCTGGGATTTTTCCTGGTGGATGCTGTATCCGGATCTGGTTTGAAACTCCCCTCAATTATCGGGGATCATATGGTGTTGCAGCAAAACAGCACTGCAAATATCTGGGGTTGGGCAGCTCCGGGCGAGAAAGTGGAGCTGAGCACCAGCTGGAATGGAGAAAAATACAAGGTGAAGGCCGATAAAGATGGTAAATGGCTGGTTGAGGTAAATACTGCAATTGCCGGAGGTCCCTATGAAATTACAATTGAAGCGGACGAAGTTAAGGTTCTTAAAAATGTGATGTTGGGCGAGGTTTGGGTTTGTTCGGGTCAGTCCAATATGGAGTGGCCCCTGATAAAGGCTGAATCTGCTCCTTCTGAAGTGCCTGCTTCTAACCATCCAGATATCAGGTTGTTCCAGGTGGAGAAAAGGATTGCCGCAAGGCCAAAGGATGATGTAAATGGCAGCTGGTCAGTTTGCTCTCCGGCCACAGCAGTGGATTTCAGCGCTGTGGGTTATTTCTTCGGTAAATACCTGAATGAAAAGCTGGATGTGCCTGTGGGTTTGATCAACACTTCCTGGGGAGGGACCGTTTCAGAGGCCTGGACCAGCAGGGAAATGCTTCGGACCTTTGGTGTCTTCGACGATCAGATGGATGTGCTTTATAGCCAGACAGATGAAGAGCTGGAAAAGGCCGAGGCCTCCATGGATAGTATCCTTAAGGTAAAAGAGGAAATGATGGATTTTGAGTTCCCGGGTAACATAGGAATCCGTGAAGGATGGATGAAGCCTGAATATGATGATTCTGAGTGGATCGAGCTGGAAACCCCTGTCGAATGGACCACCCTTGAGGAGATGGGAACGATTGAAGGGGTTGTCTGGGCGCGCAGGCAAGTGGTGGTTCCCGAGGCCTGGGTGGGTGAGAACCTGGTACTCGAACTGGGAAATATCGATGAGATGGATCTTACTTTCCTGGACGGACAGGAGGTGGGCTCCATGAGAAAGGTGGACGACTGGGATGATATGAGGGTATATGACATACCCGGAGAATATGTAAAACATAGTGCTATGGTTTTGTCTGCCAGGATCGTAAATACATATGGGGAAGGTGGTTTTCGCGGTAAGCCAGAGCAGCTTCGGATCTACCCTAAGGGGGATCCGGGTGCGGATCCGGTTTTACTGGCCGGAAAATGGAAATACCGGGTGTCAGGCATATTTCCTTCAATTCCGCAGCTGAGCAATCCCAATACACCATCTGTATTATATAATGGGATGCTGCACCCATTGACCAAATTTGCCATCAAAGGAGCTATTTGGTACCAGGGTGAAGCCAATGTGAGCCGGGCGGTCCAATACCGGACCATTTTCCCGGGGATGATTACTGACTGGAGAAAGCAGTGGAACCTTGGTGATTTTCCCTTTTATTTTGTGCAGCTGGCACCTTATAAATACGGGACGGAGTACAGCAGTGCAGAACTTAGAGAGGCTCAGTTTTTAACGCTGTCAAGCCTTGAGAATACAGGAATGGCTGTGACGCTGGATATCGGGAATCCTGAAAATATCCATCCCACCAATAAGCGGGATGTTGGAAAAAGGCTGGCGCTCTGGGCCCTGGCGAAAGATTACGGACAGGAACTTGTATTTTCAGGTCCGCTCTACAAAGAAATTGCCATCGAGGGCAATACCATCCGTGTCAGTTTCGACCATACGGGGAAAGGGCTTCAGTCGGTGGGCGGTCCGCTTACCCATTTTGAGATTGCCGGGGAGGACCGGATTTATTATCCCGCTAAAGCGGTAGTGGACGGAAGTACGGTTTTGGTGGGAAGCCCAAAGGTGCCTAAACCGGTGGCTGTCAGATATGCCTGGACCAATAAGGCCGTGCCCAACCTGAGCAACTGGGAGGGTCTCCCTGCCAGTTCATTTTGTTCGGATGACTGGCCGAGAATCACGGAATAAGTCTGTAAAGTCTGTAAAGTCTGTAAAGTCTGTAAAGTCCGTAAAGTCTGTAAAGTCCATAAAGTCGAAAGAAAATGAGAAAGTACCTGTTTATTGTGATTGCAGCGCTGCTGCTTACATCCAATCTGGAAGCCCAAAACCTGCTGAAATTTGAATGGAAGTTTAAAACCGGGGATGATCCGGTGTGGGCTACCCCGGCGTATGACGATTCTGATTGGGAAACTATCGAAGCAGGAGCGGATTGGGAGAATCAGGGTTACAGCACATATGATGGCTATGCCTGGTACCGGCAAAAGGTAATTATTCCTACCTCTCTGAAGCAGAAGGCAGAAGAAATGGGTGGCTTTGTTCTTTATCTTGGACGTATTGATGATTCGGATATGGCCTACCTGAATGGCCAGTTTATAGGGCAGACAGGGCAGATGCCTCCCGACTATGTGACCGGGTATGGCGAGGCGAGGGCCTATAAGATTCCTGTTGACATGGTGTTATGGGACCAGGAGAACAGCATTGCAGTGAGGGTCTATGATGGTGGAGGTGGCGGAGGGATAGTGTCTGGTCCCATTGCCCTTTCTGTGATTGGGATGGATGAGCTGGTGACGGTTAGGCCGGTTATGGAGCGAGAGGATCACCTGTTTCTTGACGGGGGACCCGTGAGTGTGACCTTGCTTGTGGAGAATGACTTGAAGAGCAGTTTAAAGGGTGAATTAGTGGTTGAGGCCCAAAATGATTTCGGAGAGAAAGTAATGAATGCTACCTATCCCGTGAAGGTCAGATCAGGTAGTTCAAAGAAGACCCTGCTTGAATTTGGTGAACTGGATCCGGGTTTTTACAATGTATCGGTAATCCTTAATAGTGAATTAGATAATAAGCGATCGGACTTTGCCATTGGGGTTAGCCCCGAGGAGGTAGTTTCACCCCTGGATCGCCCCGACGATTTTGACGATTACTGGATGAGGGCAAGAAGGGAACTGGATGCCGTGGCTCCCCAGTTCAAACTTATACGGCAGGAAGAATACTGCACAGAAACGCGTGAGGTTTATCTCCTGGAGATGCGTTCCCTGGGGAATGTCCTTATACGCGGCTGGTATATGCGCCCGGTTAAGGAGGGTGTTTATCCCGCTATGTTGCATGTACAGGGATATAGCAGCAGCAAGGGGCCTGGCAATCTTTACCAGGGAGATGATATGGTGTCACTGGCCCTGAATGTCAGGGGTCACGGGAACAGCAAAGATCATGTTGATCCGGGTTTTCCAGGGTACATTTTGCACCATGTGGATGACAAAGAAACTTACATCTACAGGGGTGCTTACATGGACTGTGTCAGGGCGGTGGATTTTCTCTATTCGCGTGATGAGGTGGATACATCCAGGCTTGCTGTAGAAGGTGGGAGCCAGGGTGGAGCTCTTAGTTTTGCCACTGCTGCGCTCGACAATGAACGTATTGATCTTTGCGTACCTCATGTGCCTTTCCTGTCTGATTTCAGGGATTATTTCAAAGTGGCTTCATGGCCTGCAGGAGAGTTTTTCGAATATTTTAAGCAGCACCCGGAGATACCTGAAGATCATATATACAAGACCCTGAGTTATATCGATATCAAGAACCTGGCGCCATGGATTAAGGCACCTCTTTTTATGTCGGTGGGACTCATAGACAAGACCTGTCCGCCGCACATTAATTTTGCGGCTTATAATCAGCTGACCGTTCCTAAGCAATACTTCGTTTACCCGGAATCTGGACACGGATTGCCCGGTGCGTATCATCATATGATGATGGCGTATATTCGGAAGCAGTTTAACATGGATTAAGCAACTTTTATAATGAACCGAAAAATTGGATTCTATTGTGCGCTGGTAGCTGTTTTATTGCTGTTTGCATGTGAGAACTCAGAACAAAGTGATGTGGATCAGCTCCGGGAGGGCTTTATTTCACCACCCCTTGAGGCCCGTCCCAGGGCACTTTGGGACTGGGTGGACGGAAACTTCCAGCTGGAGGAGATTACCCGTGAGATGGAAGAGGCAAAGCGCATGGGAATGGGTGGTTTTGATATCTGGGATGTGCGCAGCGTGGTGGATGAGGCCGGGATTGTGCCGGCCGGACCTTCCTTCATGGGAGAAAAGTCGGTGGAGGCCATCTGTTTTGCAATCAATGAGGCAGAAAGACTTGAGCTTGACCTGGGACTTATAATTGCCAGCGGATGGAATGCAGGCGGGGCATGGACCCTTCCCGAACACCAGACCATGGGTCTCTTCGATTCAAGACTCAGCGTATCCGGACCTGGAGAAAAAAGTATACACCTGGCCTTTCCCGAGCTTCCTCTCATGGCTGGGAAAAAGGGCAGGGAAAAGAAGGCTTTTATACCACTTGACGAAAACGGACTACCCGAATTTTACACAGAGGTGGCAGTTCTTGCCTGGCCTGTTTCCCAGGGTGCCCATGGAAAAATAGATGGGAGTGTGATCGACCTGGGTGGGAAGATGGATACCTCCGGATTGCTTACCTGGGATGTTCCCGAAGGGGAGTGGACAGTGGTTCGCTATATTTGTACCAATACGGGTCAGCCCATGATTTCGAGTACGCCTAACTCTCATGGTCCTATGATTGATCATTTTAATGCAGAGGCCAGTGAAAGGCATATCAACTACTTCATTGAGAAGCTTGAGAAATCACTTGGAAAGCCCATCGGGGAGTCAGGCTTAAGCTATTTCTATACCGATAGTTATGAGGTTCAGGGCCAGTTGTGGACCCCAACAATGGCTGCGGAGTTTCAGGAAAGGATGGGATACAACATGATGCCTTACCTGCCAGTATTAGAGGGGATTACCCTTGAAGACCCGGAGATCAGCCGCAGGTTTATGTATGATTTCAGAAGGGTTCTGTCTGACCTGATCATTGAGAATCACTACCAGCGGACCCGGGAGATCTGCGAAGCGCACGGAGTAGGTTTTGTGGCCGAGGCCGCCGGTCCCGGAATGCCCCTGCACAATTGTCCCTTCGAGTCATTGCTTTCATCCGGTTCATTGAGTTTTCCAAGGGGTGAATTCTGGCATATTCCTGAAAATTCCGATTTCTGGTCCGGGATGGAACCTGAGCGCAAGAAGCATTACCAGATTGACAACCAGGTTATAAAAGGGGTAGCCAGTGCATCACACATATACAACCGGAAATATGTGGAGGCAGAAGCTTTTACGGGTACCCACCTGTGGAATGAGGGTCCGGGCGACCTGAAACCCACGGCCGACAGGGCCTTTTGCGAAGGCCTGAACCGTATAAATTTCCATACATGGCCACATACCCCCGAAGAGGCAGGGACCCCGGGCTGGGCCTATGCCTTTGGCACCCTGATTAATGAAAACCGCATCTGGTGGCCCATGGCCAAACCTTTTATGGACTACCTGGGTAGGTGTTCCTACATGCTTCAGCAGGGGAATTTTGTGGGTGATGTGCTCTTTTACTATGGAGACTCGGTTCCTAACTTTGTTCCTGCAAAACATTTGATAGAGGGATTGGGATTTGGCTATGACTATGACGTTTGCAATTCGGATATTCTTCTCAATCAGCTTATGGTGGAGGATGGAAGGCTGGTTTTATCGCATGGTCAGAGTTATGCCCTGCTTGTTTTACCCGATGAACGCTATATGCAACCCGAGATCCTGGAAAAGCTCGGGAACCTGGTGGAGGCAGGTGCCACAGTGGTTGGACCCAAACCCGAGAGGAGTCATGGCCTGTATAACTGGAAGCAACGAGATCAGGAGGTGCGTGATATGGCTGAAAAGCTTTGGGGTAATTGTGACGGAAAAAGTGTAAGCCATAAAACTGTGGGAAAGGGAGAAGTTTTCAATGGAGAGGAACTTCGTTCCATTCTTATGCAGAAGGGAATCGGTCCTGATTTTGATTTCAGTGGATCTGTGGAGAACAGCTCCCTGGATTTTATCCACCGCAGTTATGGGGATGCAGATATTTATTTCATTCGTAATTCGGTGAACATGCCGGTATCGGGCAGCGCTTTTTTCAGACAGAGGGGTAAAAAGGCAGAATACTGGGATCCGGCAAGCGGACTGATGTATGAAGCACTGGCAAAGGATCTTGAGTCAGGCATCGAGTTAGCCTTGCAGTTGGATGCCAGGGGATCCATCTTTGTTGTATTGTCTCCTGTAGAAAATGGTGAAGGGACAGCTCAACTGCAGCCGGGGCATCCGCCTGTGTGGTTTCAGGATGAGAAAATTAGAAATACAAAACTCATAGAGGGACCCTGGCTGGTGAATTTCCCGGAAGCGTCGGCCGGAGCCGGACAGGTAGTCTTTGACTCACTCATATCCTGGAACAAACGAAGCGAGGATGGAATCCGGTTTTTTTCCGGAATTGCCACTTATGAAAATGAATTTGAATGGGATGCCCCCGGGATCCCGGATGATCGAATTTTCCTGGAGCTGTCGGATGTGGTTGAGGTGGCAAAGGTCTTTCTGAACGGAGAGGAACTTGCGATTCTCTGGAAGAAACCGTTCCGGGTAGAAATTAGTGATAAGCTGAAGCCAGGGGTGAATAGTCTGAGAATTGATGTGGCCAATACCTGGGCAAACGGACTGGCCGGGGATGCCAGGCTTCCCAAGGGGGAGCGGCGGACCAGGACCAATGTCACCCGCCTGCCCAATGCATGGACCTATCCCTTCGAAACGATTCCTCGTGAGGAATATGATTTGATTCCGGCCGGACTCTCAGGAAAGGCAAAAATTATTACATTTAAAACCCACTAACCCACTACCTAACTACCTAACTACCTAACTACCTAACTACCTAACTACCTAACTACCTAACTACCCAACTAATATGGTGATAATCCAATCTTACTTCGTTGCTGTCCTCATGTGCGTGATCACCATGCTCTGCTGGGGATCCTGGGCCAACACCCAGAAAATGGCTTCAAAAAAATGGGCATTCCAGCTTTTCTACTGGGACTACTCCCTGGGGGTCCTGATCCTCTCCCTGGTCCTGGCCTTTACCATGGGCAGCAGCGGCGAGGAGGGAAGAAGCTTCCTGGCTGACCTTGCCCAGGCCGATGGAAAAGCCATTGGCTCTGCGCTGCTGGGAGGGGCTGTGTTTAATATTGCCAACCTGCTGATTGTAGTGGCCATTAACATTGCCGGAATGGCAGTTGCCTTCCCGGTGGGTATCGGACTGGCCCTGGTGATTGGGGTAGTTCTTAATTACCTGGCCAAACCTGAGGGAAATCCGCTCATCCTATTTATTGGAGTGGCCCTGGTAACGGTGGCTATTGTTATAAACGCGCTGGCTTATAAAAAGAAAAGTGAGGGGAATAGTTCCGGGGTTTCAAAGGGCCTGATTATTGCCATACTGGGTGGTATACTCATGAGTTTTTTCTACTACCTGGTAGCCAGGTCTATGGCCGGCAATTTTGCTGTTCCCGAGGCGGGTAAACTGACTCCCTATACGGCTTCTGTGATCTTTGCCCTTGGACTTCTGATATCCAATTTCCTCTGGAATACTTTTTTTATGTACAGGCCGATCTCGGGCGAGAAGGTCACCTACAGGGACTACCTAAAAAAAGGCGATACCAAACTGCACCTGATAGGTATCCTCGGTGGCATAATATGGAGCCTGGGCTTTACTTTTAATATAATTGCTTCAGGTCAGGCCGGACCGGCTATTTCTTATGGACTGGGACAGGGAGCTACCCTCATCGCGGCACTCTGGGGAGTATTTATATGGAAGGAATTTGGGAAGGCTGAGGGGCTTAAAGGAATGTTGACGGCCATGTTCCTGTTTTTTCTCCTGGGACTCGGATTGATCATTGCTGCCAGACTGATGTAGGCTTGATTAAAAAAAAAGACAGATGAAAAAAATCCTTGTGGTTGGTAGTTCGAATACTGACCTGATTATCAAAGTGCCTGAGATTCCACGCCCTGGCGAAACCCTCCTTGGAGGCGAGTTTATGACCTTCCCCGGAGGAAAGGGGGCTAACCAGGCAGTTGCTGCTGCCCGTGCCGGAGGCGATGTGGTTTTCATCGCTGCTGTGGGTGACGACAGCTATGGAGTAGAAGCGTTAAAAGGCTATAAACTGGATAATATTAATACCGAGGATATCAAGATTTGCAAGGGTGTTCCTTCAGGAATCGCGATGATCACCATATCGGCCAGGGGAGAAAATGCCATAACCGTGGCTTCCGGTGCCAACGCACTCTTGCTTCCCGATGATCTGGATGAGGCTGAGGAAGCTTTTGTTGAGGCCAGTTACATGCTGGTTCAGCTCGAGACTCCCCTTAAGACAGTGGAAAAGGCAATCTGCCTTTGCGGGGAGTTTAAAACAAAGGTGATTCTGAATCCTGCCCCGGCAGCAGAATTGTCTGATGAGATCCTTTCGGGGGTTCATATTATAACGCCAAACGAAACTGAGGCAGAAAGGCTCACCGGAATCAGGGTGGAGGGAGAAGACGATGCGCTCAGGGCAGCCGGGGTCCTTCATAAACGCGGCGTAAATACGGTGATTATTACCCTGGGTTCGGCAGGTGCTTTTGTTTCTGATCCGCAAAGTGGATTAGCCAGGTTGATCCCTGGCTTTGAGGTTGAAGCTGCCGATACCACTGCAGCCGGAGATACCTTTAATGGCCAGCTTGCCGTTGCCCTGTCTGAAGGATTATCAATGGAAGAAGCGACGCTTATAGCACATGCGGCAGCTGCCCTTTCGGTTCAGAGCATGGGTGCCCAGAGTTCAATCCCATCCAGAGAGCAAACTGATGAGTTTTTGAAACTAAATCTTTACTAAAATTCAGATAGCATGAAAGCATTGAAGCGTCACTTTCAAATCTATGGATTGATCTCTCTTGTAATTACAGCCCTGCTGGTCTCATGTGCCGGGAATACAGGAAAAAATCCCCATACACAACACAAATATCCAGCCGAAATAACCCTTTCCAAGGATGTGTTATTGGATAAGATCAAGGGTGGTTGGGCCGGCCAGGTCATTGGTTGTACTTACGGCGGACCCACCGAATTTCAGTATAATGGAACCATGATACAGGACTATATTCCCATTGTATGGGACGAAAGCAGGATGGAGTGGTACTATAACAATTCGCCGGGTTTGTATGACGACATATATATGGACCTCACTTTCGTGGATATTTTTGAAAAAGAGGGACTGGATGCACCCGCCATCTCTCATGCCAATGCATTTGCCAATGCAGACTATATGCTCTGGCATGCCAACCAGGCTGCGCGCTATAATATTCTTTCAGGGATGGAGCCACCTGCCACCGGGCATTGGGAGAATAATCCACATGCCGATGACATTGATTTCCAGATTGAGGCTGATTTTGCCGGACTGATGAACCCGGGCATGGTGAATTCCTCTTCGGAGGTGTGCGACCGCGTGGGACATATAATGAACTACGGTGATGGCTGGTATGGCGGTGTCTATGTAGCTGCCATGTATTCGCTCTCCTTTTATTCGGATGATGTTGATTTCATTGTTTCTGAGGCACTTCGGACCATTCCCGAAGAGAGCCAGTTCTTCCAGTGTGTGCACGATGTGATTATCTGGCACAAGCAGTTTCCCGACGACTGGAAAAGAACCTGGTTTGAAGTGGAGAAGAAGTGGTCGTCCGACATTGGTTGTCCCGACGGCGTTTTTCGTCCTTTTAACATCGATGCAAAAATCAATGCCGCCTACATTGCCATTGGTATGTTGTATGGGGAAGGAGATTTTGGTAAAACCTTGGATATCAGCACACGCTGTGGGCAGGATTCAGACTGCAACCCGGCAAGTGCAGGCGGAATCCTGGGTACCATCCTGGGTTATGATGCCATTCCTGATTATTGGAAACAGGGTCTGGATAAGGTGGAAGATATGGACTTCAAATATACTACCATTTCGCTGAATGACACCTACGACATGAGTTTTCGCCAGGCTCTGGGTATGGTTTGTTTGAATGGCGGAAAAGCAGGCGGCAATGAGGTGGTGATTCCCATGCAGGAGCCGGTAGCAGTGAAGTTTGAAAGGGCATTCGAAGGGCATTACCCTGTGAGAATAATTAACCTGGGATGGGGAGGTAAGAATTTGACTGCTGAAGATGAGCACTCCTATGAATTTGATTTTGAAGGCAAGGGTTTTGTAGTGAGAGGAAATGCGACCAAGGATCCTTCTATGGCTGATGCTGATTTGAAAGTGGAGGTGTATATCGATGGTGCCTTGTACGAAGAGACTGTGATGCCCACCCACTTCAGTAAGCGAAAGCACGAAATTGCATGGAAATACAGTCTGCCCGACGGACCCCACCAGGTGAAGATTGTACTCAGGGATCCTGTGAAGGGTTATGGACTGCACATGAGTGGTGTGCTTATTTACGGTCCGGAACCTGCAGTATAATCCCGATATGCAAATAAGTCGAAAGCCCATATATAAGCTGATCCTGGTATTGATCTGTTTGCCCGTTTTAATTTGGTCCCAGAATCCTATTGTACCACCGGGTCTTTATATGGCCGACCCAACTGCAAAGGTGTGGGACGATGGCAAACTCTATATCTATGGATCGGTGGATGAAAGCGTGGATTATTACTGCTCCCATAAATATAATGTATTGTCTTCAGACAACCTTCTGGACTGGACGCTCCATGAGAACAGCTTTTACTCTAAAGGAGAAGCAGACCAGGTGGGATACAGCGATGCCCTGCTCTTTGCCCCCGACTGCGTCGTAAAGGGAGACAGCTTTTACCTGTACTACTGTCAGCCCGACCCCGTTTTCGCCGAAGGGGTGGCTGCATCTGCCAGCAGGACGGGTCCCTTTGAGAATGCAACTGCGATCAATACAGGTAATCACAATCAGATCGATCCCTGTTTATTCATGGACGATGATGGTCAGGCCTACTATATATGGGGACAGAGCTCGGTGAAGATGGCTAAGATGAATCCCGATATGCGGACCCTGGATTTGTCTACGCTCGATGAGAATGTTATAAATGAGAAGGATCACTTTTTTCACGAAGGGGCCCATATGGTGAAGCGAGAGGGTATTTACTACCTGCTATACGCCCACCTGGGTCGTGCCGACATGCCCACCTGTATAGGGTATTGCACAAGCACTTCGCCAATGGGTCCGTTCGAATATGGCGGAGTAATCGTGGATAACGATCACTGCGACCCTGGAAACTGGAACAATCACGGCTCCATCATGGAGTTTGGGGGACAATGGTATGTATTTTATCACCGGGCCACCCACAACAGTAAAATGATGCGTAAGGCTTGCATTGAACCGATCTTTTTCAATGAAGATGGTTCCATCGATGAAGTGCCTATGACCAGTCAGGGTGCAGGTCCGCCGCTACCAGCCACTTCCCGGATCCCGGCCGAGCATGCCTGCCAGCTTTATGGAAATGTGAGGATTCGTATGTGTGCGGGGGATAACGAGGAACTGGGAGGAATCAGGGACCAGGACAAGGCTGCATACAAATATGTGGATTTCAAAAGCGGGGTGGAATCCATCCGGCTTAGGGTAAAACCCGGTCTGAGCCCCGGAGGGATCAGTGTGAAGGCAGATATGCCCTGGGGTCCACAGATTGCTTATGTAAGCATCAATGAAGCAGCGGAAGGTGCCACAGAAACGACCTGGCTTGAGGTAGAGGCCAAAGCCGATCATGTGGAAGGGGTGCATGCCCTTTGGCTTGTATTTGATGGGAAGGGAGATGATCTCTTCTCAGTAGACTGGATTGAATTCAGGTAATGGAATAAGCCACCGCAGACTATTTTCATCTACTTCAGGGTTTTGCTACTTTCCATAAGCTTGTTTATCTTATATGAAATTTCACCCTGCTGAGAGAACCCTTATGAAAAAAGCTATAATTATTTTCCTGAATGGTGCTTTGATCATCATATTATCCACATGCTTCAGTGGCCAATTGATGGCTCAGAATATGGATGGGGATATACATCTGCCTGAATATTTCCCTGTAGCCTTTGTGAAAGTCTCCCGGATAGAAGTTACAGGAAATGATAAAACAAAAGAACAGATAATCATCAGGGAGCTGGATTTTTTTCCGGGTGACAGCCTGGCGACTTTTGACCGGCGAGAGGGTGTTTCGAAGGCCTTTGGGCAGAAACGTTTTAGCCGGAAGGATTCCAGCGAAGTGGTGGTGAGAATGAAGTACAGCCGTGAAAATATAATCAACACCAAACTGTTTCTGACAGCTGATCTTTATCTTGAACACATCGATGGACAGGATTATAAGCTTCATATTGATGTAAAGGAACGTTGGTATTTATGGGTGTTTCCGGTGATTCAGCTGGATTATCCCAATTTTAATGAATGGTTACAGAATCCGGATCTATCACAAATTACCCAGGGATTGTTCGCAAGTCACAACAACCTATGGGGTCTGGGTCATCAGGCTTCGATGAAAGCGTACCTGGGTTCTTCGCAGGGAGTTGCCCTGGGTTATATGGTTCCATGGGTAGGGAAAGGGCAAAAGATCGGCCTGCTTTTAGGTGCGGCGTACAGAAACTCGACGGTTGTGGAGTATGGCTCGCTCGAAAACCAGAGACAAATCATTTTTGAAAAGGAGAGCATGAAAGACTATTCTTTTGTGAGCACCTTAAAAGCCAGGCCAGGCCTTTATAATTACAGCAAGGTCAGGCTGTCAGCCCATCATATTCAGATTTCGGACGCCCTGTATGAAAGAACCCAGGAAGAATCCATAGCCAGCTTTCTGCCGGAGGGAAAACAAGCTGTTAATTTCGTGAGCCTTTATATTGAGTATAAGTATGATAGCAGGAATAACCATGCTTATCCGCTTAAAGGCAATTATATGAAGGGTTATGTAAACAAGCATGGTTTGGGGATTTTATCCTATGATGTGGATTATTTCTATTACGGTGTGGATATGCATTTCTACCAGCAGATAAGTGATCGGTGGTATACTGCCGAAATGTTTAAACTGGTGACCTCATCCAGTGAAAACATTCCCTATTTCTTTAAGAAGAACCTGACTTCGAGGGAAGATTTCCTGCGGGGCTATGACTATTATGCCTTACGTGGTGACGAAATGTACTATTTCCGGAGCAATTTGAAATTCAATGTGGTCAAGCCCAATGTAATGAAGGCCCGAAAAGAGAAGTATGCAGAGAGCAAGTTCAGGAATGTGCCTTATGCGTTTTATATTAACCTGATAGCCGATGCGGGTTATATGAAAGACAAATTCTATGGGGATTACAATCCTTACAACAATAAAATGCTGTATTCCTGGGGATTAGGAGTGGATGTGATCAGCTACTATGATATGGTTCTCAGGTTTGAGTATGTATATACAAACCTAAAGAGCCATGGTTTCTTCTTTGGCTTTGGGATGCCGATTTAGGGGGTCAAGGGACCTGTTCCGGATGCTGTGTGGCAATTATGTAGCGGTGTTCGCCTGAGGCGTGTTTCCAGGGCCAAAGTTTATTCAGCCACCAGATATCTTTATCATCTTTTTCCACGATGGGGACACCATCGGTGGTGCTGCCGGCTGTTGACCCTGTCACCATGTTCAGGTCGGTGAAGTAGATGCCAAAGGGCTGTTCTTCCCCATCATTGAGGTTCCAGACACCCAGGGTGATTACCAGGCGGTCGACCTGAAGATCGCTGTAGCTTTTTCCCGTTTCGGACTTTTCAAAATCGCTGGCAATATTGAGGGTGCTTCTGTGCCAGGTGTCAGCCTTACCATCCAATCCAAAGTGATGGTAGGGGACCTCCTTGTTCAGATTGCGGGCACCCCAGTTGTTGACCCAGATTTTTCGGGCCGAATACATGAGCTTGTGCACCCGGTTGCTTCCGGCGTAGCCTTCTACAAGGACATAGCCACCGGCTAGACCTTCCGGGTCGGTATTTTCTCCGTCAATTTGGTAGCTGAGACTGACAGTGGGTGCTGATCCCTTCGGAATTTCAACGGCCTGAATGAGCCGGTTAATGTCCTGAGGAAGCCGGTCCTGTCCGGGTGCCTGGTAGCCCCTTCGTTTGCAGAAGAGGTAGAGAGCAGAACCCTCTTTCCCGTTTGCTGGCCTTACTTCGCGCAGGTTGGAAGGGTGTGCATCTTCGGTATATACATATCTTTTGGCCCAACCCTCAAGACCATCCTCAAAGCTTCCGTTGATAAAGCTTGTGGCCGCCGGTAATTCCCACTTTTCAGACAGCCATAGCGGGTAGGCTTGCTCATCAAATTCGGGCAGCTGAGCAGGATATTCGAACAGTTCTTCAGTAACCGTTTTATACTGGACGCTGGCCTGCTCACCCTGGATATGAACCAGGGCAATTCCCTGGCTGGGACCGCCGTAATAATCTTCTTCCCCAAAGGAGCGTGGACGGTAACCGGCTGCGGGGAGGTTGATCAGGTTGATCCCCCTCATTTTAATGGCTGTTTTGAAGGATGCTTTCACAGGGATATGGACGTGTCCGCTGAGTATGTATTTCACATTTCCATGCCGTGCCAGGATATCAAGAAAAGTTTTTCTTACATAGACAGATTCGGCATAGTTGATGTGGGGTGTGATGCCTATGGGCTGGAGGGGAACATGCTGGAATAACATGGTTGGTCTTCCCCAGTTTTGATCCAGGTCCCTTTCCAGCCAGTAGAAATAGTGGGGATGGGTTTCCCAGAAATTCGTTCTGAGGGGATCGGGCCAGACAATGAAGTGCCACTTGCCTGCATTAAAGGAATAGAGTAGCTTATCGAGTCCGTTCATGGCCTTCTGGGCAGCAAGATAGTTGCTGAAGGGTTCCATGTTGTAGCCGGGACCAAATTCGGATCTCAGCAGGGTTTCATGGTTCCCGATTCCATAGAGGACCGGGGATTTGAGTTTTGAAAGGAAGGCATTCATCTGAGCCAGGTCCTTTTCATAGCCCCAGTCATCGCAAACATCTCCGGCCACCACGGTAAAAAGCGGATCGAAATCCAGGTTATTTGCCAGTTCCACGCTCTCCTCAATAAAAGCATTGTGGATTTTCATCCTGGTTTTCAGTTGTTTGGCATCATCGGGCAGACCTCCCTGGGGGTCGGCCATGGCCACAAAACTGAAATTTTCGCCTGGTTCTTTGGCTCCAAAATCAGCAAGGCTGATCGCTCCAATTTCCCGGTCCAACAGAAAGTTAGTCCGGATGCTTACACCTTCCATTTGAAAAGCCAGCTCCCCAACATCAAGGAGGTCTCCCAGTGTAAACTGTATATTGTCAGTTCCTGTGATTCGTACACTGCTCTTTTCAGAGGCATCCTTGAGCCAGAGAACCACTACCTCCCTGTCGCTTCCCATGCTGACAGTCTCAAAGGAAGCATCAATGGTTTCCAACTCTTCATCACTTTCGAAGAAATAGGAGCGGATCCTTTCAATTTCTGCATTTCTCACTATGATCCTGCCACTTAACAGATGGCCCTCCACTTCCGGGTTGTCGGCTATGGCAAGCCTGATTACCACCAGGCCTTCCTGCGAAATCACATCGGCGAGCGATTTCACATCTCCATAACTATAGTTTGGCAGAGCCGATTGTTGCGATTCATTTTTTCCGAGAACGGGTCCTGTGGCAATGACTGCCGAGCTGATACCCATCCCTTTTATAAATTGGCGTCTTTTCATCTGTTTCAGATCTTGTTGGAGAACTAAAGTAAAACAATGAGGAGTTTTTTACTAAATTTATTTTTTCCTGCTTCAATTCTGAAATTATGAAAAGACTCCTGCAAACCCTTCCCTTTCCTTCAGCCTTCGCTTTAATCACAATGCTCATGAGCTCGGCATGCACACAGGAAACCGTATTAATGAACCAGGAAATCTGGTATAATTACCCCGCAGAATATTGGAACAGTCAGTCGCTGCACCTGGGCAACGGGTATATGGGAGCCTCCTTTTTCGGTGGCGTTGAGAAAGAAAAGTTTGCGCTTACCGAGGGCAGTATGTGGACCGGCGGGCCCTTTCGGGGTGATTGGGAGGAGATTGGAGTGAATCCCAAGGCCCGGGAGTCCCTGCCAGACATTCGCAAGGCGGTGGTGGAAGGAAATATCCGCCTGGCGGACAGCCTGAGTGCAAGTGACTACCTGGGTGGGATGAATCGCTTTGGTCACTTCACCTCCATTGGTGATCTGAACCTGGTGATGGACCACCCCGATCAAGCCTGGACGAATTATTCAAGGAGATTGGATTTGGCTTCTTCACTGGGATCCGTTTCCTATGAACTTGGAGGCGTAAACTATGAGCGGGAATATTTTTGTTCCTACCCGCACAATGTATTGGTCATGAAGATCAAAGCTGATACACCCGGCGCCGTGGGCTTTGAACTGGGCATGGACATCCTGCAGGATGAATATGAGGTGAGGGTCTCTGAAACAAGCTTTATTATCTCGGGAATAATCAATGAAAGTGATAACCGTAAATTCAGGGTGGAGATACGAGCCATTCCTTACGGGGGTGAATCCCTGGCAGGGGAAAAGACCCTGGGTATTTACCGGGCCGACTCGGTGGTTTTGTTTTTAAGCACAGCTACGGATTATAAGCAGGAATATCCGGAGTACAGGGGGGAGGACCCTGAGATTAAATGTGCAGCTCTTCTGGACGAGGCCCTGGGCCTGGGATACGATTCTCTGAAGAGAGCCCATACCCGGGATTATAAAGAACTCTATGACAGGGTGGTGCTTAAGCTGGACAGTGATCCCGAGCTGAATGCTCTTCCCACAAATGAAAGGTGGGAAAGAATGAAGGCCGGTCACATTGATACCGGTTTGAAGGAACTTGCCTTTAACCTGGGCCGTTACCTGATTATTAGCTCTTCCCGTCCGGGAACACTGCCAGCCAATCTGCAGGGCAAATGGAATACTTTTTTCAGCCCCCCATGGACTGGGAATTATCAGGCCAATATTAATATTCAGGAGATTTACTGGCCCTGTGGACCGGTGAACCTGATCGAGTGCCAGGAACCTTATATCGAATGGACCAGGGACCTGGTGAAACCGGGCCGTGAAATGGCAAAGGAGGTCTATGGAACCAATGGGTGGATCAGTCATACAATTGGAAACATTTGGGGGCATTCAGCACCTGTGGGAGGAATTCCCTGGGGAATATACCCCCTGGCCCCAATCTGGCACTGCCAGCACCTGTGGGAGCAGTTTAACTTCACAGGGGATACTGTATACCTCCGGGAAACTGCCTATCCGATTATGAAAGAAGCTGCTTTATTCTGGATGGAGAACCTGGTGGAATACAAGGGTAGCCTGATTGTGGCTCCATCTATCTCGGCAGAGCATGGCGCGTTTTTGAAGAATGAAGAGCCGGAAGCAAGCTATTGGGAAAAAACAAACAAGGGTGCAGGCTATAATCTGCCAGGTGCATTCCAGGATGCCCAGATGATTGCTGACCTGTTTAAAAATTGTCTGCGGGGAGCAGAAATTCTGGGAACAGATGTTTCCTTTAGAGATTCCATTCAACACTATTTTGCCAGGCTGCTTCAGCCGAAGATTGGAAAGCATGGACAGTTGCAGGAGTGGTATGCCGATATTGACAGCCCGGAGGATCATCACCGGCACATTTCCCATCTCTATGCATTATGTCCGGGTTCGGATATTCACCCTCTGACTACCCCCGAACTGGCTGAAGCAGCTCGCGTATCTCTGAATATGAGGGGAGACGGCCGGTTTCCGGATGACCCTGCTTCCGGCGGGAACTGGTCCAGGGCATGGAGAATCTGGAGCTGGGTGCGATTGATGGATGGCGACCGGGCTAACAAGATCTTCACAGAGATGCTCACAGAAGAGGGCTTTGAGAACCTGACCACCTTTCAGCATGCGGAATATGGTGAGGGAGGAGAGGACCTTCAGATGGAAGGCGATTCTCTCCAGTTGCATTTCCAACTGGATGGTACGGCCACCACACCCGGCTTCATGGCCGAAATGTTGCTCCAGTCACATCTGGGCGAAATCATCCTCCTGCCGGCCCTACCCACTGAATGGAGCAATGGCAGTGTCACCGGGCTAAAAGCAAGGGGTGGATATGCGGTGGATATCACCTGGGAAAATGGAGAATTACTTAAGGCTGTCATCCGGGGGAGGAAGGGAGCCATTCCTCGGGTCAGGGTGGTTGATTCACTGGTAGATCCCGGTAGTGATTCAAGGATAGATTACAAAGAATAAATAAATCTGAATCAAATGAAAAAAGTATTTGTTCTCGGTGTGGTTTTAATATCAGCCTTTGCATTAAAAGCAAGTGGTCAATTTATGGATCCACCGGAGATGGACGATCAGAACAGAGTTACCTTTAAAGTAAAGGCACCTGATGCCCACGAGGTGAAAGTAATTAATCAGAGTGATGAAATGGCAATGGGGGCTTCCGAGTATCTACTAACAAAAGGTGAAGATGATATCTGGTCTGTCACAACCAACCCTTGCCGCCCCGGATTTCACTATTACAAGTTAAGCATTGATGGTTTTGAATGTGCTGATCCTCAAAGCCAGATGTATTTCGGATGGGCAAAATGGTCAAGTGGTCTGGAAGTTCCAGGTAAAGATATTGAGTTTTATTTGCCACAGAATAATCCCAAAGGAGAGGTGGTTATCCATTGGTATCAATCAAAAGTAACAGGGAAAACCAGAAGATGCCTGGTTTATACTCCTCCCGGATATGATAAAGATCAAAAGCGAAGGTATCCTGTATTATACCTGCAGCATGGTTCGGGAGAAAGTGAGCTGGCCTGGACTATGCAGGGGAAAGTGAATTTCATTCTCGATAACCTGATCGCTAAAGGCAAGGCAACTCCTATGATCATTGTTATGGATAACGGATATGCACGACCAGAAGGTTCAGAAATTAGCAATAGCTGGAGCCGGGGTGAAAATAATTTTGAACAGATGATGCTTGAAGATTTGATCCCTGAAATCGATGGAAGTTTTAGGACAATTACCACCCGTGAATCAAGAGCAATTGCCGGACTTTCCATGGGGGCAGGACAAGCACAACGGATTGGTTTTGGAAATTTAGATGTTTTTGCATCGATTGGTGGTTTTAGCGGCGGGGTAAGAAATTTTGACGTAAACACATCTTACTCAGGTATTTTTAAGGATAAAGAAAAGTTCAACAAAAAGGTTAATTTGTACTGGTTTGGTTGTGGTGATCTTGATCGCTCATATGAAGGTGCAAAAAGTCTGGATGAAAAATTGTCCGAACATGGAATTAATCATGTATGGCACGAAATGCACGGATCGCATGAATGGCAGGTTTGGAGACATCATATTTATGAATTTGCACAAAAGGTTTTTAAATAACCAGAGCATTTATGATAGGACGAAGCTAAATCAATTCAGCCTCCCTGATCGACATGGAATCAGCCATGACTCCCGGTGAAGATTTTTATGTTGCTGATTTGGAAACGAAAGCTGGCACTGTGACAATTAATATGCCTGAGCTAAGGAAAAATGGCTTTGGCAAAAAATTCAACAGATTAGAGGGATGGATAAATAGCTGTATTAAAACGAAACAATGAAACAATCATTTCAAATAATCAAGTGCATGGATTTTAGGCAGATGGCGCCTGCGGGAGTGAATTTGGGTACCGGCCTTCTAATTTTTATACTGTCTTTGGGTTCTTGCGCTCTTTTATACGGTCAGGAAATAAGCCCTGAACAGCAGCAGCATATTGATGCTGCTCTCCCACACAAAGCGCTGGTTTTGCCGAAGCAGCCTCGGCGCTTATTAGTCACAAACCTGGCCATGCGCGATGGTAAACCATGGCAAGGTTCCTCGAATACAGCAATTCCTGCGCAAAATTATGCGATTGAGCAAATGGGGAAACTTACAGGTGCATACGAAGCCGTCTTTAACAACGACGTAGCGATGTTTCGGGCTGACAGTATCAAACAGTTTGATGCTGTTTGCTTTCTAAATACAGTGGGCGTTTTATTCGAGGATCCGGAGCTGAAAAAATCACTGCTCGAATACATTGCAGGAGGCAAAGGATTCGTAGGAATCCACGACGCAATAGCAACCTTTGTCCAGTATCCGGTGTATGACCAGTGGCCCGCTTTCGGGCAGATGCTTGGTGGTACAGAAAATGGGGGGCACCCATGGGATGGCGAACTGATGACTGTCACCATAGAGGATACACTGAGCCCTCTGACGAAGATGTTTTCGGGAGGGGCTTTCCAAATAGTGGATCAGGCTTTTCAAATGCAGGAACCGCTCTTCCGCGACTATTTGCATGTATTATTAAGCATTGATGTGGAGCAAACCGGGCTGGTTCCTGAACGCAATATCCTTTCAGTTAGGAAACAGGACCTTGATTTTCCAATGAGTTGGATCCGTGCATATGATCAGGGTCGGGTATTTTACTTTGGGCTGGGACATACGGCAAAGGTCTTTTGGGACAGAGCTTTGCTGGAACATATGCTTGCCGGTATCCAATTTGCCTTGGGCGACCTTGAGGCAGATACAAGACCTACTCCGAAACCAATTTCATCAAAATAATATTGTCAAAACATATTAAGTTTATCTTATGAGAAAACGTATATCCACCCTTAGAATTTTCCTTTTAGTAATTATTGGATTTATCCTAATACCATCCTTTTTACAAGCTCAGCAGGCTCCGCAAAAGGAACTGAAAGTCTTGTTTGTGGGCAATAGCTATACCTATGGCTATAACCTGGCCCATATCGTTTCCATCATCTCGGAGGAGACAGGTGTGAAGCTGAATACCCGTAAATCGACGATCGGTGGAGCCCACCTGTGGGAGCACTGGTGGGGACAAAGAGATCTGCAAACAAAAAAGATGATTGCCGAAGGGGATTTTGACATTGTTGTGCTGCAGGATTTCAGCATGTCGGCCATCCAGACTCCCGACTCCACCCTGAAGTATGTGAAGCTCTTTGCTGAGTATAACCGCAGCTACGGAGCAAAAACTTTCCTCTTTAATACCTGGGCCCGTGAAAGGGTGCCCCAGTACCAGGAGGAGATTGATGCCATGTATGCTCAGGCTGCCAGGGAGAATGATGCGACCAGGGTACCTGTGGGGCCTGCATGGCAACTGGCTCTTGATCTGCGTCCATCCGTGGATCTCTATACCTCAGACGGGAGTCACCCCAATGAACTGGGAACCATGCTCACTGCTTCGGTCTTTGTAAGGACCATTTGCGGCGAGCTGCCTGAAAAAGTCCCTACCCTTTACAGGATCGAGGATGCCAGGGGGGAGACGGCACGCCTGATGAACCATAGCCCTGAGGATGCCGAGTTCTGTAAAAGGATCGCGGAGCAGATAGTTGCTGAACAATCATTCTGAGACTCATGAGATTGAATCTTTCCCTTTTCTTAACTATTTTTCTTGCTGTTTCGGCCCTTGGTCAGAAGACTCCCTTTGTGCAATATCCTTACCAGCTGGGGGAGGAGTCATATGCCGAATGGATTGTACCAGGGGGTGAAGAGGAAAAGGGCGTTTTTTATTTCAGGAAAAACATCGACCTCGGTTCAGTCCCGGATCAGTTCCTCGTATATGTGTCTGCAGATATGCGATATCGCCTTTATGTGAATGGACATATGGTAGGCTGGGGACCTGCGCTTGGAGACCTCTATCACTGGAACTATGAAACCATTAATCTTGCACCCTATCTTGAAGAAGGAGAGAATGTGGTTGGAGCCCAGGTTTGGAATCCCGGTAGCAAGAGTGGCCAGCGACATATTTCCAGTCAGACTGCCTTTATACTCCAGGGGAATTCTGATGTGGAGCAGGTGCTGAATACGGATCAGAGCTGGAAAGTCCTCAGGGATGAAGGCCATTTTTTTATCGGGATGAACAGCACCGTTGTAGGTGGAGGCTACATTGCGGGTGCCTGTGACAGCATTGTGGGAGCAAAGCACCCCTGGGACTGGATGCATGCCAAGTTGGATGATCCACGGTGGAACAATGCCGTGGAGATTGGGAAAGGCAATCATTCGGGGCTTGATACCTGGTACGGAACCCCCTGGTTGTTGCAGGAGCGAAAAATTCCGCTCATGGAGCAGCGTCTGGAGCCTGTCGCTGATATTCTCTATGTGGAAGGTGTGGAATTTCCGGAAGGTGTGGACCCCGGAAATATTTCCCTCGATATACCTGCGGGATCAAGGGTGGATATATTACTCGACAACCGGGTGCTGACCATGGGATTTCCCCAGCTGGCCTATTCGGGCGGAACAGGAAGCAGTATCAAAATTTTTTACCAGGAAGCACTATTTGATTCGGAGGGTAGGAAAGGGATGCGGGATGAGTGGCAGGGGAAAATCATGAAAGGTTATTATGATGTGATTTTGCCGGATGGGGGCGAACGGGTATTTGAACCGCTGTGGATAAGGGTTTTCAGGTATGTGAAGCTGAGCATCGAGACCGGGGAAAACGCCCTGCATATCCGGGGAATTAATAATCTCTTTACAGCCTACCCTTTTGAGGAGAAGGCAACATTTTCATCAGATCAATCCTTTTTGGATCCCATCTGGGAGGTTTCCTGGAGAACAGCAAGGCTTTGTGCCCTGGAGACCTATATGGATTGTCCCTACTATGAACAGATACAATATATTGGGGATACGAGGATACAGGCACTCATCTCACTATATGTATCAGGCGATGACAGGCTGGTGAAAAATGCAATTAACCAGTTCTACCATTCTATGCAGCCCATGGGTCTTACGCAAAGCAGGTTCCCGGCATCCGGACAACAGATCATCCCGCCTTTTTCACTCTATTTTATCCTCATGGTACATGACTTCCATATGTACCGGGATGATCCGGGTTTTACAGAGCAGTTTCTACCCGGGATCCGTTTCATCCTTGACTGGTTTGAGGGAAGGATTGATGAAAGTGGAATGCTGGGTCCTCTGCCGTACTGGAACCACATCGACGGGGGAGCAGACTTCAGGGCGGGATCACCCCCCGGTATAGATGAGGGTGGATCGGCTCACATGAGCATATTGCTGGCGTACACCATGGATAAAGCGGCAGAATTATTGATAGAATCGGGGGATGAATGTAATGCAAAGAAATACAAGGAATTGTCGGCCCGACTGAAGGCGCAGACAATGGAGCTGTGTTATAACCATGAGAAGGGCTTGATTGCGGAGACTCCCCTGCAGGAGGTATATTCACAACACACCCTTATTTTTGGTATTCTTTCGGGCATGTTTGAGGGACAGCAGGCAGAAGAAGTTGCTGAGAAACTAATCAGGGATGAGGATTTGATTCAGACAAGTCTCTATTTTAAATTCTATCTGCTTAAGGCCCTGTACAAGGTAGGGATGGGGGAGGCAATCCTTTCCCAGATGGATGCATGGACCGAATTCCTGGAGCAGGGTCTGACTACCTTCCCGGAGCACGGGTTGAACAGTCGGTCTGACTGCCATGCCTGGTCGGCACATCCTATGTATGATATGCTTTCTATGGTCTGTGGGATTCACCCGGCCGAACCGGGTTTTAAAACGGTTCGTATTGAACCCCTGATGGGGAATCTGACCCGGGTTTCGGGCAGTATGCCTCACCCGCAAGGCACGATTGAAGTATCGTATTTCCTTAGGAAGGGAAAGCTGGAGGCCGAGATTGTGCTACCGAATTCACTTGAAGGCACCTTCCTATGGAAAAATCAATCCTATGAATTGCATCCGGGCAGGCAGTTGATCCGGGAATAAGGAACGGGTTAAGGCGGGACAGATTTGTTATAGCAGTGAATAACTTTGTTCCTGTTATGTATACTAAACTCGTCTCATCTCTCCAGAACAGTAAAGGAAAATGTTTTTTTTCCACATACCCCCTGGCTTAAGTAGAAAATCTATGAAAAGAATATACCCTTTTTTAATGGTTGCCCTTGCCCTTTTTGCAGGGTGTGGAAATATGAAGAATGCCGGCTTTTTAAGTGACCAGGAGGAAGCACTGCTTGAGCTCAGACTGGATGAGGCTCTGGTTCACTACGAGGGGATTATCAGGGAGTTTACTGACAGTGCGAAAATCCCTTATACCCTTGCCAATGGCCAAATATCAGGAGTCCCGCCCTCAAGCTGGGTAAGTGGGTTTTTTCCGGGAACTCTTTGGTATCTCTATGAATATACCAGGGAGGATTTCTGGAAAGAAAAGGCTGAGTATTTTACATCAAAACTTGAAAAACAACAATACAACAGGGGTACTCACGACCTGGGTTTTATGATGTATTGCAGTTACGGAAACGCTTACCGTCTTAGCGCCGATCCAGGGTACAAAAAGATCCTTATTAATTCCGCGGAATCTCTAAGTTCCAGGTATTCAGAAACAACGGGGTTGATCCGTTCCTGGGATTTTGGTGGATGGTGGGAAGAGTATCCGGTCATCATTGATAATATGATGAACCTGGAATTGCTCATGTGGGCGGCCGGGGAAACGGGAGATCAGAAATACCTGGAAATAGCCATGAATCATACCCGGAATACAATGGAGGAACATTACCGGGATGATTATAGCTGCTATCATGTGGTGGACTATGATACCATTACTGGAGAAGTACTTGGCAGGGGGACCCTGCAGGGTTATTCAGACAGCTCTTCCTGGTCGCGCGGACAGGCCTGGGGTTTGTATGGATTCACGATGATGAGCAGGGAGACAGGCGATCAGGACTTGCTTGATTTTACTGAAGAAATCGCCGGGTACCTGCTGTCCGTAATGGCTGAAGATCCGGTTCCTTTATGGGATTATAGTGTGCCGGACCCGACTACGGAAGAGAAAGATGCTTCTGCCGGATCCATAATGGCTTCAGCCTTTATCGATTTATATGAGTTAACGAAGAATGAAGTCTACCTGGGTGCTGCGAAAGAATTACTCCTTAAACTTTCAGGACCAGATTACTTTAATACAGATATTAAGAATGGGGGTTTTTTACTAAAGCATTGTGTGGGGCATAAACCCGCTGGAAGTGCCATTGATGTTCCCCTGAGTTATGCCGATTATTACTATGTAGAGGCAATTTTCAGAATGCTTGAAATTGAAAATGGATCGTTATGAGGCCCATAAGTATTTATTCAGCACTGCTGGCTCTTGCTTTACTTTCAATTTTTGCATGCGATTCATATGTGCCAACGGGCGAGGAGGATGTCCTGATTGACATTGAAAGCAGGTTTCAGACCATTGAGGGTTTTGGAAGCTGTATTGTGAATTATAAGGATTTTCCTGCTGAATACAGTGATCCCGGATTCTTTGAGAGGGTGGTTCAGGATCTGGGCCTGAGTATTGTTCGGGTACCCCTGATGGAGCATACCGAATGGGTAAACGATGATGATGATCCCAATCACTTTAACTGGGATGGATTCTGGCTAAGCAACAATCTGGGAAGAAAGGGGATTGAAGAGTCCATGCTTCTAATGCAGAAGTTTAAGGCAGAAGGGGTGGAGCGATTTATGGCTACACCCTGGTCACCCCCCGAATTTATGAAGACAAACCGTTCGCCCATCCAGGGAGGATATCTCAGGGCGGATATGTTGGATGAGTATGCCGAATATATGGCAGCCCAGATCATCCTTGCAAAAAAGAATTATGGAATTGATCTGAACTGGGTAAGCATTCAGAATGAATTATTGTTTATCGAGTTTTACCGCTCCTGTATATACAATCCCTGGGTACTGAAAGAGGCCGTCAGGGCTTTGATGCACAAATTCGAAGAGGAGGGCATTCGGACTAAAATTCTTATGCCGGAAGACATGATGTATGTAGATCGTTTGCTTTACTACATCGAACCCACAATGAATGATCCTGAAACCCGGGATTTTAACGGGCATTTTTGTTCCCATCGAAGAGGAGGTAGGGAGGACTTGAAGAGATGGGTGGATGAGACCGCAGATTATGGAAAGCAAAACTGGATGACCGAAACCTCTGGCCATTTGCAGACCTGGGAAGGAGCGCTGAAAATGGCCACAGATATTCAGGATTACCTGGTCTTTGGAAACTACAGTGCATGGATTTACTGGCAGCTTTCTGGTGGAGGCGATGGCAGGTATGCCATCATGATGGATGGTAGGCCAACACCAAAATATTACGCATCCAAGCATTTTTACCGCTATATCCGGCCTGGTGCTGTCAGGGTGAAAGCAGAATCGCTTATTGAAAACCTGCATGTTTCAGCCTTCCATCATCCGGTCGATGGGACCCTTACCCTGGTGTTGGTGAATGGAGGAGCGGAGAACCTGGATCTTACCCTGAATTCGGGTTATGAGTTTGAAATATACAGATCTACGGAAACTGAGGAATGCATTGCGGCCGGGGTCTTTCATCCTGGTGATGTCCTCCCGGTTCCCGCAAAGGGGATCCTTACCCTGAAAGCAAGTCACAGGCGTCTGAAGACACTCAAATTTCTTCCCGAAGTACCTGCTTCGTGGGATATTCCTGAGGATGCTGAGGGGGAATTGTGGGGCAATGCTTCTCCCTTTCCCAGACGCTATCCCTTCCAGATGAAAGCTGATGGCGGGACCAGCTCCATGATCGGGCAGCTCGGGGAGATGAAAACATCTGAAATAAAAGCACACTGCAGGGAGAATGGCTGGACGCTTCTTCACGCAGCTTTGTTAAACGGGGATGGGGATGCCGTTCGCTATTTGCTGGATCTGGGAGTTGATATCAACGCCAGGGCCAATGATGGCTGGACCCCGCTTCATATGGCTGCTGCAACTTTTGTGGACAATGCTCACATGGACGGGAAGCAGGAGGATTACAGTCGATTTGATCTTCTGAAAATGTGTTTGGATGAAGGTGCGGATTTATCGATGACAACAGAAGATGGCTGGACTGCTCTTCATGCGGCGGTGGCAAATGCTTATACCGGATGGAGAGGTGTTGAGGCTCATTCCCTGGACCGGATTAAAATCCTGCTTGATCGGGGTCTTGATGTGAATGCCAGGGATATTCATGGGAGAACAGTGCTGCACACGGCGGCCCTACAGGGATATTTCAATTTTAAGAATAATCTGCCGAAGGTATTTCCGGATGTTGTCGATATTCTTCTTGCCAGTGGCGCGGATGCGAATGTTAAAGATAATGAAGGGCATACTGCTTTGTTCTACGCCCAAAAAATGGCATATGATAAGATTGTTTTAAGCCTTGAGAGGAACGAAGCTGATAAGGAAATTGCGGATATTGAAATGGGCCTGGTCACGGAGCAGGATACAGGGTCGGATGCCATTCCTTCCCTGGGCCCGGAGCTATTGAAGGCTGCATGGGATGGAAATATTGAAAAAGTTAAGAATCTGCTCAGTCAGGGGGCTGATACAGGATATATTGATTCAGATGGCTTTACAGCCCAGGCCCGGGCGAAGGATAACGGGCATGATGAAATTGTGATGCTACTGGAGGAGGCAAGCAGATAGAAGGCAGGATGAATTTGTCCTACCTTTCCATGAAATGGTTTGCCAATACAAGCAGATCTCTTGCTATCTTAGTACTTGATTTTCATGTGGATTTATAATAGTATCAAATATGAGTATTCTAAAGGCTGCATTGCTTACCACTTTGATGGTCATCTCGTGTGCCGCTTCAATCCGGGCACAAGAAGCTGATTCTGTCCTTTATAAGCAGGTGGATTCGACCGATTTGTACCTTTTTATAGATTATCCGCCCGCTTATGATGCGTCACTAAGCTACCCTGCCATGGTTTTCTTCTTCGGAGGCGGATGGGTTGGAGGAACACCGGACCATTTTAAAAAGCAGGCCGCTTATTTTGCACAGAGGGGACTTGTATGTATTCGTGCCGATTACCGGGTGAAAAGCAGGCATGGTGCTACTCCCTTTGAATCTTTGGAGGATGCTAAATCGGTGATCCGGTATATTCGTAAAAATGCAGAGGCGCTCGGTGTGGATCCACTGCAGATTATTGCTTCAGGTGGATCGGCCGGGGGACACCTGGCTGCTGCCACCGCTTTGGTAAACGGGTTCAATGATGGTACGGATGATCTTTCTTACAGCTGCGTACCCAATGCCCTGGTGCTCTTTAATCCTGTAATAGATAATGGTCCGGGTGGCTATGGCTACGAACGGATCGGGGAGGCATATAAGGATTTTTCTCCCCTGCACAATATCAGGGAAGGGGCACCTCCCACCATATTTCTCCTGGGTACTGAAGATGTGTTGATCCCGGTGGAGACGGCTCACTACTATAAAACGGTTATGGAGAAGGTAGGGAGCAGGTGTGAGCTTTGCCTGTATGAAGGAGAGGGACATGGTTTTTTTAATTTTGGCCGGTCTCAACACTATGAAAGCACCGTAAAGGCAGCTGAAAGTTTCCTGGTTTCCCTGGGCTACCTTGAAGAAAATGCCCGGGTTGAAAAATAATAATACATTAATCTATACATTACAATGCAATTGAAATCCAAATTCCTCTTGTTTTTTGTGCTCTTTTCGCTAATTGGGCTGCAAGCCCAGGAAGCTCAGCCGGAACCCACGCAAACACTGACTTATTTCACAAACGATTCGATCAGCCTGGAGTTGGATCTTTTTATTCCTGACCATCCAGGTGATGATCTGCTTCCCCTGCTCATATATGTCCATGGTGGAGGCTTTTCTGCGGGTGACCGCTTCGGGGGTTATAAATTGGCCCAGTACCTGAATGGCAGGAATATGGCCTGTGCCACCATCAGCTATACGCTCTATATGAAGGGTAAGGGTTTTGGCTGTGAAACACCCCTTCCAGAGAAAGTAAAGGCCATACAGATTGCTGCCAGTCAGCTCTGGCATGCAACGGCAAAACTGCTTGAGCTGAGCGAACAATACCACATCGATACCACAGAGATTTTTATTTCAGGGAGTAGTGCAGGGGCAGAGACGGTGCTGCATGCTGCGCATTGGAACAGGGAACAGATGCAGTACTTTGCGCCAGCCCTGTCTCCTTCATTCAGGTATGCCGGCGTTATTTCAGGAGCAGGGGCCATTATGGATCTTAACCTGATTACCAGGGAAAATATGATTCCTACTATGCTTTTTCATGGCGATGCCGATCCCCTGGTCCCATACGGTATTGCTGCCCATCATTTTTGTCCCCCGAATTCCCCTGGCTGGCTGATGCTTTTTGGCTCTTTTGCCATTGCTGAGCACCTGCAGGAACTTGGCGGTACCTGCCAGCTAACCACGTTCAGGGAAGGCAGCCATTCCTATGCCGGGGCATACTTTTATCAGAATCAGCAACCGGTGGGAGACTTCATGGAACGGGTCATGGCGGGTGAGGTTTTTAACCTGTATCAGACCATTGTGCCTGAGCCTGAAAATTAGATAGCGAACCATATATTATAAGCATGAAACAAAAAGCCCCTATTTACCTCTTGGCCTTACTCTTATGTAGCGCCTGTACTTCACCCAAAACGCAGGATAAAAACCCTGGCGGTGGTGGTTCTGATCTTCCCAACATTGTCTGGTTGGTTGCAGAGGATATGAGCCCGGTGATTCCTTCCTTTGGGGATTCAACCATAGTCACCCCCAATATTAGCCGCCTGGCATCGGAGGGTGTACGTTTTACAAATGTGTTTTCAGTTGCCGGGGTATGCTCTCCCAGTCGGGCTGCAATCGCCACTGGCCTTTACCCAACCCGTTTTGGTGCAACCCATATGAGGAATACGGGCAGTATAGAATTCCTTCCCGAAGGAGTTTTCCCCTATGAGGCCCAACCTCCGGCTGGGGTGAAGATGCACAGCGAATACCTCCGGGAACTGGGCTATTACTGCTCCAACAATCCCAAAGAGGATTACCAGTTTCAGAAAACTGTGACAGCCTGGGATGAGAGTTCTCCGGATGCACACTGGCGAAACAAAAAGCCGGGTCAGCCCTTTTTTGCAATCTTCAATTTTAATGTATGTCATGAGTCCCGGATATGGGTGAAGGCTGAGGATTCGCTCTGGGTGGATGTTGACCTGGATGTTCCGGTACCGCCCTACCTGCCCGATAACGAGGTGGGCAGGCGAGATGTGAGGCGCATGTATTCAAATATCCTGGAGATGGATTACCAGGTGGGTGAGATACTGAAGCAACTGGAGGAGGATGGCTATATGGACAATACCATTATCTTCTGGTATGCGGATCACGGCGGACCGCTTCCGAGGCAGAAGAGATTGCTGTATGACTCGGGTTTAAAGCTGCCATTGATTATCCGTTACCCGGATAAAGCAGGAGCGGGGGAAAGCGATGATCGGCTTATAAGCTTCCTGGATTTTAAACCCACCTTACTTTCCCTGGCAGGTATAGAGCCTCCCGCAAATATGGACGGAAGGGCTTTTGCCGGGAAGTACGAGTCGCCCGAAAAAAGAAAATACATCCATGCGGCTGCTGATAGATTCGATGAATGTTATGACAGAATCAGGGCGGTTCGTGATCACCGCTATAAGTATCTGCGGAATTACTGGCCGGATCAGGGCTACTATTTGCCCCTTAAATATCGTGAACAGATGCCGGTGATGCAGGAGCTGCTGAGGATGAGAGACCACGGAGAGCTGAATGAATACCAGGCCCAGTGGTTCCGTCAGAGTAAGCCGGAGGAAGAGTTGTTTGATACCCAAACTGATCCTTACGAGCTGAATAACCTGGCTGCCGATCCTGCTTACAAAGAGAAACTGGAAGAACTCAGGCAGGAGTGTGATCGCTGGGTGGCGGAAACCGGCGATATGGGGCTGATTCCTGAAACGGAGTATATTCAAAGTATCTGGCCGGGAGGAGTTCAGCCGGTGACTGCCGACCCTGAGATTGAGCGCAAAGGAGCAGGGATTGAGATCAGCTGTGCTACAGAAGGTGCTTCGATTGGGTACCAGTTGCTCAGCGAAGGTGAATTGCCCGCCGAAAGTTGGAGGGTATACACTGGTGCCATCAGAGCTGAAGCGGGGCAAAGGGTGCATGCAATTGCGCATCGAATCGGTTTCAAACCGAGTTCTGTCATCATAAAATAGATCCAAATGCCTAAGTATATGAGAAAGATTGCAACCGCGCTAACATTCCTCGGATTTGCTTTATTTGCGCCCATAAGTCTTAATGCACAGCTTAGTACAGGCTTTGTTGGGGCTGGGGAATATGGCGAATTTCTGGATGACCTGCACACGATGATGATTACTAATCCAAACCATAAGAAAGTGATGCTGGGAGGAAAGGAGAGGCTGCAGTTTCTTCCCTGGGCACGTGACCATGTTCATGTATTAAAGGCCATGAAGTATTGGGAAGAAGATGTGTCAGGTATCGTTGAGTTCTTCCTGGAGAATCAGACAGCCAGTGGTATGTTCTTCGATTACTACATGCCTGTTGAAAGTCATCAGAACCACCGTATTAGTCTCTTTGAAAGGAAGTACTGGGAAATCCTTTCTGGGGAAGGAATCCAATTCCACCGCTTGCCGGTAGAAGCGGATGTGGAATATCTGCTTGTGGAAGGTGTGTATTACATCTGGCAATCTACAGGCGATACAGCTTTCCTCCGAAAGTGGCTACCGGCCCTGGAGAAAGGGATAATGTACAGCATGAACGATCCGGATCGCTGGTCAACAAAGCACCAGCTTATAAAGCGACCCTACACCCTTGATACCTGGGATTTTCAGGATTTGCCCGTGCATAAGAGTAAATTGAAGGACTGGGGTGGGGACGAGGAGGATATGATTTTCAACATATTTGATGACACACCCATGGGGATCATGCATGGCGATAACAGCGGCTTATATGCTGCATGCCGCCAGCTTGCCCTGTTTCATTCCTTCCTTGGAAATGAAACGGACGCAAAGGTGTGGAACCACTATGCGGAAATCATAAGACTACGTACAAACCAGGTCTGCTGGAACGGCAGGTTTTACAAACATTTTGCCATCGAGGATGCACCCAGGGACTACAATACCATGGACCAGGAAAACACCCTGGGTATTTCAAATCCTTATAGCGTCAACAGGGGAATAGCCACAGAAGAAATGGCACAATCTGTAGTCCAGACCTACCTCGATCTCAGGGAGGAAACCCGGGAGGAGTCAGTGGCCGAATGGTTCGGTATCTATCCTGCGGTTGAACCATTTTTTGGTACAGTGGATGCGGGAACCTATATGAATGGAGGATTGGTAACCATTGTTGCGGGAGAACTGGCAAAGGCAGCCCTGCAACACGGTTATGAGGCCTATGGAATTGATATTTTTAACCGACTGATGGAGATTACTGAAAGTTTTAATGGCAATCTTCCCTGCGTAGTATTGCCCGACGGTACCGAGGGAGGTGGTATTCCTGGTAACTGGGGACAGGCAGCAGTGGCCAGTGCATTAATTGAAGGCCTGGCAGGTGTTGAGGATATGGGTGTGGGTTTTGCCCATGTCAGGCTTTCCCCCCGCTGGAGTTATACCTCGCAGAAAAAGCTGGAGGTAAATGTGGCCTACGGACCCTCCAATAAATCTATAGCTTATAAGTACCGAAGCCAGAAGGATGAAATTTTAATGGAAGTCAGTGGAGAGGCCTCATGCATCGATTGCCGCGTATTACTGCCCAAAGGCGTAGAAACCGCCAGTGCCTTCCTGAATGGTAAGGCTGCAGATTCAAGGATAGAATCAATCAGAGATAGTCACTATTTAGTGATCGAGGGAATACAAGATAGAAATCCTAAACTCAGTGTAAAATGGTAAAACTATTCTGTAAGTTCTTTGGGATTACTTTTGTAATGTTTTTGTTTGCAGGATGTTCGGGCAAGCTGGAAACCCAGGAAAAGCCAAACATCATCTGGATCAATTGTGAAGATGTCAGTTTGAACTGGGGATGCTATGGGGATGCTTATGCCACTACCCCCAATATCGACAGGCTGGCATCGCAAGGGGTAGTTTTCGACCAGGCCTTTTCCTCATCCCCCATTTGTGCACCCTCGCGAAGTACGTTTATCACAGGGATTTATTCTACATCGCTGGGATCTCAGCACCTGCGCAGTAAGATTGAACGGCCGGACTTTATCAAGACCCTTCCGGAATTAATGACTGACTCAGGGTATTTCACGAGCTATGGATCCTATAAAACCGATTTCAATTTTGACGCGACCGGAATGTGGGATTACTGGAAGGTAGACGATGCTCCCTGGCGACAGCGGAAAAACGGGCAGGCCTTCTTCAGTACCTTTGTAATCGGGATGACCCACGAGGGTGGCAGCAACCATACCGAGCAATGGGAAAAAAGCACCAAAGACCTTCCTTCGGAACTTTTCCATGATCCTGCACAGCTTGTATTGCCACCTTACTATCCTGATACCCCCGAGATGCGAAAGATCTGGTCGCATTATTACGATAACATAACGGTTTTTGACAGGGAAGTCGGTGCAATCATTCAAAACCTGGAAGCAGATGGTTTATTGGATAATACGATAATTTTTGTCTTTTCAGACCACGGTGCCGGTTTGCCACGATATAAAAGATGGCTTTACGATACAGGGATTCATGTGCCCCTTGTGGTTTATGTCCCCGATAAATTTAAGCACCTTATAAGCTCAGAAATCGGCGCTCACACAAGACAAATTGTAAATTTTGCAGATTTTGCACCAACCGTCCTTTCCCTGGCCGGAGCCAGTATACCAGAATATGAGGAAGGAAGGCCTTTCATGGGGAAGCAGGCTGCTGAACCGCGCGAATTTACGGTTGCCACCCGCAGCAGGGCAGACAACATGTACGAAATGTCTATGGCCATCCGGACCGATCAATATATTTACATCCGTCATTATTACCCACATATTCCCTACATGCAGCCGGGCCGGATTTTCTCATCTTCAAAAGAAAGTTTTGCCGAGTTTCACAATCTGAAAGCAGAAGGAAAGCTCAATCCCCTGCAGCTTAAAATGTACGAGCCTAAAGGAGTGGAAGAATTGTATAATCTGGAGGAAGATCCTTACGAACTGAATGATTTATCGAAAGATGAGGCTTATGGGAAATTGATGTCAGGCTTTAACGAACAACTGCAGCAGTGGGCCATTGAACACAGGAGTACGGATTTTCTACATGAGGCCGAGTATATGCGTCGTTCGGAGGGAACAACACCCTATGAATTTGCCCACTCTGACCAGTACCCTATTGAGAAGCTGGTTGCGGCTGCCGAGATGGTGGGAAGGGCTGGTTTGGAAGCGTGTCTCCCCTTATTAAAAGATGAAAGCCCGGGAGTACGTTACTGGGGTGTAATTGCCATACAGGCACTGGGGAAGGAGGGCTTGGGAGCTGTAAATATGCTTAAAGATGTATTGGATGATGAATCTCCGTCAGTGGAAATCGCTGCAGCAGAGACGCTTTGCTCTTTAGGAGAATTAGATATAGCACTGCCGGTTCTGGGCAAAAATCTGCAGGATGAACGTCCCTGGGTTGCCCTGTATGCTGCCCGTTCCATTGAAATGCTTGAAGGACAGGCCAAACCACTTGTACCTGTGATGTTGAAAGTGATAGAAGCCAATAAAAAGAAACCCGGAGAGGATAGTCCTCACCCCGTTTATAAAGATTATAATTTTGCTGCGTTTACAGGGTGGTCCCTGGAGGAGGCCCTGATTCATTGCGGTGAGTTTATTGAAGAATAGTAACATGAGTTAATATAAATAATATCCAGATGAAAAAAGTAACGATTTTGTCAGCATTGGCAATGCTTCTATTGCTGTTTGTTCAACCCGTAAAGGCAGAAGTAAAACTTCCGGCCATTGTCTCTTCCAACATGGTATTGCAGCGGAATACCACGGTGGTTTTATGGGGATGGGCCGACCCTAAGGAAAAAATCACCATTGAAGCCTCCTGGCTGGGAGATGTGCTTAAGGTGACGGCCGACAAAGATGGTAAGTGGCGTGTGGATGTGGAAACCACAGGCAGTAAGGAGGCTCAGACCATCAAGATTAGTAGCAAGTCTAGCGACATCGCTTTGGAGAATGTTGTATTCGGAGAAGTCTGGTTGTGCTCAGGCCAATCAAACATGCAGCAACCCGTAGGAGGTTACACCGGACAGCCGACCTTTGGCACAAGTATGGCAGTTGCAAGGGCAGAAAATCCCGATTTGAGATTATTCACAGTCGACCGGGTTGGCTCCAAAACGCCCCTTGAAGATGTGGAGAAATATACAGCCTGGCAGCAGGCAAGTCCTGAAAATGTGCTGGACTTCAGTGCTGTAGCATATTATTTTGGTCAGCATTTACAGGAAATACTGGATGTTCCCGTTGGAATGATTCACACATCCTGGGGTGGGAGTATCGTAGAAGCATGGATCAGCAAAGAAGTGTTAAGCGAGTACCAGGAAATCGATATTGAGGAAGCTGATCTGAAAGGATCAAATCATGTACAAACAGCATTGTACAATGCCATGATCAGTCCACTGATTCCATATACAATAAAAGGGGCACTGTGGTACCAGGGAGAATCCAATCGCTTCCAGGCTGAAGATTATACAAAGCTGTTTCCTGCAATGGTGAAAGATTGGCGTACCCGTTGGGCAATCGGCGATTTCCCGTTTTACTATGTGCAGATTGCGCCCTTTATGTATGACGATAACCACTCCTTCCAAACCAATGCGAATTCGGCATTCATTCGCGAAGCCCAGCTGAAGTGTCTTGATTTGATTCCCAATTCCGGCATGGCCGTAACGATGGATATCGGCGATGATTATTGTATTCACCCGCCAAAGAAGATAGAGGTGGCCAACCGCCTGCTGTTTAATGCGCTGAATCAGACCTATGGGTATAAGCAGGTCGATGGCCTCTCTCCTGCATATGAATCCCAGGAGGTAAAAGACAGTGCCGTGGTTCTGTCTTTTAAAAATGCAGAATCAGGCTTATTTGCCTATGATGATGAATTGCAGCATTTTGAAATAGCAGGAGAGGACAGGGTATTTTACCCTGCCCATGCAAAAATTATAAATCGCAGAAATGTAATTGTACAAAGTGACAGTGTCCCAATACCTGTTGCAGTGCGCTATGCCTGGCGAAACTGGCTAGAAGGGGGCCTTTTTGATACAAACCTTTTACCGGCTTCTTCTTTTCGAACCGACGACTGGGATGATGCCACCCTTTCTCCTGTTGAACAGGAATAAGGAAGCAGATTTTACCCGATGGCAGGAATCCCTCAGGTTTTTATCCTGAGGGAGTTCCTGCCTTCTTTTATGGCGAAGGACTGGCCCTTATATTCAAAGTTACCACGCATACCTTCCGGCAGTGTAATTTCTGCCCTGAGTATTCCCTTTTTCTTTTCATAGCTGACAGATATTTTCCCCTTAGGATGAGGCATGGATGCTTCAATTTGGGTTAAATCCCCAAGGTGAGGGCGAATCAGAACATTTTCAAATCCAATGTCTGCAGGTTTAATACCACAGACTGTATTCAGGAGAAAATATGCCGGATGGGCACTCCAGGCATGACAATCGGAACGGTCATGGGAGGCAAATCCGGTCTCACCACAGGTAGTAAAACCGCGGTCCAGAAAAGCATACCAGAAATCAAGATGTTCGAGAAAGCTATCCTCCAGTCCTGTTTTCTGCATGGCTTTAAACAGGAAAAAGGAGAAATAGGAACTGGCCATTTCGTCAAAGTTGTTTTCCGAGAGTAAACGCTGCAGAAATGTTTTTTGCTGTGCTTCTGGCACCACGTCACAGAGTATAGCCAGTACATTGCTATGCTGAGAGTATATTTCCCGATCCGGATAGTCTTTGAAGAGTTGTCTTTCTTCGCTCCAGCATAATTCAGCAACCGCTTTTTTTACGCTGTCTGCAATGGAATCCCATTTTGTTGCTTTTTCTGTTTCTCCAATTTCATTGAACATTCTGACCGCACAGTCGGCCGAATGTGCAAAATAGAGGGATAGCATGGTAGACTGGTGCATCTCTTTCTTTTCATTGGATCTTGGAAGGCTGCCCTTGCTAATGCTCCAGTCCATGAAGTTTTGATTCTTAACAGTCCCAATGAGTCTGGTCGATTCATCCAGGTGCCTCTCATAAAAACCCAGGACGCCCTCAATTTTGGGTGTAAACTGGCTCACAAAGTCCTGATCTCCCCGCATGAGGTAGTAGTCATGCAGGCTCTGGATCCAGGCGAGGGACCAGGAGCCCATGTCGAATGTGAAGCGGGAAGGATAGGCCGATTTGAATAAACCGGTTTCTTTATTTTCCGATTGGGGATACAGTCTCATCACCTCCCGGAAGAGCCTGTCGTCGGTGCTGTTGTAAATAGAGATCGCAGATATGGGCCTATTATCCCCTCCATAAGAGAGCTGTTCGTAAAAGGGGGTATCATAATAGGTTTCGCCCGAGCACATTCTGAAGGTCTGAAGGCACATTTCGAAAATTTCATTCAGGCGCTCATTATCGCTTGAAAAGGTAGACATCCTAGGATAGGGATAACCCGAATATTCATTCATATAGGATTCCAGCTCCAGTGGATAGTCCCCCGTTACAATCTCCATTTGCACATAGCGGAAGGCCCTTTTCCAGAGTGGTCTGAAGACCCGGTCCACTTCTCCATCGGGATTAAAAATATCCCATACACCAAACATCGTCAGACCCTCTACAGAATCGCGGTGGGCTTTCAGGTTTACACCTTCATACAATGCTTCGGCATACCTTACTTTTATGCTGCTGTTCTTACCTCCTGAAACTTTCAGTTCGGGGTAACCCATTGTAAAGAGATCGAAATCGATTAACAGGGTAGCAGAGCTAGCGGCAGGTACTGTAATTTTTTCTCTGCCATCCCATTTCCCGGGGCTCAGGGCTAAACCTTCTGCTTTGCGGATCCGGGCCGGATATTCAAGGTGATTATCCATAAATGCAATGTTCCGGGGTACAAGCTTCCAGGGTGGATCCCCCTCGAAGGAAAGTGGCTCTGCATGATCCCATGAACTGTCGTCATAGCCTGCTTCTTCCCATCCCCAGGGATAGTTGGCTGCATCCACTTGATCTCCCGCTCCGCAGGCATAGAAGCCATAGAACCATCGCTTTTTAAATAACATCTCTTCATAGGAAATCGGGCTTACGGCCCTGTTTTTGTATACTTTCCAACTTGCATCGGTGTTCAGCATTCCATATGCATCATCCTCTGCCTTCAGGTAGAAAGCTGTTTGAACCGAAAGGAAGGCAAGCGGTTTATCCTTGCCCCCATTATATACAAGGGCGGCAAGCTGGTTATGCCCTTCCTGCAGAAAGGGGGCTATATCAATCACATCGTATTTATAAGTACTGAGGTCCCCTTTGGCCGGACCATAACACACCCGCTGTCCGTTTACAAAGAGATTGTAACGGTTATCCGCTGAGATATGTATTGTAAGCTCCAGCGGGAGGTCTTTAATTTCAAAAGCTTTGCGGAAATGATATACCCCATAATCGCTTACGTTTGCCGAGGGGAAACTAATCCACGAAGATTCCCGATTGTTTTGGGCGAGTGAGCTTAGTCCGAAACACATGGCTATTACAAAGGCGGTTTTGATTCTTTTCATAAGGGGGAGGATTTAAATGCAACATTAAGGTTCGAAATATAGGCCAGGTTCAATTCACCACCGGTAAGGGATTTTACCTCCATATATATTTTTGGAATTTTCCCGTCTGAAATAACAAAGGGGATTTCGAATTTCTTCCAGGCTCCTCCCTTGGAATGTGTGATGCTTTCTTCAATCAGTATTTTCTCGGGTTGCGAAGTGATTCTAAGCGACATATTCCACGGTTTATCTTCTTCCGCATTCAGAAAAAATGTAAGGATTCCGGATGTGGCTTCATGATTGTTTTGTCCAACTCCTTCATCATTAACATCTACCTTCTCGAGGGTATATTCGAGTAAAACGCTTCGGCTATGTGACATGGGAGAGAGCACTAATACCTGCTCCTTTTGTTCAAACTCCAGCAGTTCAAGGCTGCTTCCTTTTCCTGCATGGTAGACTTTCCATCCCCGGGCAACATCTTCCAGAACGGGGAGGTATTCTTTGTATGAATAGGCAAGAATCTCCAACATTTCCTGTTCCGTATATCTGTTTTCCGGATCATATGCTCCCGGACTATATGCCGGTTCAAACTTTGAAGGAATAATTTCCTTCTTCTTAATCAGGAAATAGTCCTTGCCCTCCTGGTCCTTTTTTATCTTACCCTCATTCTTAATTACAAATTCCCGGGCAAAGCTTTCAGATACCCTTAATAAATCTGTGAAGTCATAATCCGTGTAGGAAAACTTTTTTGTTTCATCCAAGCCCACCTTGTATTTATAATCAAGGTTTTTAAAGCCTATGGTGGTGGCCAGGATTCCTGCAGCGTTTGAGGGGTTGCAGTCGGAATCCAAACCACAGCGCATGGAATAGATGATGGTTTGATCCATATCCCCCTCGCCATACAGAAGTCCAAGTACAATAAAAGCCCCGTTTATTTTAGCATCGATTCCCACCCAGGCATCTCTGTTTTGCTTATGAAAAGGCTGGTATTCAAGCGTTCGGTAATATTTCTCCATGATCTCATCCCAGCATTTTTCCCAGTTTTCCGGGTACTGGTCGTGCCAGGCGATAACATCTCTTATACACTTTGCATAATTGCTCTCCTGTGGGATGCAATCCAGACCTGCAGATATAATTCCTGGAATATCATTTGTGAAGTAAGCCGCTGCATACATGCCACCCACAAACTGGCCCCCGTACAATCCGTCTCCGTAATTCATAAGCCGGCCAAATTTTTCACCTAATTCGATGGCCACCTGGGGCATGCCGGGAGCAATAATTCCGCTGTAATCGGCTTCAATCTGATAGTCGATGTCCTCGCAATTAAAATTGTAAAACGGGTGACTCGATTCGGGTGGGGCAATGCCGAATCTCAGGTTTGCACGTCCACTCTTGTTGGCTGCCCATAAGCCGTAACCCGAGTTGGCAAAATCAATCCCTGCCTGCCTGATGCTGACATCCGTCCCGTATTTTTCCATGGAAGCCAGGAATGTCATTTCAACATAGAGATCATCATTGCCCTGTTGATTGATCATTTCTGTTGTCCATTCCGGAACCCTTTCCTCTGGAATTTTCCTGTCGATAAACTTAAACTCGGTGGGAAGTCCCCAGCCAACCCCGGCCATTTGTCCGATCCATGCTCCTTTCATTTTATCCTGGTAATCTTCCAGGGATATTTCATTGTAAGCATCCTGTTCCGAACAACTTAAAAGCATGGCAGACAGGAATACGGGAATTAGGAATTTCATAGCTTGTATTTAGGTTTTATTATTCTTCAACGATCACTTCTAATTTTACGGATGCTGGTTCGTTTTCCGGACCATTTCCTGATATATGAACCGTATAATTTCCGGGTTTTGAAAATGTATGGCTTATTCTCCCAGTATTTTGCCAGGCATGGATTCTTTCTTTTTCGAAAACCCGGATGGGGGTACCATCGCCAAAATCAATCATTACTTTACCGACCATATTACTGAGACCATATTGGAAGAGTACGGGTGTTTCAGTATGTATGTTTCTTATGGGATCATAATAGGCCCATCCTCTGGCAATATTTAATCCTTCATTGCCATAGACCCTGACTTGTAAAAAATCTTTGTCAATAGCCCCTGATTTGGTTTTCACAATGAGTTCTTCGGAATATAATCCGGGTGAGGTGTATTTTACCCATATTTTCTGTTTCTCCACTTCACTTCCGTCATGCAATTTCCATGTATAGGATTCAATCTCCTCACCACGACGAGCAATTGATCGGCTGGCATCCAGTTCAATTGCATTCCCGGTGAGCAAAAACCGGTATCCTCCGGCAATAGCAATAAGCTGGTCATCATATTTTCTAAAGTATGATTCAATTACATAGGGGTAGGAAGATATATAGGTATCCTTATACATGAGGTCAAAATGCAAATGCGGGTCGTCAGGCCCATTCCCTGTATCGCCTGTCAAACCTACAAATTGTCCCTTTTTTATGGTTTTGTTTTCCATCATCATTTTATCAAAGGTCCGAAGATTCATATGCGCATACCTGTATGCTATTCCATCCGGGGTAAGGACTTTAAATAAACGGTCGCTTGATGGAGGCGCTTGTACAATATTTCCTTTCATAAAGGCTATTACATCGAGCTTTTCAGGAATTAATCCATAATCCTCGCCTCTGTGGTAATACAACTTATTGTAAGGAACCAGAGATGACCAGGTGTTATTATAAACGGCAGCCCGGTACCTGTATTCCTGAATCGGGAAAGTCATTTCTTCTTGTTTACCCCAGGGTTCTCCTTCTAAACAAACGGATAAGCGGACATCCTTATTTAAATTCTTAATCTTTTCTAACAGAGATGATTCGTTCCATTCTTTCACTGCTTCAACATAAATCCTAAGCCCATTAAAATTTATGGGCATTTGATAAGGCCGATGCAAGATTGTTACAGGCTCTCCTGATATTTCTAATTGAATTTCGGCTTTATAATAAGAGCTTTTTCCCAGTGAATCGGGAAACCATAAATTGGAATCCTTAAATGTTTTTACCGACAGTAATTTTATGGTGCGCGTTAATTGGTGCTTTTCTCCCTCGAGGTATATTTCAATATGTTCTCCTTTGTTTAGTTCAAAAATCAGGGGGTAGCCGGGGATGTTCATTATGTATTCAGGACCTGCAATAGAACTTGGTTTTGCTTGTTCAATTGTTTTAAATCCCAATATTGCCATTAAGCAGATCAGGAGACACAAATATTTCAAACCTATTCCTTCATTCATCTTAAACATATTAATATGTAGTACGCTACTGTTCGAGGAGAACAAATTATCAATTCAGGATTCTTAACTCAGTATCAAAGAAGCTTGTAACCGATCCGGCAGGGGCAGTGTAGTCCAGTACATAGTTTTCAATATGGAAGTTCCCCAGGTGCTTATATAAATCAACTTCATCGTTGGTGGAACGGTAAACATCAAAGGAACCAGATATATGACCAGCTAATTTGATGTTCAAAATTTTGTCTTCATTACTCACATTTATAACGACAAAAGCGTCGGGATTGGAAGTGCCATTAGACGAGAATCCTATAATTTTTATCTGCGGATCCATTGATATTACAGAAGCTACGGCCATTCCGGCTTGACCTGCCCGGGAAACCTGCTTATAAAAATAATAGCCCTTACGAATTTCATAGGTTCCATTATCGAATACGTGAATTGCACATCCGGCATTGGGATCTCCCCCGACCCACATTCCTGGTCTTTGGATACCTGCCCAGGGAATGATTCCGTTAACTTTTGAATCATATATATTCCCGTAAATTTCCCTTATAAAAAAGGCGTCCATTGAGCCCCAGCTTGTTGAAGTAACCCAGGCTTTCATCCCTGGTTTCAGTACTCGGATCATATCGGTGCCAACACTTGTATGATATGGATTCCATCGTCCCCAACCGAAATTTACAAAGCCATGTGAAGTTACCAGCGAAAGCTTACCTAATGCTTCTTTGTCGGCACAAATTTTCTGAGCATACCCGTAATCAACAAATCTGTCCCAACCATAACATTCTCCCGGAGTAAGGCCTATATTGCCCAAGCCAACATCAGAGAGTTTTTCAGGAAGGAATTTTAAAAATTCAACGACCAGCTCAGGAGGCCAGTACATATTGTAATCGTGATTGTAATGATCTTCGCTGTCGCCTCCGTTTGCAGGCCATCGCTGCCAGTCATCACCTTCGTTATGAAGGGAGATGTATTTAAGTGGTAACTGTTTCTTTTTAGTTAGAAATTCAGCCCAGTCTATTAAATATTCAGCCAGGTCGGTTTTATGATCATTATCAAAATCACGGCCCCTGATTTCTTTTTGCCTAGTCATATAAGCCGGAGGGCCATAAAGAGTGGATATGATTTCAAGATCCCGACCATCATTCTTTGTGGTTTTATATCCGTTTTCAACAAAGAATAGCATGTTTTTAGTTGTTTTCCTGTGATTGTATGGACCTCCAGGTTTTTCCTGATGAAAGGGATCCAGAAACATTTTAATAATAGCAGGCTTCAGACCATCTTCACCAAAAACCAATTCGATGATTTCCATTTTATTTTTTTCGCTGAGATAACTAAAGCCCCCATATTCTTGTCTGATACTATCAATATTTCTATACTGGGCTTCTTCCACGTAATTAAAGCCAAAACCATCCCAGTCTCTTAATGTTTTGTCAAAATGAACTTCAGCTCGGATAGATTTAAAATTATTTGGTTGGCTATTGACCTTAGCAGGGTTAAATACCACTAAAAGAAAAGTAGCAAGCAGCTTAATTCTTAATTTGCTTGGTATACTGCAAGTGGTATTATTGTAGATAAGTTTCCTTCTGGATAACATTTTTAAAAAGGGCATCGTATGCTAGCGTTTTGAAGCTTTAGTTTTGGGAAATTACAACATAATATGGTTTGGTCTGTCCTGTGCTCACATGTGTGGGTGACCATGTTTTGACACCGGGAAGCACAGGACAGAGCAAATATATATAAGTTGTATTATTGCCACACTTAGGTTTTAAGAATTATCAAAAGTTTATGAATAATAGTTTTAGATTATTGATTTTTGCACTGCAGGTGCTGATAGGAGCTTGTAATTCAGTGGATAAAATTCCGGTACCTGAAGATTGGTGGCAAATTGCTGCGGTCCCGGATCTTGGGGAATATAACCGGGATGGGATGGAGCCTGTCGATTTTGCCATCTGGCAGGCAGCTGATGGAACATGGCAGCTGGTTTCCTGCATCAGGTTTTGCGGTAAAGATGGTGCCAGGCGTGTTTTGCACAGATGGGAAGGCGCCAGCCTTACCGATACCATGTGGTCTCCCAGGGGCATTTTCATGCTTCCTGATACAACAGTTGGAGAACAGGATGGCTGGATTCAGGCTCCATACGTGGTTAAAAAGGAGCAGAATTTCAGGTTTTACTATGGTGGCGGTGGTCAGATTTGTCTGGCCGAAGGGAAAGATGGAAAAAACTTCAGGAGGGTTATCAGAGAGGATGGCCGAACACGTGTTTTTGAGGGGCAGGAATATGGACGGACCAGGGACATAATGATTATGCTTTACGATGGGAAATATTATGGATATTATACGGGAAGTGAAATCTATAAATGGCCTGAAGATACTCGGGGAGCAGTATTTTGCCGGGTGTCGGACGACCTTGAGGAGTGGGGGGAAGAGCATAAAGTTTCCGAAACCGAAGAGGACGTGGTTCAGTTCCTGTCGTCCGAATGTCCCCAGGTAATTCCCCTGGGAGGCCAGTTTTACCTTTTCAAAACACAGGAGTACAAACCAGGTCACCAGCTTACCACTGTATTTCGCTCAGGCGATCCTCTCAATTTTGGAATCCAAAGTGATAGTATGAAAATCCATAGGCTTCCCCTGGCAGCGCCGGAAATTTTTAAATATGAGGGTTCTTATTATATAGCGGCATTGATGCCTGATCTGAAAGGGATCAGGATATCAAGACTGAAGTGGGAATCTAAACTGAAATAAAACCTGGCTTATGAAAAAAACCGGCTTGTTATTGCTAATAGCCCTGGTGGCAGGAAGCGTAAATTGCGTATCTCAGGGTTTTAGAGACATTTCGGCCGAGCTTTTTAAAGAAAAAGTTGAAGGCTACTGGTATGGACAACTGGTTGGGAATTACCTGGGTTTTCCATTTGAGCTCATATACAATACAGAACCTATTCCCATGCTCATCGACCGGTACTATAATTATGGCGACCTGGATAGTCTCGATCTTCAGATGCATGTAAACGACCGCAGGGGATATACCCACATTATGGCTGATGCCCTGGGTGGGGCCTGGAGTGATGATGATACAGATATTGAATTTGTAACCTTGCATGCAGTTGAGAAATATGGACTAGATATCAACTACAATGAGATCACAGAGGTCTGGAAATCCCATATAAATCGCTTCATCTGGGCAGCAAACCAGCGTTCCAGGGAATTGATGGAAGAGGGGATGATCCCACCTGCAACAGGCAGTAAGGATCATACAAGTTACTGGAATGGGATGAGTCCTCAGCTTGTAAATGAAATCTGGAGCGTTTTTTATCCGGGTATGGTGTCTGAGGCCCTCAGAAGAGGGGAATGGAGTGCAAGAATATCCTGCGATGACTGGGGCACTCACCCCACGATGGCCTATGCTGTCATGTTTAGCGCCGCATTTTTTGAAGAGAATACGGATCGCCTGGTTCAGATGGCACTTGAGTCGCTACCTGCAGATAGTCCCTACAGGAAAGGAATGCAGGATGTGGTTGATTGGTACCACCAGAACGAAGACTGGAGAGTTTCATGGGAACTGATCCATGAGAAGTATTATGGCTTCGGGAATAATGGAAACTGGGAACCTACTTATGGATTGATAAATGGCCTTGCGGGAGTGATGGCCATCCTTTATGGAAGGGGTGATTTCATGCAAACTGTCTCCATTGCAGTTTCAGCGGGATACGATTGTGACAACCAGGCTGCGACCTGTGCCGGCTTACTTGGAATTATAAATGGAGTGGGGGCTATTCCTGAAAACCTTTTGCTGGACCTGCCCAGCAGAAACAAGTGGTCTGAGCCATTCAATAACACCTACATTAATTATGCAAGAGATGGTTTACCGAATTGTACAGCCATAAGCGAAATCATAGATCGGATCATAGCTGTTTCGGAACAGGCTATTGTTGAGAATGGAGGTGAAATTTTGGGCTCAGACCATTCAAAATTTTACAGGATAAAAACTACATTATGAAGATGAACTATCTATGAGAATAATATCCCTTAGATGGAAAACAGCCGGGTGGAATCGGAATTCTTTTCTTTCACTGCAACCGAAAAATGAATATCTTGGAAACTATATTATCGACTAAGGATCAAACAAACCAACAAATTTACAATTCATGAAATTTCTCAGACACCTTTTCCTGGCTTTCTTCCTGGTTTTATCAGGGGCACTTTTGGCTCAACCACTTGTTACAAGCCTCAAAACCGATTATAAAATTAACCCACTTGGAATAGACAACCCGCGGCCCGAACTTGGCTGGATAATCAAATCGGAGATGGGTAACACCATGCAGGAATCTTATGAAATCAGGGCCGCACTAAGCGAAAAAGATATTGAAAAGGGGAAAAATCTTCTATGGGAAAGCGGTAAAGTGAGTTCTTCACAAAGCGTACATGTGAAGTATGGAGGACCGCCCCTGCTTTCTTCTCAACGGATCTACTGGCAAGTAAGGGTCCAGGACAACCACGGGAAAAAGTCGAAGTGGAGTGAAACTGCCTGGTTTGAGATGGGGCTGATGCCGGGAACCGATTGGGGTGCAGAATGGATTGGTCCTGCGTGGGAAGAGGATATAAAAGAATCCAATCCGTCTCCCTACCTGAGAAAGGGATTTGCCCTTAAAGGAGGAATTGTGAGTGCAAGGCTGTACATCACCAGTCATGGTCTCTACCAGGCCGAGATCAATGGTCAGCGTGTGGGAGACCAGGAGTTTACTCCCGGATGGACCAGCTATAACAAAAGGCTGCAATACCAGACTTACGATGTAACATCCATGCTGAATAAGGGTGAGAATGCCATTGGGGTGATACTGGGAGATGGTTGGTACCGGGGTAACCTGGGGTGGAAAGATAACCGGAATATCTGGGGAGAGAAGCTTGCTGCCCTTGTCCGCCTTGCAGTGACATACGGAGATGGCAGCACAGAAATAATCGGAACAGATGCTTCCTGGAAGGCCATTAAGGGGGCCATTCTGAAATCGGATATTTATAATGGTGAAGTATATGATGCCACCAGGGACCTGATTGGCTGGAGCATGCCTGGGTATTCCGATTCAAAGTGGAATGCTGTAAAGGTGAGAGCGGAATCAAAAGAGGTGCTGATTGCACCGGAAGGCCCCCCCGTTAGGGTAGTGAATCAACTGGAACCTCTTTCCATTGCGCAGGTGGGAGATGAGTGGCTGGTGGATATGGGACAGAATATGGTGGGGTGGATACAGATTAAGGCCTCCGGTAAAAAAGGAGATGTGCTCACCCTGCGGCATGCCGAAGTACTGGATAAGGAAGGAAATATGTATTATACCAACCTCAGATCGGCTGATGCAACAGCCAGATATACCCTGAGTGGTGCAGGCGAAGAGGTCTTTGAGCCACACTTCACCTTCATGGGTTTCAGATATGTAATGGTATCGGGCTATCCAGGAACACTTACTGAAGACGATATTCGGGGGATGGTGATCCATTCGGATATGACACCCACAGGGACCTTCACCTGTTCCGATCCGCTGATTAATCAGTTGCAGCATAATGTTTTATGGGGTTTGAAGGGGAATTTTCTGGATGTGCCCACCGATTGCCCCCAAAGGGATGAGCGCCTTGGCTGGACCGGTGATGCACAGGTTTTTGCACCCACCGCATGTTTCAATGTGGATGCGGCATCTTTTTACAGGAAGTGGTTAAAGGATATGGCGGCCGACCAACAGGAGAGTGGAGCCATCGGAAATGTAATTCCTGATATCCTCGGAGGCGGGGGTGCCACAGGCTGGGCCGATGCCGGTGTGGTGATTCCCTGGACGGTTTATCTCAACTATGGAGATATAAAGATACTGGAGAACCAGTATGAGAGCATGAAGAAGTGGATTGGTTTTATGGAGAAGTCGGCCGGCGATGATTTCATCTGGACGGAGCATTGGCACTTTGGAGACTGGCTCTCCTTTGATGACAGCAAGGCAAGTTATATGGGAGCCTTTACCACCACCGACCTGATTGCAACTGCTTATTATTCTTATTCCTCATCCATTGTATCAAAAGTGGCGACGGTACTGGGTAAGGATGAAGATGCTAGCTACTATAAGGAATTGTCTGACAAAGTAAAGAAGGCTTTTAATCAGGAGTTTGTGACGCCGAATGGCAGGCTGGTGGCCCATACCCAGACTGCCTATACCCTGGCCCTGGCCTTTAAGCTCCTGGATGAGGAACAGGCCCAAAAGGCGGGTGCCCACCTGGCAGGCGATGTTGAAAGCTTCGGGCATATTACCACCGGCTTCCTGGGCACTCCCCTGATCTCATTGACACTGACCGATATTGGAAGAAACGACCTGGCCTACCAATTACTCAACCGAAAGGAGTACCCATCGTGGCTTTATCCCGTTACCATGGGAGCTACTACCATTTGGGAGCGTTGGGACGGACAGAAACCCGATTCCACTTTCCAGGATGCAGGCATGAATTCATTCAACCACTATGCATACGGGGCCATTGGTAAATGGATGTACCAGGTGGTTGCAGGAATCGGCATCGATGAAAACAATCCAGGATACAAGCATGTGATTATCAAACCCCGGCCGGGTGGAGGTCTCACTTCGGCGAAAGCCACCCATGAAAGCCTGTATGGAAACATTGTTTCGGGATGGGAACTTGAGGGCGAGACCCTGACCATGGAGGTGGAGATTCCGGTAAATACCAGTGCCACCATCCATATTCCGGGAGGTCCGGCCGAAATCCTGATCAACGGGGAAGCGCTGGAGGGATCATCCTATGAACAGCAGTGCCTGAATGGCAGCGTTGCCGTTCACACTGGTTCGGGTCAATATACAATCATTACAAAACTGCCTGGAACGGAAGAATAGAGAAATCGGAATATATGATCGATTCACCAGGAGGATGTCTGATAAAGGCATCCTCTTTTTAGTTTAGAAGGTTTTACAGGCTCTTTAAGCTTAGATTCCCAAAATACTGTACCTATTTTAGAATATACCGGACCTGCATGCACTGCCGTTTGGATAAGTTTGTTCATACAATTATTCATTTCTAACTTAATCTTATTCGTATGAAAAAACTTACTACTTTATTATTGCTCTCCCTATTTACTGTAGGGGTCTTTGCCCAGGGGCTTACGGGAGTTTCATGGGTTGCATGGGAGGCCGAGCCTGATTACGTGGATGTAACAGGATATGCTGAGAACCCTTATGACAATCCGCTACTGGTCATCCCGATGAATGTGGATGGGGTAGTACCTGCTGATGTTAGCGATGCATCTACATTTGATGCTGCATGGGACCTGCTTGGTGATGAGCAGACCATGTCAAAAATGGTCTCAGATGGTACCATTGATCTTTATGATATGGATGGTGACAAAACTTTCGGGGCATCATGGAAAGGTATGCACGATGGATCAAATCTATACATCTTTTCAAAGTATTATGATACCAATGCCCAGTTGGATGCCGGTACTCATAATTATGAAGTGATGGTTCAACCCACCTCGGCGATGCGTCATGAGCCTACATTTGTGACTGCTTCTGACAGTGCTGCAGAGCATATAGTGACTTATCAGAATATGGCCTATGGCCGTTATGTGGAGCTGGGTGGCGGTAAAGCTGTCTTTAAAGATGGTGTTGTCAGTGAATATGCTGCATCCATTGGTCTGCAAAAAACAACCTCATGGAAAGGCTATGCAAATGGAGCTTGGGGAGGTAATGACCACGGTCTTGAAGGTCTCGCCATGGCCACTCATTTCTGGGATGCAACAGATGGTATTATAAGGTCCATCCTGGTAATGTCCTTTGATGGTGCACTGGGTTACCCGGCCGATCCTGCAGATCTGGAAGGTGATTACAATGCCGTCGCAATTGGAGATACCATTGCCTTCGATATTAAATCCAGAGGTACCCAGGGTGACAATGGTATGGAATACCACTGGTCGTCCGATAAGAACAACTGCTATGCATCCAACTACTATGCAGGTCACCTGGTAATGGGGAAACCTGTTCCTGCGGAAGGTGAGATTGCTCTTACTGGTGTTTCCTGGGTTGCCTGGGAAAATGAGCCCGATTATGAAGATGTAACTGGCTATGCCGAGAACCCTTATGATACTCCAGAAGTGGAAGTTCTGCAGGCTCCTGATTCATGGACCTACGAAGGAATCACTGATGCAGCTTCATTTGATGCTACCTGGGATCTTCTGGGTGATGAGCAGACGATGGCTAAAATGGTATCAGATGGAACCATTGATCTCTATGACATGGATAGTGACATGACTTTCGGAGCGTCCTGGAAAGGTGTTCACGACGGATCAAATCTCTATATTTTGAGTAAATATTATGATACCAATGCTCAGCTGGATGCCGGAACCCATAATTATGAGGTAATGGTTCAGCCTACTTCTGCTGATCGTCACGAACTGACTTTCGCCGCGGCAGCTGACAGTCTTGAAGACTGGAGAGTGGCTTATCAGAACATGGCTTATGCACGTTGTGTCGAGCTGGGTGGTGGAAAAGCAGTCTTTAAAGATGGAGCAGTAGGTGAATATGCCGCTTCTATTGGTCTGCAAAAATCCATGTCATGGAAAGGCTACGCGATTGGAGCCTGGGGTGGCAACGACCACGGTCTTGAAGGTCTGGCCATGGCTACTCATTTCTGGGATGTAACAGACGGAGTGATTCGCTCTATTATGGTTATGTCTTTTGATGGTGCATTGGGTTATCCTGCCGATCCGGAGAACCTGGATGGTGATTACACTGCAGTAGCAGTCGGAGATGTGATCTCTTTCGATATTAAATCCAGGGGAACACAGGGTGATAATGGTATGGAATACCACTGGTCGTCCGATAAAAATAACTGCTATGCATCCACCTATTATGCAGGACAACTGACTCTTTCGGACCAGAAGATTGGTGTAGGTATCGAAGATGTTTTTGTAAGTAAGGTGAAAGTCTTTGTTTACAATAACCAGCTTCATGTTAGAGGAGTTGAGTCAGCCAATGTGAATATCTACAGCATTACCGGTTCGCTGGTTAAATCTGCTCAGAATGTGAGTGGAACACTTGATATGAGTAATCTAACTGATGGCGTTTACCTGGTTAAAATCCAGGGAGTTCCGACAGGATTTAAAGTTGTTAAGTAATCATTATTATGTGAAATTCAGAAAAAGGGATGCCTTTCGTGTCCCTTTTTTTGAATTATTAGAAAAGTGCCGGGAAAGACATGAACCAATAATCCCATGAACATGAAACTAAAACTGCAGAAGAAGTTATTAATGAAATTGCTTTGCGCGGGCTTTCTGATGTTGTCCGCACAGGGTGTATTTGCCCAGCAGACTGTTACCGGTACGGTAAGCGATGCTGCCGACGGCCAGGGAGTGCCAGGGGCAAATGTGGTTGTAAAAGGTACCACCATCGGTACCATCACCGATCTGGATGGGAACTATACAATTGCGGTCAATGGCCCCGAGGCTGTTATTAGCTATTCTTACATAGGCTATCTTTCACAGGAGATCCAGGTGGAGGGGCAGACACAGATCAATGTAGCACTTCAGGAGGATATACAGGCATTGGATGAAGTGGTTGTGATTGGTTATGGTACCGTAAAAAAGGAGGATCTTACAGGTTCGGTTGCGGTGGTTACCGCCGAAGAACTCTCCAAAACTCCATCAGCCAATTTGAGCCAGGCTCTCCAGGGACGTGCTTCCGGTGTGATGGTTACCCAGGGTGGGAAGCCCGGGTCGGGTGTTACCATCCGGATCAGGGGTGTTGGTTCGATTAACAGCGACCCAAATCCACTCTATGTGATAGACGGGGTTGTGGGTGGAAGTATTAATGATATTAATGCCAACGATGTGGAGTCCTTCCAGGTATTGAAGGATGCCTCGGCAGCAGCTATTTATGGTGCCGACGGTGCCAATGGTGTAGTTATCGTAACCACGAAGCGTGGAAAAGAAGGAAAACCAAGGGTTACTTTCTCGGCCTATGGAAGCATGAACCTGGTGCCCGAACAATTTGACGTGATGAATGCCACGCAGTATGCAAGCTTCTATAACCAGATTTATGATGACAATGGCATAGAGCGTGATGAGGCATATACCGATGAGTTCCGCCAGTTCTATTACGGTGAGGGCTGGGAAGAAGGAACCGACTGGCAGAGTGAGATCATCCAGAAAGCATACACCCAGAACTACTACCTGGGGATATCCGGTGGGGGGGAATCCAGCAATTATTCTATTTCAGCCAATGTATTGGATGAGGAGGGCCTCCTGATGAATACAGGTGCAACCAAGTATAACTTCAGAGCCAATTCCGATTTTAAAATCGGTAGATATATCAAGGTGGGAGAGTCTTTCTCAGTATCCCGGAATACCAGATTTGATGAGGGTACCTGGCAGGGAAATGCCTGGCAGACCCCCCTGATTACCTCTCCTTTAATGAGGGTTTTTAATGAGAATAACAAGGGCGGATATGATGGTCCACAGGAAGCCGTTGAATACATAACCGCCGTGGGTGACACGGTCTCCTATAACAATACCGGGGGAAATGACAAGCCCAACCCGGTGGCTCCACTGGGCCTTTCAGAGCTGCAGACAAACTACAACACTTTTGTGGGGAATATATATGTTGAGATCAAACCTGTTTCATGGCTGACTTTTAAGTCGACCCCCTCGGTTGTGGGAGGTTTTGCACATACCCGGAACTGGAATCCGGCCTTCGAATCGGGTGTGCGCGACCGCTCGCCGGCAACCCTGGATGAGAACTATTCGGAGAGTCTGAACCTCTCGCTTGAAAATCAGCTGACCATTGCCAAATCCTTCGGGGAGCACAATCTGACCCTTACAGGTGTTCAGCATGCACGCGCTTACGATGGATATAGCTCCAATGTGAGGGCCAGTCAGTTCGAGTATGAAAACCTCAATACCCTTCAAAACGCCACCAGCATAGATAATGTGAGCGGATACTATTCGCCGGTGAGGTGGAACTCCTACCTGGCCAGGTTGATCTATGATTATAAAAGTAAGTATCTGCTCACCGCCAGTATCCGGAAAGACGGGAATACCCGTTTCGGTCCGGGAAACCGCTGGGGGACCTTCCCTTCGGCTTCTGCTGCCTGGAAACTGAACGAAGACCTGCTGCCCAATGTGGATGTTATAGATATGCTGAAATTAAGGGTGGGATATGGAAAAACAGGGAACTCTTCCATTGGTAGTTTCCAGTATGAGGCGAACCTGAGTTCGTACAGCCAGTTCTCCCCTGTATTTGGAGTATCCCAATCGGTAAACCCGGCATTGAATGTACTTGACAGCTTTGGAAATGAGCTGATCCAATGGGAGGCTTCGGCCATGACCAATGTGGGGATGGATATCAGCCTCTACAGGAACCGCCTCTCTGCTACGGTGGAGTATTACATTAAAAATACAGACAACCTGATTGTACAAAGGTCTGTTTCCGGCATATTTGGCCGGATCGCCAACCCCTGGGTGAACCTGGGAGATCTCCAGAACAGGGGCTTTGAGTTTAATGTCTCCTTCAGGGACATGGAGGGTGATTTCAATTATGAAATTACGGGTATGCTGACCACCATAAAAAATGAGGTAATTGATATTCCTGAGACCTATATTAATGGAAATAACATTGCCAGGGTAGGGAATACAGTGGGTTCACTTTATGGATATATCGCCGAAAGGATTATTACTCCGGATGATTATGACGGAGAGGGCAACTACCTGCATGCTGTCCCCTCTGAAGGAGTGCCTTCGCCTGGGGATTTGAAATTTACGGATCTGAATCTCGACGGGGTTGTGAATGATGAGGACCGGACCATTATCGGGAAACCGATTCCTGATATGATCTACTCCATCAATCTGAATCTTTACTACAAGAGTTTTGACTTTGGCATGTACTGGTATGGTGCCAGGAATGTCGATGTTTATAACCCCCAGCGGGCGGCTGTAGAGTGTTTTGCAAGCCAGGACCTGGACCATAATAAGACGGTGGCATTCTCGGAGAACTACTATCGTATCGATCGTCCCTCTACAGAGTATGTAAGGGCCGATATTAACAATAGCAACCTGAATGATCGCATCTCTACCTGGTGGGTGGAGGATGCATCTTTCATTAGATTGAAGGACATTCAGCTGGGGTACAAACTTCCTCAACAGGTGGCCCAGAGTATCGGAATGGCCAGTGCCCGGATCTATGTGAGCGGTGTGAACCTGGTCACCATTACCAAATACAAGGGGCGTGATCCTGAATCAGCCACTACCGGCTCACCCATGAGTGTGGGATCCGACGAGGGCTCCTATCCCCTGCCTCGGATTTTAACGGCCGGACTCCAGATCGAATTCTAATGATAAAAAAATGTATATCATGAAAAATATAATCATAAAAACAGTACTCCTGGTTTTGCTGGTATTAAGTGCCGGGTGTAGTGAAGATTTCCTGGAGGTTGAGAATAAGAACAACCTGACTGACGGGAGTTTCTACCAGACCCAGAATGATTTCCTGCTGGCATTGAACTCCTGTTATTCTCCCATGGCTGGTAGAGGATTGTATGGACTGGGGATGCAATTGTCCAACGGGACCTGGGAGGACAGGACTCTTTTTGAAACTACGAATCGGGATAACCTGGCCATCATGAGCTCCAGTAGCGGGGAGACTTCCGCAACCTGGCGGGATCTTTATTTTGGGATTTACCGGTGCAGTGAATTCCTTCGAAAGCTGAACGACCGACCCAATATAGAGGGTTTTACCCAGGAAGAAAGAGACCTTTATGAGGCCCAGGTGAGGGCACTCAGGGCCCATTATTACTTTTACCTTGTAACTTTTTATAATGCGCCCATATATTATGATGAGGTAGATTTTCCAGTGGATTATAAGGAGAATTTTTCAAATGGCGATCCCATTCAATTCTGGGATCAGATTGAGGCGGATTTGGAATTTGCGATAGCCCATCTTCCAAAAAAATCGGAATATAGTGACGAGGATCTTGGAAGGATTTCAACAGGGGCTGCCAGTTCCCTGCTTGGGAAAGCGATGTTATATAAACACTATTTCTATCACCTCGCTAAGGGAAGCGATGGGGGGGCAGAAGACCAGGCAGACCTGGCATCTGCAAAGGATGCTTTCCTGGATGTGATGACTTCGGGCGAATACGCGTTGGTGATGCCCAAAGCTCCCAAAACCAGGAAGGACTATTTGATGGCGCTTCTGTCCAATACTTCCTACATGGATCTGCCTTCAGAGAATAATAATTACAAGTCCGAAAACAATGTGGAATCTATCTGGGAGGTGCAGTATTCCGATGACCTGATACAGAGTGGATGGCTACCGGGATGGCAGTGGAGCGGCTCGCTAAATACACAGTATTTCTCTCCGCACAGCAACAGTTATAAGAATCATGAGGTGCACCCCGACTGGTTCTTTGCATGCGACTCGGTGGGAACACCTGCTGGTTTTGACCGCGATCCCCGGGCTTATGCTTCGTGCTATATGGATGGTGATACCATGCACTTTGATCCGACCAATGCTTATTACAAGAAGTTTAATTCCTTTATTCACACCAAGCGTATTGCGCAGTCGAGGGGACTCGCCCACGAGGATCAGCCTTCTGTTTCATTTGGTATGAAGAAATATTATTTCCCTATCTATGACAAGCCCGGAACGGCTGCTCCTAATAACGATCCTACCAACCGCAGGGTTATAAGGTATGCCGATGTGCTTTTGATGTATGCCGAGGTCATGTATTTGACGGGCGACGACGGTACAGGGCTGAATGCCCTGAACGAGGTTCGTGCCAGGGTAGATATGGCCCCGGTTTCTGCGCTTACAACGGAAGCGATCATTCATGAACGCGATGTTGAACTGGCCTTTGAGAGTCACCGCTGGAACGACCTGGTGAGGTGGAGTTTTGATCCTGCCTGGGGAATTGATTGGGAAACCCTTCTCGGACCTGGGATATTCACCGTTAACAAACATGAATACTACCCCATTCCCATCGGGGAGATAGATGTGAACAGCGGGGCGCTGAAGCAAAATCCCGGATGGTAACCAAAAACTCAAAAATTATGAAAAAGAACATAATCATATTTGTAATCTTAGCCTTCCTGGTGATCCCTTACAGCTGCAACAAGGAGGAGCCGGCTCCGACATCGGCTGTCTTTACCACCAACCTGCAGAATAATACAGTTAAAGCAGGGGATCCTGTCACCATTTATCTGCAGGATGCCACCGGTGAATTCCTCACCTATTTTGCAGGAAAGGATTCTTCAAATAGCTTTGGGACAGGTTCCGGGACACCCCTGGAATTGGGAACCGACTCCCTGACCTTATTCTATTTCAATGAAGGAAGCTATACCTTTTCCCTGGTGGCTCTAAGCTATGGGGATTGGGGAGAGACTGTGAGTCAGGACGTTCATTCGGTTGATATAAACGTTGTCCCAAAGGAATAATAGTAGTTTTAGTTAAATTAGTAGTTAAGAAAGGGTATCGGCCGCGGCGGATATCCTTTTTTAGCTTTCTACCGGAGGAAGTAAGCTTTAAGAAAGGCGGCAACCCGCTCATGACCAAACTCATTCCAGTGGTTGTCGTTCTTGATGTAGTATTTTTTTATAACTGTTTCCGGATCTTCGTCATTTATAAAGAGGGGATAGAATGATATGAAAGGGATATCCTGCTCACGTGCAAAAGATTCCCAGTTAAGCGCATATTCGTCCGAGACATTACCCCGGGTGATCTGGTGGTGCCAGGGGTGCACCGAAAGGGTGAGCTTGATTCCGTGTTTATGGCAAAGCTCCTTTATTTTTAGCACGTTGGATTGACCCATGCCTATTCCCTTCAGGGCAAGCTCCCTGAAATTTTCATCCTCCATCCAGCCGCCCATTCCGTGGAATTGCGGATTAGAGAGGAGAACCTCATCATTGAAATCACTGAAGAAACTGGCGTAAAGTTCCCAGATGTTATTATTCACTTGGGTCCCGGCCTTCTCGTTGAATGATTTTATGCTATTGAAAAAACGGTCTTGCTGTTTCTGGGTCTGGATGGCATCCACCAGGTAGTAAATGGTGGAGCTTTTTGCGAGCCTCGTCCTGGTGCGGAACAAAAGATCACCCAAAGCCGATTTCTCCTTTGCTTCAAATTTCTCGTAGACCAGTTCATTTTGAATATCTGAAATATCCACAAGCACCATCAATTCATCCACTTTCAGGCCTTTAGTCTCAATGAGGTATTTTGCCTTCAGGTACTCAATTTTTTGACTGTAACTGACCACCGAGGCATTGAGAACCTCAATTCCATGAGGTTTCAACTCATCGGCCAGTCGACCGGCAAAAGTCTTCTCGTAGGGTACTCCGACTCCCTCTGAGTGGGAATCCCCCAGGATCAGGATTCTGTGCTTGTTGCTTTCTTTGGCAATCCGGCAGGCTGCCGAATCCACCATGCCCAGGGAGTTTGTATGCATGGGGTAGACCAGTGCTCCCCAGGCAGCCATGGTCTCCTGCCTGGGCATCAGTGCATGATGGAAATAGTAGTGCCTGGTCCGGAATGAGTTAAAGTTTTCAGGAATCAGGAAGATTCCGCTCACCAGGTCAAGCCCGACGAAAATCAGGAGGGAAAGCAGGACTCTGAATAGGGGTTTCTTCATCATTCTACCACATATTTTCAAGATCCCCTGGAACATATTCATGATCTCTTCGAAAAAATCCGCTTTTCTCGGGCGATTTCAGATTCATGATTTCTTTACGAAACAGTCCGGCCAGGAAGCTTACCGGAAGCAGTATTACGATGTAGAGTGCCCCAAGCAGTACCTTGCTCATTACCCAGCCCATCTTTTCGCCCAGGAAAAGCCATCCCTTGTGAATCCAGCTGTTCAGTTTCATGGATAGCATTCCAACAATGCCCATTCCCAAAGACAGGTAGAACATCCACTCCCGGTCCATGATTAAATAGAGCAGGGAGAAGCCCAGAACGATTACCAGGAGGGTTTCACGGTATTTGGTGTTTTCTGTTTTCATCGGCTATGATTTATCTTCATCTTAGAAAAGTGTATAAATGAAGGGGGCAAGCGCAGATCCTCCACCCAGCACCAGCAGGATACCCAGGATCAGAATGAAGAAAATCACAGGGAATAGCCACCACGCTTTTCGCTGTCTTAAAAATTTCCAGAGGTCTTTTAGCATATCATATTTTTCAGTCGGTTCCTATTTTCTTTCTCCATCCTTTTTCCTCCCAGGATGGCTGGTCCTCCTTTTTAAGAAGAAAATCCCCCACCACCAGGTAGTCCATTTCGGTTCGCATAAAACAGCGGTAGGCATCTTCCGGGGTGCAGACAATGGGTTCGCCCCTCACATTAAAGCTCGTGTTCACAATAACTCCATAGCCGGTCAGCTCCCTGAACTTTTTGATAAGTCCCCAGTATCGAGGATTACTTTCCCTGTTCACCGTCTGCAGCCGGGCTGAGAAATCGATGTGGGTGATGGCCGGAAGTTCACTTCGTTGAATATAAAGCCTTTCCATGTAGGGCAGGTCGAAGTAATTGTCAGGGATCGCTTTCAGTATATCCTTTTTTACCTGTGCCACCATCAGCATATAGGGCGATGGTTTTTCAAAATCGAAATAATCGGAGCTGTATTCTTCCATCACTGAAGGGGCAAAGGGGCGGAACCCTTCCCTGTATTTAACCTTCAGGTTTAATTTCTTCTGCATTTCGGGACTTCGGGCATCGGCCAGGATGCTTCGGTTTCCAAGTGCGCGTGGTCCAAACTCCATACGCCCCTGGAACCATCCCACCACATTCCCGTCGGCAATCAGTTCTGCAGCGGTTTTACTGAGTTCTTCGAATGAGCTAATTTCCCGGGCACTGGCATTGAATTTCCGGGTCATTTTTTCAATGGTCTGCCGGCTGAATTCGGGTCCCAGGTATGCACCCTGCATTGCGTCTGAAGGATTTACAATCCTGTCTGAACCGTTGTGGATGTGATGTGCTGCAAGTGCTCCGCCCACTGCTCCGCCGGCATCTCCGGCAGCTGGCTGAATGAAAATATTCCGGAAAATTCCGGCTTCTGAAATCTTGCCATTGGCTACGCAATTGAGTGCCACTCCGCCCGCCAGGCAGAGATTCTCAGCTTGCAGGTCAGTCTCTGCAAAACTCCTGGCATGGACGACCATCTTCATTACCACCTCCTCTGTTACCTGTTGAATGGCCAGGGCCAGGTTGCAGTGGACCTGCTCAATGGGGGCATTTTCTTTTTTTCGGGCTATACCAAAGAGTTTTTTCCACCTTCGGTTGGCAGTCATCCGGAGTCCGGTTGCATAGCGGAAATACTTTTGATCCAGCCAGATGGATCCGTCTTCATTGATCCGCACCAGTTTGGATTTAATAATCTCCCTGAAATTCTCCACCTGGGTGGATTCAGGGTCACCATAGGGAGCCAGTCCCATCAACTTGTATTCACCCGAATTTACCCTGAAACCCAGGTAGTAGGTGAATGCAGAGTATAGCAGCCCAATGGAGTGGGGAAAACGAAGTTCACTAATAATCTTGATATCTTTTCCCTTGCCCAGGCAGATGGAGGCTGTGGCCCATTCACCTACGCCGTCCAGGGTGACAATCACGGCCTCTTCGAAGGGGGAAGGGTAGAAGGCGCTGGCTGCGTGGGAAAGGTGATGTTCGGGAAACAGCAGTTTCTGCTTTTGTTCATCGAAACTCCCGATGGACTGCAGTCCCTTCCGGATATTCCTTTTCAAAAACAGCTTCTCGTTAATCCATACAGGAATGGCAGTCACAAAGGATGGGAGGCCCTTTGGTGAATAGTTGTAGTAGGTCTCCAGTAAGCGTTCAAACTTAAGAAAGGGCTTGTCATAAAATACAACCTGGTCGACCATCGACATATCCAGTGAGGCCGCATCCAGGCAATAACGGATGGCATGCTCAGGGAAATTAGGGTCATGCTTTTTACGCGTAAATCGCTCCTCCTGCGCTGCAGCCACAATTTGTCCGTCCACCAGTATGGCAGCCGCTGAGTCGTGATAGTATGCCGAAATTCCAAGTATATTCACCCTAATGGTTTTGTGGTTTAAGAATTTTTTGTTTGACAGCAGGATCAATGACAATCCCCTGCTGTTCCTGTTCCCACAGGTACTGTTGTGCAGTTTCATTCTTACCCTCCTGTACCCATACCAGCGCTTTGGCCAGGATCAGGTTCAGGTTCCCGGGATTGGCTGTGAGTCCGCCGTCAAGCACCCCCTGTGCCTGATCATACGCTTTTATGGCTGCGAGTCCCTGCGACTTCAGCATATATCCCCTGTAGTTGCCAGGTGTGAGCTTAATCGTTTTATCACCTTCCAGCACCCTTTCAAGCTGGGTGACATAGTGCTTATGTTGCAGTTTTTCGCCCGCTGTACCGGCCTTATCCATGTAAAAAAGGGCTGAGTCATACTGGGCTGTTTGGATGAAGACGATTCCCTTGCGAAAAAGTGTTACATGAATGGGCAATTCAGGTTCGCCGGCACCTTTGGTCCCCGGATTATTCAGCAGGGTAATAATCTTTTTGTTTCCGGGATCACTCTTCAGGGCAGCTTCCAGGTCTGCCCTGGCTAATCCGGGCTGCAGTTCGTGCTGGTAGCATAAGCCATGCAGGGCCAGCAGGTCGGCCGAGTGGATCCCGTTTCGCTCCAGGTTGTCGATACAATACCTGGCTGCCGTTGGATAGCCCATCGAGATCAGCTCATTAATTAGAGGGATGGCCTCTGTGGGAGAAATATTTTTGGACCTGGATAGATAGGTTGCGTAATTGTAGGCGATTGTAAAATCGTCATTTTCAACAGATTTAAGTTGTTCTAATTCCTTTTTAACTTCATCGTGACTGTGCCCGCAGGAAAGCAGCAGGGTAAGAAAAGAAAGCAGAAATATGTATGAAAATTTATACAAGGAAATTGTTTCAGAAGGTTCCTTACAAAAGAAGTGATTTTTTTGTAAAAATGGCTATTTTAGAGGGATAGATGAAAGGCATCATCCTTATATTTTTACTGCCATTTTCTCAAATTGGTTCAGGTCTCCTGTAGCAGGTTCAGTTGGGTAATTGTATGGAATTTTAAATAGAACATCATGATAAAAACAAAACTTATTACCCTTCTGGTCCTGGCATTTGTGCTTGGCTCCTGTACAGGAAAAAAAGAGAAAACCCAGGTTCCGGAGCAGCCCAATATTCTGTTTATTGCGGTGGATGACCTGCGCCCACAGCTGGGTTGTTATGGGGAGAGCCAGATTTTCTCTCCCAACATCGATCAACTGGCTGCAGAGGGAACGCGCTTCGACCGGTCTTACTGTAATATCCCGGTTTGCGGAGCATCCAGGGCCAGTTTAATGACCGGTTTGAGGCCTGCGCGTAACAGGTTTCTTACCTATTTTACAAAGGCAGATGAGGATGCCGCCGGAGTTACTACCCTGCCAAAGCATTTCCGGAACAATGGCTACCAGACCATCAGCAATGGCAAGATCTTTCATCATGACAATGATGCTGCCGATAGCTGGGATGAGATCTGGCACCCTAAATCGTCAGGCGCTTCGTGGCGGGACTATGCGATTCCTGAAAACATCGGTATGGATACGACCGGTGATCGAAGAGGGCCTGCATTTGAACGGGCCGGGGTAGATGATATAGTCTATAAGGATGGTAAAACTGCGGAGAAGGTAATCCGGGACCTGGCCAAGCTTAAGGACGGTGGCAAGCCCTTTTTCCTGGCTGCCGGATTTCTGAAGCCCCACCTTCCTTTTAATGCACCTGAAAAGTACTGGAAGCAATATGATGGAAAGGTAGCCTTACCCTACAATAACTATACTCCCAGGAATGCACCCGCCGAATCGATGCATACTTTTGGTGAGCTGAGGGCCTATGCGGATATTCCTGCTGAAGGTCCGGTCTCCGATGAGATGGCCCTCGATCTGATCCAGGGCTACTATGCCTGCGTGAGCTATACAGATGCCCAGATCGGTAAAATACTTGATGCACTGGAAGCCTTGGAACTGGAGCAGTCCACCATCGTGATCCTCTGGGGGGATCATGGCTGGAACCTGAGCGAGCACGGGCTCTGGTGCAAGCATTGTAATTATGAGACCGCGCTTCATACACCCATGATTTTAAGGGTGCCGGGGACAAAGCAGGTGAAATCGACTTCCGAGATCGTGGAGTATGTGGATATCTACCCGACCCTGTGTGAGCTGGCCGGACTGGAACTGCCGGAGCACTTGCAGGGAGAGAGCTTCAAAGATTTGCTTTTTGACCCGGCTGCGAAGAGCGACGGGGTGGCAGTGTGCCAGTGGTACAAGGGAGTTACAACCATTAAAGAGGATCACTTTTATACCGAGTGGATCGATGATGATGACCAGATGTTTACGCGCATGCTCTATGACCACTCACAGGATCCGGATGAGAATGTGAATGTTTCGGAGAATCCGGAAAATGAAGCGATTATAGAGGAGCTCAGCGCCGATATGCGGCGCCACCGGGCAGCGAATTATTTTCAGGATATTTCCGGGAAATAGCTGAAATATCAGGCCCTCCAGGGACGTCGTCTCTCCTTCGCACTATCAAGGGCACCGAGAGCAAGGTTCACATCATCAATGATCTGGAAGTCGTACATCCCCACGCAGAGGAAGTCCGCTCCATTTTTGAGGGCGTAGGGGAAGGCATCCTCGGGTTTGATAGAGCCTGCAGCCAGTGTCTTAAATGCAATCCAGGGCTTCTCAAGGGTCTCCATGAAGTTGATGGTTTCCTGCGGATCGAAGCAGTACATATTGTCATGCCAGGTGGGGTGCTTGGCCGACCAGTAGTCGTGGGTGTGAAGGGTCTTCATCCAGAAATCATGTTCAAGCCCCAGTTCCACGCACTTCTTAATGGTCTCTATCTTGTGAGCCCCAATACCCACTGAGAGTCCGTTCGAGCGAATCATATCCATCACTTTCACCAGTTTTTCGGGCTGGTTGTTTTCAATGTAGAAATCGGCTGTCTCACCCTGGATATAACAGGAAGTAGCTCCATCATCAATGGCTTTCTTAACAAGGTCCATATATTCCTGGAAATCCATGGCTTTCACACCATTTTCATAATCGGAATAGTCAAGTCCGGCACAATCGGTCAGGAACTGGATTTTTCCATAACCCCCGTCCCAGTACTCCCTCATGAGTGGCATCACCACCGGGTTGGAGAGGATGGTGTTTACACCCGACTGCTCTGCCAGCATCAGGGTGCGGAAGATGCGGTCCTTCTGATGGTAGTTCAATACCAGGGAGGAGACATAGATAAGGTCCCTTGAATGTACGTAACCACTGAGCAGATTACCCCCCAGAATCAATTTCGAGGATTCCATATTACCCAGCATCCCTGTGGGCAGGGTGCCTTTTAACAAGTTGGTTTCTTCTGTAAACTGTTTTCCTTTCAGGTCCTTTAGCAGGTCGTTGTTGCCACCTGCCATAATCTTTTGCACAAATTGCTTCGTGGCACCCGAGGAGGAATCCACCAGGTTCTGTTCCTCAAGACTGCTCATGCGGGTTCTCCGGATGGCTCCGTATGCTACCGCTCCCAGGAAGGGAACAGTGGCCAGGTGTTTCAGAACCTCGCGACGCTGGATTTTTCCCACATCAGCCTTATGTTCTTCGCTGTCGGGCTGACCATGATCCATAAGGTGCATGGGCTTGTGGGCCATTCTCTCGAGAAGTCCGTCCAGCCCCAGGAACTTGCCCGTAGGGAAGAACATAAGAACCACCAGGGCCAGCATTTCCACAAGGTCCTTGCTTACGAAAAAGTAAGATCCTTCGCGGAAGAAACCAGGATCTGTAAAAAAGGGAGGATGCGAGATATAGTAGAAAAAGAGCAGGGCTATTCCGGCCGTTTGGGCGATTTTCGTGAACAGTCCCAGGAATAATCCCAGTCCGATGAGCAGCAGTCCCCAGGTATTCAGGATGTTTATCGCGCTTAGCACTCCCTCGTTTGCCGCCATGGCATGAAACAGTCCGGCCGCCGGTCCGGTCGCACTCTGCAGGTAGCCTGCCGCACTCCATTGAGGATTAAACAGTTTGATCAGGCCCTCGTATAACAGATGCCAGCCAATCGTCACCCGGAGAATGGTCATAACCATGTAGGTTCTTTTCTTCTGCTTGCTTTCGCTTTGGTCTTTTATCATTCTGCAATATAGTTTTACGGGATAAAAAATAAAAGCGGATTAACAGATTCGTGAAAATAGAGGACCCTTTTATGAATTATGTGGCTAATTTTAAACTCTTATGAAAAACCTAATCTTATTCTGCCTGGTACTCTGTGTGGGTGCCTGCAGCAGTCAGCCCAAAAGGCAAGGCGAAAAGGGAGCTATTCATGAAAAAGCCTCCAATACTGTTAAACTAAACCAAAGCAATCCGCGCTACCTGGAGTATAAAGGAGATCCGCTGATCCTTATAAGTTCTGCCGAACACTATGGAGCATTGCTAAACCTGGATTTTGATTACAGGCTCTATTTAGAGACGCTTGGAAACGAGGGTTTTAATTACACCCGGATTTTTACCGGAACCTATATCGAGCCCGTGGAGAATATCTTTGGCATCCAAAAAAACACCCTGTCTCCTCTGCCTGGTAGATTTATTGCTCCCTGGGTAAAGGAAGCGGGGAAGTATGACCTGGAGCGCTTCAATCCAGCTTATTTTGAGCGCCTGAAGGATTTTTTATCGGAGGCAGAAAAGCAGGGGGTCATTGTAGAGGTGACGCTTTTTACTTCCATTTATGCTGAAGGTCAGTGGGACCTGAATCCCTTTAATTTTAAAAACAATATCAACGGGGTGGGGGATTTGCCCCTTAGAAGGGTGCATACAAAATACGACAGTGGAATTTTAAAATACCAGGAGGCATTTATTAAGAAGCTGGTTCGGGAAATTAACAACTTTGATAATTTCTTTTTCGAGATACAAAATGAGCCCTGGTCCGATAATCAGAACCTGGCTGGTTTTGTGAACGCTGACAATGAAAAGATTCATTTGAGGCCCTGGCAAAAGGATGTGGTGCTGGCCAATATTGCCTCCATGGAGTGGCAGGCCCGGGTGGTTTCACTTATTGAAGAAGAAGAAGCCTCGCTTGCAAAATCTCACCTGGTAGCCCAGAATATCTGTAATTTCCAGTATGAAATGGAGGAGATCCCTGAGGGTGTTTCCATCCTTAACTTTCATTATGCACTTCCGGGAGCCGCTCAGAAGAACCTTGACAAAGGATGTGTAATCGGCCTGGATGAGACCGGTTTCATGCCCCAGGATGATAACTTATACCTTGACCAGGCCTGGCGATTTATACTTTCCGGAGGTGGACTCTACAATAACCTGGACTATTCTTTTACCGCAGGGAATGAAAGGGGCGACTGGGCCATTGCTGAATCCAACCCGGGTTGGGGCGGACCGGCATTCAGGGAGAAGCTCTCCATCCTGGTGGAGACCATGAAGCAGGTTCCTTTTGTGGAAATGGACTTTACAGGCACGCTCATTAAATCTGAATCACCCAGCTTAAAGCAATATGGACTACAGAAGCCCGGGGAGGTCTACCTGGTTTTCCTGGAAGGGTATATGCAAGAAACCCTGGTTCCCGATGTTGATGAAGGGGAGTATGAAGTAAGCATTATCAATGTCAGAAATGGAGAAAGGAAGTCCGAAACCCTCACTCTGGGTGGGGGAAAGAGCCTGGCTTATTCTGGTGAAGAGGAAGTTTTTGCAATCATTTTAAAGCGATCAATTTTATAAATACACAGTAATATGAAAACCTTATTTATCAGCTTATTTTCGATGATTATGATATCTGCCACCATGGCACAGAACCAGGTACTGCCTCTCTGGGAAGGAGATCCACCCAACTACAGGGATACCGGAGAAGAAACCATTATAGAAAACAGGGATATTCTGGTGGTGAGTAATGTCCAGAAACCGGAAATTGCAGTTTATCTTCCGGCAAAGCGGAATGCCACCGGCGAGGCAGTTGTGATTTGTCCGGGAGGGGGCTACCATGTGCTTGCCTATGACTGGGAGGGGATTGATATAGCCAGCTGGCTGAATTCGAAGGGAATAGCGGCTATTGTGCTTACATACCGTTTACCCGATGCCAGTTGCAATATCGTGCCTTACAAGTCACCCCTGATGGATGCACAGCGAGCCCTGCGTACAGTAAGGGCGAACGCAGAAAAGTGGAATGTCGATCCTGCAAAGATCGGGGTGATGGGCTTTTCGGCCGGTGGACACCTGGCTTCGACCCTTTCTACACATTTTGATGCAGGCGATCCTGCCAGTAAGGACCCGGTGGAGCAGGTGAGTTGCCGACCCGACTTTTCCATCCTGATGTACCCGGTGATCTCTTTTTCAGACGAGATTACCCATGCCGGATCGAAACAGAATTTGCTGGGCGAAAATCCGGATCCAAAACTTGTGGAGTATTTCTCCAATGAACTGCAGGTTACGGAAGACACACCTCCTGCCATTTTGATCCATTCGGCCGATGATGATGCGGTGCCGGTGGAAAACAGCATCGCCTATTTTAATGCCATCATGAAGTACAGCGATCTTTCAGAACTGCATATTTATCCTTATGGCGGACATGGATATTCACTGGCCATTGGAATGGGGCATTTGTCCTCATGGCCCGACAGGGTCATTGATTGGATTTCCTACCTGAATAAGCAGGAATAATAGGTTTAATACATTTAAACAAATACATAAATGAGGAGAATAGAACAGGTAAACGTGAAGTTTACTTTGTTAATTTTCGCGTCTTTTTTGCTTCATTCCTGTGGACAGAAAGCAGAACCTGAGCCCATGTTCAGGAATGTGGTCGTTATAATTTCCGATGACCATTCTAATACGACAGCCGGATGTTATGGAAATGAGCAGATCCGGACCCCAAATATCGATCGCATCGCTTCAGATGGTACCCGTTTTGCCCATGCCTATGCCAATGCCCCCATTTGTTCTGCATCGCGCCAATCCCTGTTAACAGGTAAATATCCGCATGCTTCGGGGGTCAACCTGCTTTTCACCCCTTTTAACGACGATATGAACCTAACTGTGGCCGAGCAGATGCAGCAGGCGGGTATTGCGACTGCTGTGGTGGGCAAGACCCACTGGAATGACTGGGTTTATGCTGAGTACTGGGATGAGTGGCCAACCTACGGATTTGATTCGATTATCTCACTTGCCAACTGGAAGCAGTATTTGAATTCGCATCCTGCCACACCGGTTTCTGCAAGCATCCCTACCCGGGCCAATACCCCTTATGTGGATGATATCGCCTGGCAGAAAAATGCTCAAATGCTGCCGGCTCCTTATTTTGACAGGGAGAGCAGTGGAACCTACCTGGCAAACCGTGCCATAGATTTTATAAGAGCACAGGGAGATCAGCGTTTTTTTCTGTGGGTGGCCTTCCATGAGCCGCATGCTCCCTTTCATTTCCCTGTAGAATTTGCAGGAAGCTATGATCCCGATTCACTTTCCCTGCCTGAGGGCAGTTTGGAAGATCAGCGTTGGGTTCCGGAAATATTCAGGGACCTGACAGAAGAGGAGCGGAGAGGTATTGTGGCCTCTTATTACACTTCCGTGGAGTATATGGATAAGAACCTTGGACTGATCCTGGATGAGTTGGAAACCTCGGGTTTGAATGAGCAGACCCTGGTAGTATATCTTTCCGATCATGGATACCTGCTCAATGACCACAGTCGTTTTGAAAAGCATACAATGTGGAACGAAGCGATAAAGGCTCCTATGATTTTCCGGGGGAAGGGAGTCCGGGGAGCCGCGGTCCGCGATGAACTGGTTGAATTCGTCGACCTGGCACCCACCGTTCTGGAGGGCATGGGAATAAATCTCCAGGATGAATTGCAGGGGCATAGCCTTCTTCCCCTGCTTACCGGCGAAGGCATGCCTTTGCGTGAGTATGTTTTTACTGAATATCTTGAGGATAACATGGCCATGGTGTCATCCAGGAAATGGAAGTATGTATTTACAAGCGGTAAAAGAGACCTGGGACTCGGATATACCACAGGGCATGGTCCGTCCGGGGTGGTGCACATGTTATATGACCTTGAGAATGATCCGGGCGAGACCACGAACCTGGCATACAGGGAAGAACAGCAGCCCAGGGTGGATAGCCTTCAGTTAGTGATGCTCAGTAAGTTTTTGGAGACGCATCCTTTTGCCCGCTTTGTTCCATCGGGACTGAATACCACCGGGAAATTGATATGGTTCTGCGAGCCCAACGATGTGGGGGATGAGCCGGGAACTTTAATAGATAGGATTTTTGAAGAGGATAATGCGAAAATAATTTACTCATTTTAGCAGGGATTGAACCTTCCTGACTATTAGTTTTGACATTTTTGAACAAACAAAGGAGGCAATGATGAAGAGGATGGTATTGTGGATTTCGATAGGCCTGGCAATGGTGATGATCGCCGCCTGTACACAGGATAAAACCTCCCTTTCCGGTTCACGTCCGAATATTGTGTTGATCATGGCCGATGACCTTGGATTCAGTGACCTGGGTGTTCATGGGAATAGCCTCGTGGAGACTCCCCGGCTCGACCGCCTGGCTTCGGAAGCGATACAATTCAGCCAGTTTTATGTGACCCCGGTTTGTGCTACAACCAGGGCTTCGTTGCTTACGGGCAGGCATTTTCTTCGCACGGGTGTCTCCCATGTGCATGGCGGGAAAGATTTCCTTCACCTGGATGAAATTACCCTGGCAGATGCTCTCAAAGCGCAGGGCTATGCCACCGGGATGTGGGGCAAATGGCATTCAGGAAAAACTCCAGGCTATTATCCCTGGGAGCGGGGATTTGATGAAGCCTTTATGGCGAGACTCTATGAGCATAAGGATAATGTGGGATTGATGAATGGTAAAGAAGTGGCTACCCACGGCTGGGTGTCGGAGGTCATCACTGATTATGCAATTGATTTTATAAAACGTAAGCAGGACCAGCCCTTTTTTGCCTATCTGCCCTTTCTCTCCTGTCACGCACCCCTCAAAGCTCCTGAATCCTATATCAGCAAATACAGGGAGAAGGGTCTCTCAGAAAATCTTTCCACCCTCTACGGGATGGTGGACCAGATGGATGAGAATGTGGGAAGACTGCTTGATGCCCTGGATGAAATGCAGCTGTCTGAAAACACCATTGTAATATTCCTCAGTGACAACGGCCCGGCCGTGATCGCCAACCTGCTCAGCGATGAAGACAGGCAAATCCGCTATGTGAACGGATTGAGGGGGCACAAGGGGAATATCTGGGAAAACGGCATCAAATCACCACTATTTGTGAGATGGAGTGGCAGTTGTAAACCTGTAAAGGTTGAGCGCCTGGCCGGGGTGAGTGACCTGTTTCCCACTCTATTGGAACTTGCTTTTTCTAAAGAACAGGATCTGCCACATAAGTTGGATGGCAGAAGCCTTATTCCCTGCCTTGAGGCAAATGAGCAAGCCCTGGCAGAGCGGGAAATATTTCTCTATGCCAATCCGGGCTGGCCTCCCACAGGGAACGCCTGGACTCCCGAGGGGATAAAAGATGAATACAGGCCCTGGAAATATTCAGGAGGAGACAACCTTTCTTATGAAAAGCAGATCATAGGTATAAGGAACGAGCGGTATAAACTGCTTATGAATCCCGGCGAAACAGACGGAACCATAAATACCGACGCTGAGGGATATGTATTAATTGATGTTCAAAAGGACCCGGCCGAGAAAGAGAACCTGGCAGCTCTTGAGCCCGAACGACTTAAAGATATGGAAGCTTCTCTGAAGTTAATGTATGAGGATGTTTATGGAAGTGAGCATGCTTTTGAGATGCCGGTCTTTCAGATTGGAAGCCAGGTATCTTATGCCTATCCTGTACTTGCCTATGCACCCTGGTATTGTTCTGAAGGGGTTAAGAATGCTTCGGGCTACATCACAAATTTTACCCTGCCGGGTGATCGTTCGTCCTACGCCATTGAGGTAGAGCAGGAGGGGAGTTACACTCTGGACATTCAATATCGGTATACAGGAAAGGATGCGATGCAGTTTGAAATGATGTCAGGGGAGGAGATTTACAAGTTTGAAGTATTGCCCGGAGCTAAAACCTTTAAGCTGTCATCATTGTCTTTATCTGCAGGAAATGATACAGTTACGCTGATGAACAAGTCAGTGATTTTGGATGGCAGCCTCAGTTTTACCTCTTTGCTGTTTACCAGAGAATAACATTAAAAACCTAATAGAAACAACTTGGAATTCATGGTTAGAAATATTTATAACAGATTAAGAAGCATCAGGATACCTTATAAGATTACTTTTTTCATAATGGGGATCGTCTCTACGGTGTGGTTCCTGATCAGGGTAATCCCGAAGCCTTCCCGGGCAGGCTATCCCTGCATGAAGGCAGCTGCGCCTTTTATGTCCAGCTTTGTGATCTACCTGCTGTCGGTGAGTGGTTCGGCCATGCTTTTTAAGCGTTCAGGCCGGTTTTTCAAGAAGGCAAGGTATGTGCTTGCAGCCGGAGCCTTTTTGGGCGCACTGGTTTTATTTGCTTTCTCATCCAATATTTTTCCAGAAAAGCTGTTTGCAGCAACGGAGGACTTTGATTATGCCGATCCTTCAGATTATCCGCCCAACCAGCCCATGGGAGAAGGGCTGGGTATTTTCCCCGGACGTGTGGTCTGGGAGTGGGATCCGGATGCTACCAATGAGAATTGCACCAACCAGTATAATTCAGGGACAGATGCCGATGCTTATTTCATGGCAAAGAACAATGACCAGGATGTGATTAACCGTATGATGGATGATGTTTTAATGAAGCTCTGTGGATCTTACACCGTTGCCGGTGCCTGGGATATGCTATTCAGGGATTTCAATGACCGCAAGGGCAATGGAGATATTGGGTATGTTGAGGGCCAGACTCTCTTCATCAAGATGAATTTTGGAGGAGCAGGCTGGTTGACTGAAAGCAGTGATCTGTCACATAAGACTGCCAACTGGGCCAAAAATAATTATCCCAATGCAGAGACATCCGCTCCTATGGCCATTGCACTGCTAGACCAGCTTATAAACGACTATGGCATTCCCCAGGAGTATATCTATGCCGGCGATCCCAATGCTCACATCCTGAAAGACAACTATGACCAGATGGTGGCACTTTTTCCCGATGTTAAGTACATGGACAAGGATCACAGTGACCTGGGCCGGACCCTGATTACCCGGTCTGCTGAACCAGCCATCAGCTGGTCGGATCCTTCAACGATCAATGATCCGAAGGAGACCACCTACCTGTGGGAGGAGGTGGAGAATGCCGATTACCTGATCAACCTGTCAGACCTGAAAGCACATGCACGGGCGGGAATTACCCTGACTGCAAAGAACCATTTCGGGACCCATGCCAATTCCGAAGGAGCCGCGCCCCTGCATCCCGGACTGATCTGTGCCGAAAACTATGATATCGATAATGCCAGGAACCAGTACGGAATGTACCGTGTACTGACCGATATTATGGGTCATGAGAAGCTGGGTGGAAATACGGTGTTGTTTATTGTGGAAGGACTTTGGGGCGGACCCGAGGCGGTTTCAATCCCAGAAAAGTGGCAATCAGCTCCTTTCAATAACGATTGGCCCTCTTCCATCCTGGCCTCACAGGACGCTGTGGCCCTGGAGTCTGTCTGTTTCGACCTTTTGCGTAATGAATATAACAATTTTGATGATGTGACCTATGCCACTCCATGGTATGGGGCGGTGGATGATCACCTGCACCAGGCAGCTGATTCTGACAATTGGCCCGAAGGAATTATATATGATCCGGAAGGGGACGGAACACCCATGTCCAGCATGGGGATACACGAACACTGGAACAACTCGGTTGACAGGCAATATTCCAGAAACCTGGGATATAACTACGGGATTGAATTGATTGCTCCTAAATTACTGGTTGAGAATACTATAAATGCTCTGGAGGCTGAAGCACTGCCCTTGATTGACGGAGAGGCACTGGATGCTTGCTGGAATCAGGCGCAGTGGTACCATATCGACCAGACCTGGATTAACTGGGGTGAGGAGATTGATTCGTCCGATTTCTTTGGCCGCTTCAAGGTGAGCTGGTCCGAGGCTGAAAACCTGGTTTACTACTTTGTTGAAATCACCGACGATGCTTTTGTGGATGGTTATGTATATGACGATGGTGGTTATCCAAATTTCGATATTGTGGAGGTGTTCCTGGATGAGGATGCTTCGGGCGGACTTCATGTTTTCGATAACAATGCAACGTGGGGGCAGAACAGTGAGAATGCTTTCTCCTATCACATTGCCGTGGATGCTCCCGCCGATGGCTCAGCCGTATCGACTTTCCACGCCTGTGATATTGACGGTGAAAATTGGCCGGCGGTAATCATGGACTACGCAGACCATATTCCTGAACTCACCATGCGCAAGTCAGGGAACAAGTACTACTACGAATTTTCATTGAAGGTTTTTAATGATACCTATGATCATTCCAATCCGGAAGCTTCCAGGGTAAAACTTGAGGCTGATAAATTGATGGGAATGAGCATGGCCTATTGTGACAATGATACACCTGGAACCGACAGGGATAATTTCTTCGGTTCGGTTTGGGTCCCCGAGGAGGCATATAACGATCACTGGATGAATGCAGATGGTTTTGGCAGCGTACGTCTCATTAATTCAGGGACCGTAATGAACCACGCTGTGGAAGTGACAGGATCCATTGCTAATTATAGGCTAAGTGAATTGAATACTGACCTGGTCGTGGAGGATAACCTGCTGGAAGTATTCAATGATCCAGACGGAGATATCCTTTCTTATTCAGTGAATTGCGATGAGTCAAAGCTGAACTTTACAATTGAAGGCAATGTCTTAAAAGTAAATGCCTCAGCTGAGTTCGCAGGTGAACCTGAAGTTACTGTTACGGCTTTGGATGGATCGTCATCAGCTTCAACATCATTTAAAATTTCATTTGGGACCACCCTGGCAGTGGAAGTAATTGGCTCAATATCTGACTATGAATTGACCAGGTTGAACTCATTTCAGATTGTTCAGGATGATCTCAGAGATGTTTTCAGCGATCCGAATGAAACAGGTTTAACTTATACAGCAACATCTGATCAGGCAGCACTTGATTTCTCTATTGTTATGAATGTTCTGAAGGTTAAAGCATCCGCTGCCTTTGATGGCGAAGCAGATGTTTCGGTGCTTGCAAGTGATGGGATTACTGAGGCATCGACTACTTTTAAAATCACTGCAGTGATTGCCGGTATTTCCGGGCGAGGGGCGGCAGAAGGGATTAACTGTTATCCCAACCCGGTTAGTGACCATCTGAATGTTGAGCTGCAACTTGAATCATCATATACAGGCAAAGCATCCGTTCAGTTGTTTAACATGGCGGGGATGAGTCTAATATCCCACAATGCGAACCTTATAGGAGGAGAAGGCTTTGTCGGTATTGACCTGGGCGGCCAGACTTCCGGATATTACATCCTGAGAATTGATGCAGGAGCTGAGACTTATTCATTCCCTATACATAAGAGATGATGAAAAGGATTAGATATTTTTTATGCTTCCTCGCTGTGACGGGAATGAGCATCACAGCCAGCAACCAGGATACAAAGCAACTTAAATCCACGAGTGAAGGAGTGTTTATTGTAAGGGCGGTTTATGTGGACAGCCAGGGGGTGAAGTGGTTTGGAACCAACCAGGGACTGTGCCGCTACAATGGAACTTCCTGGAATTACTTTACAGATGCCGATTTTTTGACCGGGAACCAGGTTAATGCACTGGCTTTTGAACAGATGACCGACGGACAGGGATTGTGGGTGGCCACATCGGAGGGAGTGTCGCTGGTGAAGTTTGATGAGAACGGGCCTGTGGAATCAACCGCTTACAAAGAAGCGGACGGCTTGTTGGATGATGATGTTTCAGACATTGTTCTGGATTCCAGGAATGGCAAATTCATGGGATCTGAAGGAGGCATAAGCTGGTTTCACGATGGGGTCTGGGAACAGCTCATATACAGCGATTACGCCTCAAGTATGGTAAATCAGCCTGTGAGGCAGCTGGATATTTACTCCGATACCCTTTATATTGCCCAGGATGGTGCCATAGGCAGGCTGATTTCGGGTGTTGATGGGATTACGGGTGCATCCAGGTGGGATGGAGATTACGGAATTTCTCCATTTTCAAAGGATATTCGCAGTGTATATATTAAAGGAGAGGAGATCCAGTATTTTGGGACCGATGTGGGCGTGGAAACCCATACAGGTTACTCTGCTAAGGATAGCTGGGATCTTCTATCGAGTGATAACGGACTAGTGGATAATACGGTGATCTCCATTGCAGAGGATGCCGAAGGCGGATTGTGGTTTGGAACCCATGGGGGAGTTTCTAATCTGAATGAAGGGGTTTGGACCTCCTATACAACAGCCGACGGATTGCTCAATGATACGGTTTATGATATCGGATTTGACCAGGACGGTTCAGTCTGGTTTGGTACCGGTGCTGGCGCCTGCCGGCTTAAGGATGGTGCCTTCCAGGATTTCATAACAACGGTTTCTGACCGGATTATGTCTGCTGCCCAGATGCAGGTATATTATGACAGGGCAATGAATTCAATGCACCTGGAATACCGGCTCGAACAGCAAGAAGCTGTTTCAGCCAGGCTTTATAATATCAGGGGAATGCTGGTGGCCCAATGGACCGATCTTTCTGCAACTGCTGGTCAGAACCAGGAGGAATTATCGCTGCCGGATCAATCCTGGAGTGAAGGACTTTATGTTATTCAGCTGAACCACGGATCCCGTTTCGAAGCCAAAAAAGTAATTATAAACCACTAACCACTAACCACTAACCAATT
>CAZRPW010000007.1:74637-81120 GCA_964601975.1 uncultured Bacteroides sp.
ATTCACCATTTACCATTCACCATTCACCATTTCCCATGAAACGTATTCCTATTCTGCTCATCCTTCTGATTGTTGTTCTGAATCTTTATGCCCAGAATACTCCCCTTATCGGGACCCCAGAAAACGATAAATTGCTTGTGGGATCAGGCTTGAATTTTCTGATGATTCCCAATGTGAGTGACGGGGATGAGGGTATTGAGCAGGATATCAGTTTTACGGTGACATCATCTGATCCAAGCATTCTGGAAATCAATGACGTGGCTTATTCGGCCGGACAAACACTGGCTGTGGTTCATGTAACTGAGAAGGGGCTTGTGGGAACTGTAAGCATAGATGTGGAGGCTGTTGATGCCGATGGTACTGTACAAACTACCTTTGATGTTTTTGTGGAGCCCTACAATAATCCGGGCATCAATTTTGAAATTCACGATATCATCTTCTGGCAGGCCTTTGTTCCCCTGGAATCGAACCCGGCTTTCAGTATGATTGCTCCGGATGGGGTAGCTCCTTACAGTAAGATTGATCTGGCAGGTTTAGAATTGTCTGTATACTCCGATTGTGATGGTGCTGTCTGTACTGGTACCGATTTCTTCACCGCCATGTTTAAAGGCTATGTGATTCCACCCACCAGTGGTGATTATTATTTCTATATGGTTTCGGGCGATAATAAGAGCATTGGCATAAGCGACAGCGAGGATTTTGACAATGTTGAGGTGATTCTGCATTCGATTGATGGAATTGGTTCCAGTTCGGGGAGTAAGGAATGGAAATCGGTTAAAGTATCCCTGGAGGCAGGAAAAACCTATGCTATCTATGGAACCCATTGGAACATTCACACGCTTACAGGCGGAATGAAATGGGAAGGTCCCGGAATTGATAAGGAGTATATACCTGGAGCGTATTTGTCTTATGTGTATGATGTTGCAAAGCCATCGGTGCCAGGCGATTTCACGCTTGTTAATACAGGTATCGCCGATTTAATGATCAGATGGTCAGAGGCGTCGGACGACCTGAGCCTGGATGGCTATAATGTTTATTTGAATGGAATACAGATCAATGAAGAGACCATTAAAGACCTGGATTACCAGCTGAGCGGTCTGACAGCCGGAACGGACTATTGTGTGGTGGTGACTTCGGTAGACTTGGCCGGAAATGAGTCGGCCGAAAGTGAAATTATCTGTACCACAACTTACCTGTCAGATGATGTAGTTCCTAATCCTCCAACTATTGTTGAAGCAACGATTATTTCAGATCTTGCAATGAAGGTAAGCTGGAGTGGAGCCAGCGATGGAGAGACCGAGATCAGGGGATATAATCTGTATGTGGATGGGGTTTTGTATAATACCGATGGCCTGATCTATGAAGAGGAAACAGAGATACAGGGTTTAACTCCGGAGACGGATTATGTGATTGAGGTGGAAGCACTGGATGCAGCTTATAATGTATCGCAAAAAAGTGATCCAGTGACCATTACCACGTCCGCTTTCGATCCTTACGATACCAGTATCAGTGATAAAAAAGGCCGGTTGACCGTGCTCATGGATCCCATTGGAAGAAGCGATGGCCTGGGCATCAATCCAAATTACAAGAATGGCGAGTTCCTGGATGACCCTGAACAGGTAAAACTGCTTAAGGAGCTGGAGGTGGGTGCAATCCGCTGGGGAGCCCTGACAGCCAATCCACTGAACTTTAAAGATTATATCGGAGCAGGGAAGCAAATGACCTTTGGGCGGATGATGGATTTTTGCAATGAGATTGGGGCCTATACGGTTATTTGCTGCGGGGTGGAAGATGCCACTGACTGGCGGACCGATCCGGAAACCTTCTCTAACTTCCTGGAGTACCTTGCGGGTGGGGCAGAATCTGAGTATGGAGCAAAAAGGGTGGCTGAAGGCTACACTGAATCTTTACTGGACGGGAGTCGCGGACTTATATTTGAGTTTGGGAATGAGGTGTGGGGAGGAAATGCTCACGATGCCCAGATCGGATCAGATTATACTGAATATGGGCAATGGTGCCGTGAGATGGCGGCAGTAATGCGTGCCTCCGAGTACTATGATACAGAGAAAATATATTTAACATATAGCGGTCGGCGTCCGGTTGCCAGCGACAGCTACGGATTGTATGAAAGGCTAGTTGATGGAGATCAGGGTGAAGTTGACTGGCTGGCTGTGAGTGGATATCTTGGAGGAAACCTGAGCTATTCGCCAGAGATTGATCCGGGTGAAAGTGAACTGGATTATTTCAAAAACGGCATCAGTGAAATGAATCGCAACCTGGATGGACTCAATGAGACCATGGATGTGATTTTACAGACCTGTGGGGATATTAAACCCACTTATATGTATGAGGCAAATATGACCACCCCGGCTTTTTTTGGTCGTCTGGGCCAGGCTGTGGTACAGACCGACTACTATGCTTCGGTTATAGAAAAGGGAGGGGCCATCCCCACCATATTTCACCTGACCGGCGGTGAGTGGAAAATGGTAGTGCCTTCCCAGGATTATAAGAAGCTACCGCTCTTCTACACCACCAAATATTACAATAAATTTTGTAAGGGTAATGCGCTCAGAACAGCGTTTCTTTCAAGCAGAAGCAGTTCCCATGATCCTGTGGGCTGCCATGTCTATTCCGAAGGCGATGGCTTTGGTGTTTTACTGATGAGTCGTGATTTTGAGAATGACTGGACGGTACAGCTGGATCTTCCCGATGAGCTTGAATTGATAGCTCCGGAAACTGTGAAGATGTATACAATTACCGGGGACGGATACAGCGCAAAGGACGCCCGGGTTGATTCCACGGAGATCACCATGTCTGATAGTCTGCTTATTACTGTTCCCAAATATAGCATGGTGGTGATTGGTTTTGAGGGAAGCGGGCTAAGTGTTGAGGATGTTCCCCTTGGATTCTATGATTATGCATCGGCCGATTCAGTTTCTATTTATGCACTGGGAGGAGTCGAGGTATATGAGATAGAGGGCAGGAGCAAGCTCATCTTCAAGGCCAATGTTCTACCTGAAGACATCCTCTCCGATGCAGTGGTATGGAGTGTTGAATCAGATGGAGTTGAGGCCACATACAGCGTGATGTCCTACGGTTTCGATCTGAGGGGATCTGGAACCTGTGCCGGGAACGGAACCATGAGAATCCGTGCCACCGCCTGGGATAATCCTCAAATCTTTGATGAAGTTGAAGTTACCATTTCCGGTCAGGGCAGCGATTGTGGTGTGGGAGTTAATAGAGCCGCGGATGAACGACTGAAGATTTACCCAAACCCTGCCCGTGATCTGCTATATGTGGACGGATTGCCTGAAGGTGCCGACAAGCTGGAGGTTACAGATATTGGTGGACGCATATGTTTTTCCCGGGATTGCAAGGGAAAATCGGCTGATATTGATCTGTCAGCTTTCGATGCAGGGATATATTTCCTGAAAATTTCAGGTACAGAAGGGGTGGTCGTCAGGAATTTTATTTGTGAATAGAGAGCTCCCTTTTTACAGGGTCAGGAAGTAAAAAATCATTAAATTTAGCACCGGGAGCTTATTTCCGGAGCATGAAGAAACTACTTATATTTTTATTTGCGTTTTTCTCTTTGCCTGCGCTTTTGGGGCAAGGCTCCGAGATGCGATTTAACCATATTGGGGTGGAGGACGGACTCTCCCACAGCCTGGTTTCATCCATGGCAGAAGACACCCTCGGCTACCTCTGGATTGGAACCCAGGATGGATTGAACCGTTATGACGGTTATGGTTTTCGCACCTACTACAGGGGAGACAATGACCGGGCCCCTTCTGACAGCTGGAACTCCAGGTTGTATGTGGACAGGTATAACCAGTTGTGGATCCAATATTCTGGTCAGGGGCTTGATCGTTTCGATCCGAGTAAAGAAACCTTCCATACATATATACCCGATCCACTTGTAGAAGGTTCAATATCCAGTAATTTATCACCCACCGGGACAAGCTCAAGAGTTCAGGTGTTTTTCGAAGATTCGGATACTCAGCTCTGGATTGGTACGGGCCATGGATTAAATCGCTATAACAGGGAAGATGATGGTTTTACACACTTTATGAGTGATGCGGACAATCCGGCAACTCTGAGTGGAAACGTGATCACAAGTATTTCGGAGTGTGCAGATGGATACCTTTGGATTGGTACGAACAGTGGCTTAAACAGGATGGACAGATCAAGCGGAAATGTAAGGCGCTTCCTTTCCCAGCCTGCAAGCAATTCGCATCTTAGCTCTTCCAATATTTTAACTTGTTATTGTCCGGGAGATGGTTCTATTTGGGTGGGTACCCAGTTGGGGCTTGATATTATCACAGACCTTGGTGAGGAAAGTCCAAAGGTTATTCACCTGGTATCAGAACCCCTGAACCGCCATGATCTTTCCAGTGTGAATAGTATTGTGCGTACTCCTGGGGGGGAGATGCTGGTGGGTTCCAACCAGGGCCTATACAGGATTCGTAAAAATGGTGATCACTATGAGGAGTTCCTCTATCCTGAAACCGAAGGCATTAGTATTTTTCATATTCTTGTGGATTCCCGGGGATATATCTGGGCATCCTCCAATGATAATGTGGAGAATAGCCTCTTCAGGCTTACGCCTGATGTAGCTCAAATTGAAGTATTCGAAGTAAGCCGAAGAGATCCTTATATGTTTGGAGGGGGACAGGTGCAGTCCTTGATGGAAAGCCGGACCGGGCTGATCTGGATTGGAACGGAGAAGCATGGCTTATACCAGGTGGATCTGAATGCACGGCAGTTTAAAACCATTGACGATTATCCCGGCAGGGGACTGTATATTTCCGACAGTGAAGTTTATTCCATCTATGAGGATGATAAGCAGCACTTGTATATTGGTACCAAAACAGAACTGAATCTTATTGATTTGAAGGATGGTTCCACCACGGAATTTAATAATAACAAAGAAATGAAAAGGGGTATTCCATGGGAATATTCCTCCAATCTCTCTGCAAATCTTGTGGGTGTAATAACACCCATGCATGATGGCAAAATCTGGATGGGTGCCTTCGATTATAAATTAAGCCTGTATGACCCTGATCGGAAGCGCTTCCTTAACTTTCACCTGGATGAATCGAATCCCGAGGCCTTCCATCTATGGTCCATGCGGTCCATTTGTGTAACAAGCGATGAGCAGGTGTACTTTGGATCAACCAGCGACGGCCTTGGCCATCTTCGGGAAGACGGGCTGTCATTTGATTATTTTCCTGAGGTGGCTACTGGAGATTCCACAGGGCCTAATGATGGCCATATTCAATACATCTATGAAGATTCGGAGGGGCTGATATGGCTGGGGACACTTAACGGCGGACTGAACAGCTTTGACCGGGATACCCGAACCTTCACCCATTTTGTGCATGATCCGGAAAATCCCAAGTCCATTTCCAATAACAGGGTGAAGTGTATTCTGGAGCCGGAAATTCATGGTGAGGAGATTCTCTGGATCGGAACCAATAACGGCGGACTAAATCGTTTTGATAAAAGGACTGGAACCTTTACTTCCTACGACATGCGTGATGGTCTCCCCAGTAATACCATTCATGGGATCCTTGAGGATAAGGTGGGGGATCTTTGGATGAGTACAAACAAAGGCCTGGCCCAGTTTGATCCGCTGACCGAGCAGTTCAGCGTCTACTCTACAGAGGACGGATTGGTCGGGACCGAGTTTAATGAGGGGGCATTCTTTAAAAACAAGGATGGGATCATGTATTTTGGTGGGACCAATGGTGTAAACTACTTTGATCCCGGGGAGATCAGTGAGAAACCCGATTATGATGCGCCCGTTATTTTTACCGGTTTTAATATCTCGGGAGAGGAAGTAATGCCCCTGGATACCATTCATGGACGTGTTATATTGGAGCAATCCATCTCCACCACAAAGGAAATTACCCTGAGTCACCGGGAGCGTTTCATCTCCTTCGAATTTGCCTCGATGGATATGGCTGCAGCCCGAAAAATCAGGTACAGGTATATGCTGGAGGGCTTCGAAAAGACCTGGAACGAGGTGGATGCAAATCAACGCTATATCTCATATACCAACATTCCTAGCGGTACCTACCTTTTAAAGGTAATGGGGTCCGACAGCGACGGTAGTAAATTCAGAGAGCCCACCGAGATAGTGCTTAATATTCTTCCGCCGTTTTGGAAGAGACCCATCTTTAAGTTGATCATTACTCTTTTTATAATTATGGTTGTCCTGTCCATCCTTCAGATCAGAACCAGCATGCTCCAGAATCAGAAAAAGAACCTGGAGCGGGAGGTGGAGGAAAGAACGCATGATTTGAAGAAGGCTAATAAGCTGCTGAGTGACCGGAATGAGGAGATTCAAGGGATGGCTCAACGCCTTCATGAATCGGACCAGATGAAGCTCAAGTTCTTCACCAATATATCGCACGAGTTCAGGACACCGCTGACCCTGATTCTGGGTCCGACCGAGAAACTACTGAACCAGGAGGACTA
>CAZRPW010000008.1:0-1090 GCA_964601975.1 uncultured Bacteroides sp.
TTCGGCCATTTGCCGCAGGCTTTTCTCCAGGCGGTAAGGTGATTCATAGAACACCATGGTGCGCTGTTCTGATGAAAGTTCGGTAAGGCGTTTGCTTCTTCCTTTCTTTACGGGTAGAAATCCTTCGAAGACGAAACGATCGTTTGGGAGTCCGGAATTTACAAGGGCTGGCACAAAAGCGGTGGCTCCGGGAAGGGTCTCAACCGGAATCCCTTTTTCAATACAGGCCCTTACAAGCAGGAAGCCCGGGTCCGAGATGGCAGGTGTGCCTGCATCGGTGATAAGGGCCATGGTGGTCCCTGAGGAGAGTTGAGCAATCAGTGACTCCAGCGTTCCGTGTTCATTGAATTTGTGATGCGAACGTATGGGCCTGGAGATTTGGTAATGTCTTAGCAGATTTCCGGATTTACGCGTGTCTTCTGCAAGCACAAGGTCAACCTCCTTTAATACCTCCAGCGCCCTGAGAGTGATATCTCCAAGGTTGCCTACGGGCGTGGGCACAAGGATAAGTTTTGACATTTCAGGTCCTGCTGTATTTCCTTTTTACAAGCCTGTCCAATATAATTACCCCCTCGTGGTTGGGAGACTTGCTGAATTGTGATAATAGTCTTTCGGAAGCACTCTGAAGATTTCCCGCATTATCAAGGTCCTGGATCAGTTTCCCGAAGCCATCGGAATCGCCATCGAATAGTTCCCTGATAATCAGGAACCTGTCGTTGATGCCGATGTTTCGTCCGATATGATCAATGGCTTGTCCCATGAGTTTGGCTTCCAGTCCTGTCTCCCGGTTTCCGCGCAGATTTTCGTTAATGCTGGATTCGCTTGAGAATTTTTCCGAGAGGATTGTGTTATTTTTTTCGGGGGCAGGCTCAGCTTTTGGTGTGGGCATTTCTGCCACTGGTTCCGGTTCCGGAATGGGTGTTTCAACCACCGGTTCTGGTTCCGGAATGGGTGTATCAACCACCGGTTCTGGTTTTGTAATAGGTATTTCAACTATAGGTTCCGGCTCAGGAACGGGTGTATCCGCCACCGGAGGTGGGGGAGTGGTGGCTTTAGGAGCCTGGACTTGTGCCTGAACTTGTGCCTGAAC
>CAZRPW010000008.1:1190-79160 GCA_964601975.1 uncultured Bacteroides sp.
ACTTGTGCCTGAACTTGTGCCTGAACAGGTTTGTGGGTATCTTCCCGGATGAGTGTCAGTATATCATACACATTCCTAAGTTTGGAAAGGGCAAGGTCCAGTTCGAGGGTGGAGCCTGCAGGAGAATTTTGGAGGTTCTCCACCAACTTTCCTATATCTTGTATATCTTTAGTGAGTATTTCTAAGGTGTATTTTATTTCCATGACAGATCGGAATTTTTGGTCAACATATTCATACAAAACTAACGATAATCTTCTTATAATCGTGCATCATGTTTCTTGAAAACACGGTAGATAAGTCACGTAGACAGGGTTGGATCGAGGTAATCTCGGGATCTATGTTTTCAGGAAAAACTGAAGAGTTGATCAGACGCCTGAAAAGGGCCAAGATTGCCCGTCAGAAAGTGGAGATCTTTAAACCCCGGATCGAGGTGCGGTATTCGGAGGAAGAGGTGGTCTCACACGATTCCAATGCCATCCACAGTACACCGGTTGATTCGGCCACCAATATCCTTTTACTGGCCAATGAGGTTGAGGTAATAGGGATTGATGAGGCACAGTTTTTCGATGACGGATTGGTGAGTGTATGTAACCAGCTTGCCAATGCAGGAATCAGGGTCATCGTTGCCGGACTGGATATGGACTTCCGGGGGATTCCCTTTGGTCCCATGCCCAAGCTTCTTTCAATTGCTGAATATGTTACCAAGGTACACGCCATCTGTGTCAGGTGTGGTAATCTGGCCAATCATACTCACCGACTTTCGGCGGATGATAAGCTGATTGTCCTCGGCGAAACAGATATTTATGAGCCTCTTTGCAGGGCTTGTTATCACAAGGCTAATTCGGGGAAATAGGACCCAATGGAAACAGCCTGGACATTCAAAAAGATAAGCCTGATTGTTCGGGGAACCATTCATGGGGAGGAGAGAATGGAGGTTAGCTCCCTGGGAATTGATAGCCGGAACATGCTTCCTTTGCCTGGTGCAATGTTCGTGGCTCTGAAAGGGGAACGGCACGACGGTCATCAATATATAGAACAGCTTTATCGTCAGGGGATCAGGGCATTTCTGGTCTCAAGTCTTCCAGAGTTGGAACCATATCCCGGGGCAGGTTTTTGTCTTGTAGAGGATACCCTGAAGGGCTTGCAGGAGCTTTCTGCAGCAAAACGAAAAGCATTTTCAGGGACAGTTGCCGCCATTGCAGGGAGTAATGGTAAAACCATTGTGAAGGAGTGGATCTATCAGTTGCTGGCCTCCTCCTTCAGCGTTCATCGCAGTCCGAAAAGTTACAACAGTCAGGTTGGCGTCCCGCTTTCTGTCTGGATGCTGGAGGATAAGCATCAGATTGGGCTTATCGAGGCCGGAATTTCACTTCCCGGTGAGATGGAGAAGCTGGAAAATATTATTGCACCGGATATGGGTATTTTCACTAATCTGGGGACAGCACACCAGGAGAATTTTGAAACCATGGAAGAGACACTGGTGGAGCGGCTGTCCTTATTTAAAAATTGCAGGATCATTATATATCGTAGTAAGGCGAGTGAGGGTCAGCTGGAACCCGGTCCTTTCCTGGAGGCTTTCCCTGCTGAAAAAATTACCTGGAGTCTCGACGGACACGCACGCTATAGCTACTTTACCTCAGCTACAGAAGCGGAAGGAAGGTTTATAAATGCCTCTACTCCCGATGGGGATTTTTCTTTCCTGCTGCCTTTCAGCGATGAAGCCTCCATCGAGAATGCACTGCATGCCCTTACTTTTGCACTCGTGGCCGGATTACCGAAGGATCTTGCGGTGGAGCGGATCGGACAACTTGAGCCTGTCTCCATGCGTATGGAGATCTTGAAGGGGATTAATGGCTGCGTGCTTATAAATGATAGCTACAACTCGGATACCGCCGGACTCTCTGCGGCGCTTGATATGTTGAATCAGCAAAAGCAAAATGAAGAAAGAGTCCTGATCCTTTCTGACCTGTTTCAAAGTGGTATGGAGGAGGAAGCGCTCTACAAGGAAATTTCCCAGCTTGCAGCACAAAAAGGAATCAGCACCATCATAGGAATCGGACCGGCCATGATGAGGCAGAGAAAGTTGTTTCCCGATGGCAGCATATTTTTTTCTGGTACCGGCGAGTTCCTGAAACGGCTCGACCGTACCCGTTTCCGTGAGGCAAGTGTATTGATCAAGGGTTCCAGAAAATTTGGATTTGAAAGAATTACTGCTGAGCTCCAATTGAAAACCCATCAGACCCTTCTGGAGATTGATCTGGATGCCATGGTCTCCAACCTGAACCTATTCAGGTCAAAGCTTGGGGAAAATGTGAAGACCATGGTGATGGTAAAGGCGCTCTCCTATGGAAGCGGAAATGTAGAAATTGCCAACATGCTTCAGTATCAGCAGGTGGATTATCTGGCTGTCGCCTTTATTGATGAAGGAATTGAGCTGCGTAATTCGGGGATTCGTCTTCCCATTATGGTGCTGAATCCTGATCCCTCGGGCTATGGACAGATGATCGATTTTAACCTGGAGCCGGAGATCTATAATATAAGGGGGCTTAAATCCCTGGCCCGAATCCTGAACTACAGGGAAATCAAATACTATCCTATCCACATTAAACTGGATAGTGGAATGCACCGGCTGGGGTTCCAGGAGGATGCAATAGGAGAGCTTATCTCTCTGCTCAAGCAGCAAGCATTCAGGGTCGCTTCGGTTTTTTCTCATCTTGCGGCCAGTGAGGATCCTCAGCATGATGATTTTAGCAGGGAACAGTTCCGCAGGTTCGAGGCTGTTTCAGGGCTGCTGGAGAAGAGCTTGAGCGCTTCCTTCGACAGGCACATACTGAATTCGGCGGGAATTGAGCGGTTCCCGGATAAGCAGTACCAGATGGTGAGGCTGGGGATCGGGCTCCACGGGATCGGCGCAAATACGGCGCTTGTTCCTGCAGGCTCATACAGGAGCTCCATCTCACAGATCAACAGGGTAAAGAAAGGTGAGACCATCGGATATTCCAGGGCAGGGAAAGCAGCATCAGATCTGCTTGTGGCCACTATCCCGGTGGGATATGCCGATGGAATGGACCGGCGATTGGGTAAGGGAACAGGCAGGGTGTGGATAGCGGGAGCTTTGGTGCCCACCATAGGGAATATTTGCATGGATATGTGTATGATCGATGTAAGTGGATTGGATGTGGTTGAAGGAGATGAAGTTGAGCTGTTTGGGAAGAACCTTCCCGTGCAGGATGTGGCCAGGATGGCTGGTACAATTCCCTATGAGATTTTAACCTCTGTCCCAGAGCGGGTGAAAAGAGTATATTTGCAGGAATAATTATGGAAGTAAAAGTATCAGCAGTCATCATCACCTATAATGAGGAGCGGAATATAAAACGCTGCCTTGATTCTATTGTGGGTGTAGCCGACGAGATTGTGGTGGTGGATAGTTATTCGACCGATCGCACTGAAGAGATATGCAAGGCATATCATGTGAAATTCATTCAGCACCGTTTTTTTGGTCATATCCAACAGAAGAACTGGGCCATACTGCAGGCAACTTCACCTTATATTCTCTCTCTGGATGCGGATGAGGCTCTGTCGGACGAATTGCGCTTATCGATTCTGAAGGCGAAGAAGAACTGGACACACGATGGCTATTATTTCAACAGGCTGACTAATTATTGCGGTAAATGGATCAGGCATACCAGCTGGTATCCTGCGCGAAAACTGCGACTATGGGATTCCCGGAAGGGTAGTTGGGGCGGCTTTAACCCCCACGACAGATTTATACTCCAACGTGGCAGTACCCGGCAATTGTTGAAAGGGAATATTTTGCACTTTTCCTATTACTCGGTAAGTGAGCACATCGGCCAGATCAATTCCTTCTCTTCCATTATGGCGCAATCCTATTTTGAGCGCAGGAGGAAGGTATATGTGTCCAGTATTATTCTTCACCCACTCTGGCGCTTTTTTAAGGACTTTGTGGTCAGAGCCGGATTTCTGGACGGGTACTATGGATTTATTGTAAGTGTAAATTCGGCCCATGAAGTATTCCTTAAATATGTAAAGCTCAGGAATATCTACAGTAATGAGAAGTTGAACAGCAAAAAGACGGTCTGTTTCTTCAACAGCATTGATTCATGGGGCGGAGGAGAGAAATGGCATCTCGATATGGCCGCTCATCTTAAGTCCGGCCAAAAAGACGTATTATTAATCTCCTCTCCCAACAGCCCCTTATCCAGAAAATGTGAAGCCCTGGGTATAAAGAGCTATAGTATGCGGATATCAAACCTTAGTTTTTTGAATCCGGTGCGGATCTGGAGATTGCGCAGAATTTTCAAACGAGAGAAGGTTGGCTCCCTAATAACCAATCTTTCCAGGGACATGAAGGTTGCCGGAATTGCTGGAAAACTGGCTGGCGTTCGGGAGATTATTTATAGGCGGGGAAGTGCCATTCCTATCAGGAACAATCACATGAACCGTTTCATGTTCAGGAAGGTAATTACCCGGATTATTGCCAACTCCCTGGAGGTTAAAAGAACCATTCTTGAAAGGAACAGTAACCTGGTCCCGGACAGTAAGATCTCTATCATTTATAACGGTGTCCAACTGGACAGGTACCATCCCGGGGTTCCTAAAATCTATGAGCCCGCTGAAGGCGAAATTGTCCTGGGTTGTGCGGGGAGGCTCTCCAAGGAGAAGGGGCATGATTCCCTTATAGAGTTATTGAAGCTCCTGGGGGAAAGCAAATATGTATTTAAAATGCTGATCGCCGGTGAGGGAAAGCTATTAGGCTATTTGAAAAAGAAGGCGGTGAGCCTGGGGGTGGAGGACAGGGTCGAATTCCTTGGTTTTGTTGAGAACATGCCGGCTTTTTTTAACTCCATAGATATTTTCCTTTTAACCTCGAAATACGAAGGTTTCAGTAATGTGATTCCGGAGGCAATGGCCAGCAGAAAACCAGTTATATCCTTTGATATTAAGTCCTCCGGTGAGATCATCCAGGATGGGAAAACGGGCTATATAACAGAACAGAATAATGTAAGGGAGATGGCAGACCGGATTCTTGAAATTGCTGCAGACAGCTCGCTGAGGGAGCAAATGGGGGAGAATGGAAGGAAGCTGGTGGAGGAGACTTTTTCCTTTAATACAATCAAGGAAGAAATTATGGAATTAATAAGCGTTTAAGCCCCCGGCTTTTTTTCTTCAAGATACCTTTCATAGGAGTGTTTCCAGCGCTTGTGAGACCATAACCAGTAAGCAGGCTCCTCCCTGATCAAATCTTCCAGGATTTTTACATGGGCATCGGTGATGGCATGGGGCTCAAGTAAGCCGGGCTCTTTACAGATTAATTCAAATTCAACCTCATATCTCCCCCTGGATTTTTTTCGGATCTTTATAAAAACTACAGCAGCATCCATCTTCCTGGCCAGTTTCTCAGTGCCCAGGTAGACAGGTGTATCCAAATCAAGAAATTTAGTCCAGTACTGTATTTTATGGAACTGGGGTCGCTGATCGCCAAGAAAAAGAGTGAGGATGGGCTTTTCCCTGCGTTTATAATCAATCAGGGTCCTGGCGATTTTCTCCATGGGAACCGTAATCACTCCAAAGGTCTTCCTGTTACGCTGCACAAGCCTGTCGATGTGCTTGTTTTTCAAGGGTTTATAAATGGCTGCGACGGGGTAGTCGATGGCCAGACCCAGGGTGGAGAGATATTCCCAGTTCCCATAATGTCCCAGAACTGCCATTACCTGTTTTCCTGTCCCGTAAAGCTCATTGATTAACTCTGGATTACGGTAGGTGATTTTTTGAAGTGCCTTGGATTCGGAATAGAAGTGGGAGCGACCCGATTCCAGGATCAGGTCACTGAGGTGGAGGTAAAATTTTTTGGCAGTTTTCTTTATTTCGCTTTGTTCATATTCAGGGAAGGCCATTCGCAGATTTTCAAATACAACCTTCTTCCTGTATCCCACAACATAATACATGAGGATATAGAGTATATCTGAAAATAGATAAAGGAAACGTTCTGGAAATTTCATTGCTTATCCCAATTCGCTGATACGCTCCAGCTTATGCAGGTCCAGAATTCTGATTTTTCTGCCGTCGATGGAAATTACTCCCTCCTGTGCAAAGGTCGAGAGTGTGCGAATAGCGTTGGAAGTGGTCATATTGGAAAGGTTAGCCACATCTTCCCTCGAGAGATAAATTTTGATGGTAAGCCCGTCATCTTCATATCCATAAGTGTTTTTCAGAAAGATGAGGGATTCGGCCAGTCTGCCACGAATATGTTTCTGAGTCAATGTGACTGTCCGGTCATGAGAAAATCCGAGTTCTGATGCAAAGGACTGGATAATGCTGATGCTTAATTCGGCATTACTCCTGATGACCCGGTAAACGCTCTCTTTGTCAACAATGCAGGAGACACAATCTTCAATGGCTACTGCTGTGGCAGTATGATTCTCTTCTGCAAAAAGGGCCCTGTAGCCGATGAAACCTACCGGTTTAGCCATTCTTACGATCTGTTCCCTGCCCCCGACTCCTTCTTTGAAGATTTTTACTTTTCCTTCGGCCAGGATCATCAGGCCCATGGGCTTATCTCCCTCCTTGAAAATGATCTCACCCTTCTTGTAGAATGCGCAGGTATAATTTTGCTTTAGGAATTCTTTTTCTTTGGGAGTAAGCACCGTAAATACAGATTTTTGATTGTCTATGCAATCATCTGCATTGTAGTTCCTTTCCTGCATTATCGTTTAGTTGTTTGTCGTAGAATGTGCAATAACACACAAAAGTAGAAAAAATTATCAAACCCAATCGTAAAAGCCTATGCATATCTGGCGACAAGGGGAAGGCGCCTACCAACACCGAATGCTTTGGAGGAGATCCGCAGGATCGGTGGGGTCTGATAACGCTTGTATTCGTTCATGTCTACCATTCGGATTACCCTGGCAATCAAATCTCTGTCAATGCCTGATTTTTCAATTGTGCCAGGTGATTGCTGTTTCTCGATATAAGATTCAAGGATATGGTCCAGCACATCGTAAGGCGGAAGCGAATCAGAGTCCTTCTGGTCGGGCCGAAGTTCAGCTGAGGGTGGTTTGATTATTATATTTTCGGGAATGATTTCCTTCCGGAGGTTCAGGTGACGGGCCAGTTCGTATACGTCGGTTTTATACACATCACCCAGGACAGAGATTCCACCGCTCATATCACCATACAAAGTCCCGTACCCTACTGCTGTTTCACTTTTATTACTGGTGTTCAGCAGGATGTTCCCGAATTTATTCGAGAGAGCCATCAGGAGCGTACCCCGGATCCTGGCCTGGATATTCTCCTCGGTGATATCCTCCGGCTTGCCACTAAAGAGCTTTTCAAGTGAAGAGCGAAATTGATTAAAAAGGCTTTCTATGGGAATGATTTCATACCTCACTCCCAGATTCTCGGCCAGTTTTACTGAATCATTTACACTGTGATCCGATGAATACTGGGAGGGAAGCAGCAGCACATGGAGGTTTTCCGGCCCCAGGGCTTCGGCCGCCAGAACCAGGGTCACTGCAGAATCGATGCCTCCTGAAAGGCCCAGCGTTGCACTTGTAAAACCCAATTTTCCAAAGTAGTCCCTCACACCGCAGACCAGTGCGGAACGAATCATCTCCATCCGATTTAGAATGGCTCCTGTGTCTGGATTAGCTTTTTGTGAGACCAGTTTTTCAAGATCTACCAGCCTGAAATCTTCCTTAAAGAACTTGAGCCTCTCCACTACTTCCCCACAGGCATTAATAGCCATCGAACCCCCTTCGAATATGAGTTCTGTCTGAGCCCCGGCCTGGTTGCAATAGATCAGGGGAAGTCCATGCCGCTTTGCTTTCCCTGTGAATATGGATTGCTTTACCTCCATTTTCCTGTGTGAGAAAGGTGAAGCGGCCAGGTTGATGATGGCATCTGGCTCAAACTTCATTAATTCATCCAGCGGACTGGTGTTGTAAAGCCTGCTCCTTGAGAATTCACTTTCAAAGGGTTGCTCGTCCCACAGATCTTCACAAATAGTAATGGCAAGCTTTTTTCCCTTATACTCCAGGATCTTGAATTCCCGGTTGGGCTCAAAATACCTGTACTCATCAAAGATGTCATAGGTGGGCAAAAGCGTTTTTCTGAAAATTTGCCTGATTTCTCCTCCAAGAAGAAAGAAGACAGCGTTGTAAAGGAGTTTGCCGGTTTTTTCCGGATTAAAGGCTGGTGCCCCAATCAATACACCGGTTTCGGGGTTGATGGATGACGCCAGCTTCAGCACCGATTCCATGCTTCTGTCGATAAACGCTTTTCGTTCAAGCAGGTCCAGCGGTGGATAGCCGCAGATAGACAGTTCGGAGAAGAGGACCAGCTCGGCCCCCTCATCGCTTGCCCGGTTCACCGCCTTTGTAATATTCGAAAGATTCCCTTCGAAGTCACCAATCATGTAGTTGAGTTGTGCTATGGCAATTTTCATATGCTTCTAAAAGAGAATTCCAAGGTGGATAGAAATTGAGTTCAGGGAAATATTTGTTCCATCCTGCGTTGAATCAGTTACATTGGTTAAGCCCGATGTCCACCTGATTCCTCCGATGGCTGCTGTATTTCCTCCCAGACGATATTCGATGCCCGCACCCACATGGTATCCAAGATTGAATAGATTGATACTTTCTTTGATATCTTCCTGGTCATATACCTCATCTTTTGATGTCATATGGGCGTTTATGTTGAACATGGGATTAAAACCCACCTGCAGAAAGAAGGTGCCATAACCCAGCTCTTCGGTCTTCAGCTTCAGCCCCAGTGGAATATCCAGGTACTGAAGGTTCATCTTGATACGTTGATCGGGTACTATGACTACAGGACGCTCTTCCGTCCCGTAGCTAACGCTATCTGAATAGCGCAGATTGCCACCCAGGTTGTTGATCCCGAATCCCAGAACAAAAGCATAATTCTCTGCAAAAAAGTAGTCCATCTGTATCCCGGCCTGCAAGTGAAATATTGAACCATCAGGATCAATCTTATCATGGTCCGATGAGCTGAGCCAGGCAAACTGCGGATCGAAATGAACATTGAATCTGATTTTCCCCTGTCCGTTCAATGCCAGGAAAGAAGTAGTAAGGCTTATGATTACAAATATCCGTTTAAAGCAAAGCATATTTTATATTTTTGTTCGTTAGATGAATATATCAAAATTACATATAATGATGAGACCTGTTCAATGGATAATGCTTTTTCTGTGGGGAAACCTTCTTTTGTTCAATGGATGTGCAGGAGATTCACTTGAGGTGGATGTTTCAGGGATTGAAGCAGATGTTGAGATTGAACGTTTTGATATCCGCCTCTTCGGGGTTTCTTCCGACTCGGCTGAGGCTGCCATTGGGGCTATATATTCAGATTTCGGTGATTTCTTTGATGTATTTAATGTCCATGTGATTAATATCGGTACTGCATCGGCGAAACGATATCCCTCCTACCTGTCCATGTTTACAAATGATCCGCTTAACAGGGAGGTCTTTGAGTATACAGGAAAGATATTCAGCAACATGAATGATATTAATGCTGTTCTGAAAGGTGGGTTCCAGCATTATCTGTATCACCATCCCGATTCTCTTCTTCCAAGAATAGTGGGCTATGTAAGCAGATTTAACCAGGGCCTTTTCACCGTGGACTCCTTTGTGGGAGTGGGTCTTGACCAGTATCTCGGGGCAGATTGTCCGTATTACAAACAAATGGGGACTCCCCAGTACCTGGTTAGAAACAAAGAGCCTGAACGGATTCCGCTGGATGTCATGATGGCGTGGGCAACCCAGATTTATCCCTATAATGATTCCGTTGACAATGTACTGAACCGGATGATCCATAAGGGGATGCTGACCTGGTTTGTGGATGCCATGTACCCCCAAATGAAGGAAGAGTTTATCATGGGATTCACGGATGATCAGTTGAAGTGGTGCAGGAATAATGAAAAGCAGATGTGGACGCGCCTGGTGGAGGAGAAACTGCTTTTTTCAAACGACCAGATGACTATCCGGAAATTGACGGAAGACACTCCATATACACAGTTTTTTACGGTTGAATCGCCTGGCCGTGCAGCTGTGTGGCAGGGTATGCAGATTGTTCGTGCCTTTGTCCACAGGAATCCACAGCTATCCCTGAACCAGGTGATGACATGGAGCGATTACCAGGAGTTGCTGCGCCTGTCGAAGTATAATCCATAATTTCCCCTCATCCAAAGCCATCAATATATAGCAGGCTTTTTTATGGTTGTTTTTCAGGAAGGAGAGAGCCACAGATTTTGCAATGGTTGGCATCTTCGTCGTGCTGGGTATATCCGCAAGCCTTACATTTTCTTTCAGGAACTTTGTTTCCGGTTTTTACCGCTTTCCCTATTTCCACGGTAATTATCCCTGTAGGGACCGCTATAATTGAGTAACCGGTGAGCATAACCACAGAAGCAATGATTTTCCCCAGAACCGTAACAGGTGCAATATCTCCATATCCCACTGTAGTGATGGTTACGATGGCCCAGTAAATACTCTGGGGAATGGAAGTGAAGCCGTTTTCCTCGCCTTCAATCAGGTAGAGAAAGGATCCCAGGATGAGTACCAGGGTGAGTACAGCACCAAAAAAGATGGTGATTTTTCGCCTGCTGCTCTGAAGGGCTTTGACAAGGACTGCTGCCTCCTTCATGTAACGTCCCAGCTTGAAGATTCTGAACATCCTGAGTAGTCGCAGGGCCCTGATGGTAAGAAGGAAGTGGGTCTGATCGAAGTAGAGTCCGAGGTAGGAGGGGAGGATGGCCAGCAAGTCGATAATCCCAAAGAAGCTAGTAATATATTTCCAGGGTTTGGGAGAGGAATATACCCTCAGCAGGTATTCAATTGTGAATATAATCGTGAAGAACCACTCTGTGCTGATGAAAACATTTGGGATTAAATCATGGAAAGAGGAGACACTTTCCATGATCACCACCAGGACGCTGAGAATAATCATGTAGAGCAGCGCTACATCAAAGGCTTTTCCCGCGGGAGTATCGGTCCCGAAAATAATTATGAATATTTTTTTCCTGAAACTCACGGCTAACCAAAGTTAACATATTTCTGAATCCGACAGGACAAAAAAAGAGGCTGATCCGCCAGGGCGGACAGCCTCCAAAAGTTGTTTTTACCGTCCCTACTCAGGACTGATTGCCTCAACTGGACACACATCGGCGCAGGCGCCACAGTCAGTACAAAGATCAGGATCAATTTTATAAATATCTCCTTCGCTGATTGCTTCGACCGGGCATTCGTCTATACAAGTCCCACAGGCGGTACACTCATCTGAAATTACGTAAGCCATGATTATTGTTTTAGAAAATTCAAAGAAGCAAATTTAATGTAATTTATTTTCCCGACAATCAGTCGTGCAGAAAATATCTTAATCCTTCTTTGTTTGGAGTAATTCTATTGAAAGATAGGCCAGCAAAGCTGCTCCAGTCTCCAATGCCGATTCATCAGCCCTGAATCCGGGGGTGTGCAGGTTGAATACTTTGTCTTGCCCGGGCTCTTTTACCCCAAATCGATACAACATTCCCGGGTATGCTTGTGCAAACCATGCGAAATCTTCAGCAGTCATACGCAGATCCATTTCCTCTACCTTATCAGCTCCAAGGAAATACTCAGCACTTTTTTTGGCACGGCGTGTAATATGCTCGTTGTTGTGCAGAACAGGGTATCCGGGGCGTATCTCTATCTCGCAATTCCCTCCCATGCTCCTGGCAATTCCATCGGCAATCTGTACGATTAGCCCGTGGGCTTTTTTTCTCCAGTCCTCGTCCATGGTTCTGAAGGTACCCTCCAGTTGAACCTGGTCGGGCACTACATTGGTTGCGCCGTTTGCAAGGACTTTCCCGAAGGAAAGAACCGTTGGAATGGCGCTGGGAGCTTTCCGCCTGATCTCCTGCTGAAGCGCTATCAGGATATGTGAGGCCATCAGCACCGGGTCGTTAATATTCTGGGGCAATGCTCCGTGTCCACCGCGACCGTTTACAGTAATGTATATCTCGTCATTTGAGGCCATGTATCTTCCTTCCCGGAAACCAACATGTCCGGCTTCCATCTCGGGCAGTACATGCTGGGCGATAATGGCATCTGGTTTTTTCTCATCGAAGATTCCTTCTTCAAGCATGAGCCTTGCTCCTCCTGGCAGTAGTTCTTCACCCGGCTGGAAGATAAACTGTAGTTCTCCCCCGAAATGATCTTTCAGTTTGTCAGCTATCCGGAGGGCTCCGAGCAGGGAAGTCATATGAAGATCATGTCCGCAGGCATGCATAACGCCCGGGCTCTGAGACTGGAATTCAAGTCCTGAATTTTCCTGGATGGGAAGTGCATCCATATCAGATCTCACGGCTATAAAGGGGCCCGGACCTTTCCCTTTTACCGAGGCCACAATGCCTGTGCGTACAATGGGGTAACGATATTGAATTCCCCATCTGTCGAGCTGTTTCCTTATAAAGGCAGAGGTCTTTTGCTCTTGAAATGAAAGCTCCGGGTGCTGGTGAAGGTGCCGGCGAATACTGATGAGCTCATCCATGAAAGTGGGTGTTATCAGCGCGTAAATATGCTCCTTTAAATCCATGGCCTTTTAAAAATCAAGACTTAGTGAAAGATAAAACATCCTTGGCTGAACCTCCATGTTTTCCACACCCCAGGCCCAGTCTAGCCGGATAAAGTAGCCCAGTAGCATGGCTCGTACCCCAACACCATAACCGGCCACAATGGGGTCCCGGTTAGCATCCAGGGTTATGGTAATAGGTCCGTTTGTAATTACCTCTGTATCCCAGGCATTCTCGCCGGAAAATGGATCCAGCCCGGTCCATGCAGCTCCAACATCTGCAAATCCTACCACCTGGAAATTGTTCAGGAAACCAGAAGCCAGGGGGTGCCCGGCCAGGTAACGGAAAACGGGTAGTCTGAGTTCGGTATTGAATACAGCAAAATTGTTACCATTCCTGATATTCTGGGAGAAGCCCCTCACGTTCGTGGCAAGGGCCTGATAAGCGTAGTTCCTGGTGTAGTCGATGGCCACCGACTGGTTGAAGGTAGGCGTTCTTGTCTGGTTGAGGTTGATCCAGTTGTCAACACTTCCCAGGTAGTATATAAGGGGACTCCGGCCGAAGGAGGTACTTGCGGCGAAGCGGTTAGCCCAGATCAGTGAACGGTGAATCTTTAAATAGTGCCTGAAATCGCCTCCGATCACAAAGAGGTCAGACTTTGCCTGGTTAACCTGGCGGTAAGCTTCTCCAAATATTTTCATGCGGGTTCCACTGTAGAGGTTGGTTCCCAGAACCCTTGTGTTGTCAAATATCAGTTCCCCCTTTATTCCACCCCATACTTTGGTGATAGGATCGGCATTCAGGTTGTCGATATCAGTGGCAAGAAAAACCGTATTATCATGCCTGAACGAGACCGTTCCTTTCACTGCGAGTGTCTGGCTTATAGGGTATTTTGTAACACCCAGCAGTTCGTGTGTGTAGGTTTTAATATACGACTCGTAGGTGTAATTTTTGAATACCTGCCTGTGAAAGAGAAGCTGTTTGTCGAGTCGCTTTTTCACATTCTCAAAGCTGAGGAGGTATTCATTACTGTCAAAGTCGGTGGCAAATCGGACTCCGCCAGTAAGCCTGTAATCTTCAAATATATCGTTGGCTCCTACTTTAAACAGCAGGTTAAGCCCGGGATTGTAGTAGAAGGCTCCCCCGGTAAAGGCCTGGTAAGAAGCATTCAAAAAACTAAAGTCGATCTGGTTTACCAAAAGATCGGGATAGAATGCCACCTGGTAGTCGATGTACATCATCCGTTTGGTGGTGCTAGAATCCAAAACCAGGTTCAGGTTCCTGTTTTTCAATTGGTTGTTGTAATACTTGAGTTTTTCCCTTTCAAAAATGTAATTATTGATGTCGATTTTGAATTCCTGCAAGGCGATGGTATCCCCTTTATGGACCAGCTGGTTATTCGCAATGTCCTTCATGGAAATGACCTTCTTCTCAACGTGGTGGATCGAGTCCTCCCTCATCAATCTGTCGATATGCCTGTCCCTGTATTCGGTCGGTGGAAGTTTATTCCCGTGTGTCGGGGTCATATCCATGGGGTAACGGTACATCTGGTAACGGCTGTCGTGATAGATGATCTCAGCAATATCTCCCGTCTCAGTATTGATGTCGTGGGAAAGGATATTCCTGTCGTAGTTGGTAAGGGGGATGCTATTGGCAAAGTAGCGATAGTGAATGGTGGTGTCCACCAGGCTGATCACACTGTCATATTCGGCAAAATAGCGGTTTACAATTCCGTTCTTATCACTCAGGTAAAAGAATTCATTTTTATCTGGCGAGAGCGGTTGTGTGTGGTTAATATAATTCCCTTCCGAGATCTTTTGCAAATCAGGACTCTTCGATGCATAATCAAAAACAAAGACTGAATAAGCAGTGGTTGTATTGTTTTCGGGATCATCCTTGTCAAATAGAGTGTTCATCCGGCGGTTTGAGACAAAGGAGATATTGTTCATGTCGTTTATAAAACGAGGATAGAAGTCATCAGCCAGGTCGTTGGTGATTTGTTCCGTGGTAGACGAGGCCAGGTCAAACACCCATATATCTGTTTGTCCGTCCGTTACAGCCGAGAATGCCAGTTTCCTTGCATCGGGAGAGAAGCTCATGTCCAGAATCTTTTCAAAGTGGAGCAGATTCCTGGTGGTGAGTTCGCCTGTTTCGAGGTTGTGGAAATGAATTTTCAGTAAGCCCTTTTCTTCTGTGACGAAGCTGAGAATAAGCGAGGAGGGGTGCCAGGCTATTTCAGGGAAGGAATAGTCGTGGATCTGGTCAAGCTTATATCCTTTTTTATAGATCTTTTTTGTTTTTCCGCTTGCTTCGTCATGGATCCAAATCTTATATTGCCCTTTCTGGTTTGTGATAAAGGCAAGGTGGGCACCATCCGGACTGATCCTGATGTTTTGATACAGCCTTTTTTTATTACTCCTTTTCAGAACTTTTCCCTCTTCGGGTAGCCCGGCCCCTTCTACCTCGGCGGAATAAAGTCCCAGGTAGTAGGCTTCCCAGTCAAAGGATAACTCCTTTAATTTACTTCCCAGGACATAAAGAAATCCACTCTCGGCGTTCTTGTTGATCTTAGTGATGTAGAGGATCTGGGGAATGATTCCCTGGCCGTACATGTCGGCAATGTATTTCCAGAAAGAGTGTCCGGCATAGCGTGCATCATCATCCTGCAGATTTACAAATTTCCGGTATTTACCAGAGACAATGCCGTCCTTTACCCGGTTTTCCAGTTCGTAATTCCAGGGATTTGAGACAAAGGAGATGAGCCCCTCAAGATACCAGTCGGGGAGGTTGATCATGGTGGAGTTAGTCATGTTATCTCTCAAGCCATTTCCAAACATCATCTCGGTGATCAATACCTCTGCAATGGCTGCCCTGATCTGCCTTTCAAAAGCCACATGATCTCCGTCAAAATAAAGGAATACTTTGTTTTGGATGATCTGGGTGGTGCCTCCTATATTATATTCCTCGTTTTCTGTGTTGAGCCCAATATTACTTTGCCGGTAATCGGACATCTTATTGTAAGTGAGGAAAATTAGCCTCCTCTCGATCTCGTAATCGAAGAAGCGCTCGATCAGGTCCAGTTCTTTTTCAACAAAATCTGCCACATAAAGTGAGAGATCAGTTCCGTTCTCATAGGAGTATACATCGAAGCGGTCGAAGCGGTAAAACTTCCAGTAGCGTTCATTGTACTGAACCCGGTTTTTCCCGAAAGTCATTTGCATGCCATTGTAAAACTGGGCTGAAAGCTCAAAGGAGCTTATCATCAGTAAAAGCAGGATCCATATGCCAGGTTTTCTTCTCATTCTATATGAAGGTCTAAAAATAATCATAATTAGGCACATGCGGTTTAAAACTTAGGCCCGATGTTTGCAATTGATAGATTACAACAATAATTGTGCAACTATTAATAGGTTTTTTGTGTTAATTTTGTATTCTATTTTAATTTCTAGGAACAATCATTCAGAAAAAAACGAGAGAAGATGAAACGCTTATTTATGCTGTGTGCTGTGATGGCTTTGCTGTCACCCCTGGTAGCCCAGACTGTTGCGCCAAAGATATCATTTGAGAAGGATCTTCACGATTTCGGAAAGTTTTTGGAGGCCGACGGTAAAGTGACCTACAAATTTGAGTTTGTGAATACCGGTGGCGATGACCTTTTTATACAAAATGTGACTGCCTCCTGTGGTTGCACTGCTCCACAGTGGACCCGAGAGCCGGTAGCCCCCGGGGAAAAGGGGTTTGTTGCTGCCACCTATAATCCTGCTGGCAGACCCGGGCCCTTCAGGAAATACATTACGGTGGTTTCCAATTCCAATTCGGGAAGTGTCAGGTTAACCATTACCGGTGAGGTAACCCCCAAGCCCCGTTCCATTGAGGATGATTACCGCTATGCAATGGGACCCATGCGCCTGAAGTCAAATCATCTGGCTTTTGGGAATGTAAAGAATACCACCACTGCAGAAAAGAAACTTGAAATTATAAATACCTCTGATGAGGCTGTTACTGTTGAATTTGAAAGGGTCCCCAAGCATATAGAAATTTCTGTAGTCCCGGCCATTCTGCAAAAGGGTGAAAAAGGATTTCTGGTGGCAAAGTATGATGCTCCTTTGCGGAATGACTGGGGTTTTGTAATTGACCGGATGGCTCTGAAAATCAATGGAGTTTCCGAAAGAAATTACAGTCTTGTAATCAGTGCGAATATTGAGGAGGATTTCTCAGTGATGACAGCCGATGAGCTTGCAATGGCACCAGTACTCAGCGTGGACGATCCGGAGTTTAAATTTGGAAAAATCAACCAGGGAGAAAAGGTTGATCACACCTATGTGCTGACGAATTCCGGTAAAACGGATTTGCATATCCGTAAGGTGAAAGCATCCTGTGGCTGTACCGCAGTTCAGCCCGATAAAAATGTGATTGCCCCGGGTGAGTCGGTTAACATTAAAACCGTATTTAATTCAGCCGGGAAAGTGGGCAATCAGAATAAAACCGTTACCATCATCACCAACGATCCCAAGAATAGCAAAATGATCCTCTGGGTGAAGGGAGAAGTCGTCAAGTCGTAAAGTCATCAAGTCCATCAAGTCATCAAGTCCGTAAAGTCCATAAAGTCATCAAGTCGTCAAGTCGAAAGTCGAAAGTCGTCAAGTCGAAAGATGATTATAAATTAAGAGAGCCGGTTGCACATACGCAACCGGCTCTCTCACTTTACAGACTTTACAGACTTTACAGACTTTACAGACTTTACAGACTTAATTGACTAGAGCAAAGCCTCGATCGCTTCGCGGAGTTCTTCGCCATGCAGTTTCTTCGCAACAATAATCCCTTCTCTGTCAATCAGAACAGTGTGGGGAATGGCCGGGACACCATAGAGTACGGAGCCTTCACACTCCCAGCCTTTCACATCGGAGATGTGTTTCCAGGTCATATTGTCATCATCAATGGCCTTGAGCCAGCTTGCCCGGTCGCTGTCCAGTGACACCCCCAGGATCTCAAAGCCCTCTTCCTGGTAATCGGCGTACATTTCAACCAATTCGGGGTTTGCCCTGCGACAGGGGCCGCACCAGGAAGCCCAGAAGTCAATAAGCAGAACTGATCCATTATGTACATCTGAAACTTTGAGCATGGTACCTTCGGGAGTCTCCAGGCCGAAATCTTTATAGGGTTCCCCAATGGCAACATCCTTTTGTTTCTCCATGATATCGAACATATAGGTGTACTCTTCAAGTTGCCTTACCGATTGATCAAGGGCATTCAGACTGGTTTCTAAATCCTCCGTTTCCAGGTTGTAAAAAGAGTTTCTCAGGATGAGTACCGAAGCAAAGGAGGCAGGATTTTCAAGGAGGTAGAGTGAGTCTACTGAAGCTTTAGTGGAGTTGACCTCTTCATAGGATGCAATGATGCTATCCGCAGCTGCCTTGTCTTCTTTTTCCATGGCGACATAATATGCATCAACGATGGCTGCCAGCTTACTGTCAAATTCTGCGGAAAGCTCATTGTAGGCGTTCAGGTCCTTCTGGGCCTGTCCAGTGGATTCAATTACCGGTTCATCGAAGCTTCCGGAGATTGTGTATTCTGCATTTTCAATTAGAAGTTTTATCGATTCCCTGTCGCCCTTTTTGGCGAGGTACATTGTTTGCACCCCCTCTACACTGTTTGTGAGGACTGCGGGGACACCAGCTTCCACGAGTACGGAATCCACCACTATATATTCCCTGTTTACCCTTGCGGTCAGGGTGATCCATTCTCCCTCTATGTTATCAAGCTTAAGATTAACAGTATAACTGTCAGTTGCCTGATTGCAGGAGGTGATGGCCAGGATGGCCACAATAGACAAAATTAGGTTTCGCATTTGTTTCTTTTTTTGATTTAAGGCGCAATAATACAACTATTTATCGTGCTGAAACAGGCTTCAGGAATTTTTATTTCCCGATTTATACTTTTTCAAAATAATCGCGGCAGCCATAAAGGATGTGATTTTTCCTCCCACGATGGATTTTTCAATGTCTTCCAGTTCCTTCTGCATGTCAGGGTCGCTGAATACCTGCTCGAAGATTCCTTCCCGGATGGTTTCATTCATCCAGTACCTGGATTGTTCTCCACGTCGGGTGGAAAGATATCCGCTTCTGCTCACAAATTCGCGGTATTCCCTTACCATATCCCAAACCTCACTGATTCCTGTCTGGTAAAGGGATGAGCAGGTGCTGACCCTGGGAGTCCATCCGGAGTTGGAAGGAGGGAAGAGGTGCAGGGCATTTGCAAATTCGGCCTGGGCCCTTTGCGCTTTCTGAATGTTGTTTCCGTCGGCTTTATTGATCACGATTCCGTCGGCCATTTCCATGATTCCCCTTTTGATTCCCTGTAGCTCATCGCCTGCTCCGGCCAGCATGATCAGTAAGAAAAAATCAACCATGCTGTGGACGGCGGTTTCGGACTGGCCCACGCCTACGGTTTCCACAAACAGATTGTCGAAGCCTGCTGCTTCACAGAGAATCATAGTCTCCCTTGTTTTCCGCGCCACACCTCCCAGGGTACCCCCGGAAGGAGAAGGCCTTATGTATGCCTCTTTTTTTCCGGAAAGCTCTTCCATCCGGGTTTTGTCACCCAGGATGCTTCCTTTGGATCTTTCACTACTGGGGTCAATGGCCAGCACCGCAAGTTTTCCGCCTTGGGCGATAATATGCAAGCCAAGGGCCTCGATAAAGGTGCTTTTCCCTGCACCCGGGACGCCTGTAATTCCTAATCGGAATGCTTTGCCGGAAAAGGGAAGACAGGCTGAAATGAGATTCTGGGCTTCCACCTGGTGCTTTGGGAGAGAACTTTCCACAAGGGTAATTGCCCTGCCCAGGGAGCTGATATCGCCAGAACGAATGCCTTCGAAAAGACCTGACACAGACTGATTTCCCCTGACTGCTTCTTTAAGGCGTTTTACAGCCTCCTTACTGACAGGATCGGGCTGAGTCACGCCTTCTGTTACTGAGAGGGCGGATTTTTTTTTGGAGGATTCGGTCATGAGTCAGGCTGACCGTATTTATTTCTGAAATACTCATAGGTAGCTATCTGTGACCTGATTTTCGGACCGGGGGTTGAAATCCGGTTATTTGTATGATTTTCGTCAAGCTCACAGGCCTTTACATTGTCTGACAGCTGGATGTTCAGAATATCCAGAATCTCCTTTTTAGCATCAGGATCATATACCGGGAATATACACTCCACGCGGCGTCTGAGGTTCCTTTTCATCCAGTCGGCCGAGCCCATGAAAATCTTGTGTTCTCCATTATTTAGGAAAACAAAGATCCTGGCATGTTCCAGGAATCTGTCCACGATCCTGATAACCCGGATGTTTTTGCTGTATTTCTTTCCTGGTTTAAGCGTACAGACTCCGCGAATAATCAGGTCGATTTTTACGCCTGCTTCACTGGCCCTGTATAGCGCATCAACCATCTCTCCATCCTGAAGTCCGTTCATTTTCAGGAGAATATACCCGACGCCTCCCTTTCTTGAAATCTCGATTTCTCTTTCAATCAGTTTCAGAAATTCCGGGATCATATTGAATACCGGAACCAGGATGTGTTTGAATCTTGGTTTATAGTTCTGGTTCTCCAGGTACTTGTAGAGGTTCTTGACATCCTTGAGGACTTCAGGATTTGCAGTTAAGAGCCCGTGGTCGCCATAGATCCTTGCTGTTTTTTCATTAAAGTTACCAGTGCCCAGGTATGCCTGGTCGCCATGCTTCGATCCTTTATTGCGGATTACCAGGGCAATCTTGGCGTGGACCTTCAGCTTGGGTATGCTGTATATAATTTGAATGCCAGCCTTGGTCATTTCAGTAGCCCATTTAAGGTTGGCCTCCTCATCGAACCTGGCTTTCAACTCGACAAAAACCGTAACTTTTTTTCCATTCTCAGCCGCATCAATCAGAGAGTTTACCACCACAGAGTGGTCAGAAACCCGGTATTGAGTGGTCTTAATCTCAATAACGGTGGGATCAGCTGCTGCCTCTCTCAGAAATCTAAGGTAGTGTTCAAAAGGCTGGTAGGGAACGCTAAGCAGGTAATCCATTTTGCTGATCATGGCAGCAATGGGTTTCTTCTGGTTGGAAAGTGAAGGGATGGGAATAGGGGGCAGATTTTCAATCTCCAACTCTGGATAGAGAGGATTTGGAAAGCCGAAAAAATCCCTGAAGTTATGCCTGCTTCCTCCCATTACAAGCAGATTCCTGGAAATGCGAAATGAGCTCCTCAGATACTCCTGCAACTTGACGGGCATCTTGCGGTCATATTGAAAGCGGTTTGGCAGCCCCACCGAACGTACCGATCTGATCCTGTCAATGGCATCGATAAGGTCATCACCCTCATAATCGTCGTACTCCATGTCCGCGTCCCTCGTCAGTTTCAGGGAGTAGGAATTCAGAACCTTATAGCCGGGGAAGATGGCATCCATATGGCGCATAATTACATCCTCCAGGAACATAATGTAGTGTTTGTCCCCTTCACCCGGCAGTCCAACAAACCTCGGGAAGTTGTGGTCTGTGGGGACCTTTATAATTGCATATCTTTCCCTTCTTTCCTTTCCCCTGTTTTCGTGGCTTACCATCTCAATGGCCATGTATGGGTGCCCGGTCTTCAGGAAGGGCCGGACCTTCCCTTTTACCAGGAGTATCGGCTGGATTGAGGTGATCAGGTCAGAGTAAAAAATATCCTTAATGTATTTAAGCTGTTTTGGAGATAGCTTGTCTTTTTCGTCAACAACAATGATGTTGTTTTGCCTTAGTTCGGGGAGGATTTCCTGTTCAAAAATAAGGTGGAATATGGACTGCTGGTTGGTGACAATTTCATTGATTTGCCTGATAATCCCGGCCGGGTCGACTTCTCTGAAGTGGTCCTTTGGAAATTCTATCTCATGGCGCAACATATGCTTGTAATAACTCACTCTTACCTGGTAAAACTCTTCGGTATTATTCGAGTAGATTGCCAGGAACTTTATTCGCTCATAAAGAGGCAGGCTTTTGTCCATTGCCTCCTGAAGTACCCTGAAGTTGAAAGAGAGCCAGCTGATGTCTCTGTTGATGTATTCGTATTTTCCCATAGTTTAAGGATGATTTCCAAAGATAATCATAGTTTGGGAAAGCTACAATTCAGGCTTGAAGTGCTGCAAAACAGGGCTTCATGTTCGTTGCTTATGTCCCCGATTTTCTTTAATTTAGAGGAAAATCCCGACATAATGGAAATATTATCTGATCCCGCAGTTGTCTGGTTCCTGATTGGACTGGGCCTGCTTTTGCTGGAACTTGTACTCCCCGGCCTTGTGATCATTTTTTTTGGTGCAGGAGCTTGGATAACAGCGCTGGCCTGTGTGCTGCATGATTTCACCCTGAACTGGCAAATCCTGATTTTCCTGGTGGCCTCTCTACTGGGCCTGGTATTGCTTCGGAAATACCTTAAACGGAAGTTCTTTGGGAAAAGAAGTGGAGAGGTTGATGACCAGTTGGAAGAGTTTATCGGCCGGAAGGCAAAGGCCCTTGAAGATTTTAGTGAAGGAATGGGCAAGGTTGAGTTCAAAGGTACGCATTGGACAGCCCGCTGTGAAGATCCGGTTGCCAAAAGCCAGTGGGTGACCATCGTGAGTAAGGATAGCCTTATCCTGAAAGTCAAACCCTGAATCAGTTCTCAGTAACTAATTAACTAGCTAATTACCTAACTAATTTACTACCTAACTATCATGGAAATGAATGCATTAACCCTCGTTTACATCGGCCTGATTTTACTGGCCCTTATTATTCTTTTGTCCTCCGTCAAAGTGGTGCCCCAGAGAAGTGCGTATATCGTTGAACGCCTTGGTAAATACCGTGTTACCCTGATGGCTGGTTTTAATGTCCTGGTTCCTTTTATTGACAGGATTCAATACAGGCATACTTTGAAAGAGCAGGCCATTGATGTGGCTTCTCAGATCTGTATTACCCGCGATAACATTTCGGTTGAAGTAGACGGGATTCTGTACCTGCAGGTGATCGATCCTGCCAAGGCATCCTACGGGATTGATAATTATCAGTTTGCTTCAATACAGATCGCTCAGACTACGATGCGTAGTATTATCGGTAAGCTTGAGCTGGACAAAACTTTCGAGGAGCGCGAGACCATTAACAACAGCATCGTAGCAGCGGTTGATAAGGCGAGTGACCCCTGGGGTGTAAAGGTGTCCCGCTATGAGGTTAAAAATATAATACCGCCACAGAGCATCAAGGATGCCATGGAGAAGCAGATGCGGGCTGAACGTGAAAAGAGGGCTGTGATTGCAGAATCAGAAGGTGAGAAGCAGGCCAAAATAAATGTGGCCGAGGGTTCCAAGCAGGAATTGATTGCCGAGTCAGAGGGCGAGATGCAAAAGCGGATCAATGAAGCCACAGGCCGGGCCTCTGAAATTGAACAGGTGGCCATTGCCACTGCCAATGGAATTCGGGCCATTGCGCTGGCCATCAACGAAGAGGGCGGTAAGGATGCTGTAAATTTACGGATTGCCGAACAATACCTCAAAGAGTTTGGTAAGCTTGCCAAAGAATCCAATACCATGATCATGCCCACCAATCTGGCCGATATCTCAAGTGTGATTGCCACTGCAACCAAGGTCTTTGATGCCTCCAGGAAGTAAAGAATTCTAGGATTTGTTTTAAACCCACCTGACAACAGTTCGGGTGGGTTTTGCATTGTATCTGTTTACAACTAGTGTTTGATTTTTATTTATAATTATAAATATAGTTATACATTTGCCCGATCATTAACAGAAACAGCGAAGTTGGAATTTTTAAAGCGTAACAGGCAGAGGGTATCCCTATTTATTCTTTCAGTGACCGGAATTCTTATTCTGATGGTATTGTTTACCAGGGGAATGAAGGGCGTTGAACCCGATTTATCAACTCAGGTAAGCGAGGGATTACCAGATAAAGAAGTGGAGATAATCTTGTATGAAATGCCCTCGCTACCCCCATTGAAGGAATTTGTGTCATTTATGGAGGCGGAACTGGATTCATCCTCTACCGTGGGTGCGGCATACACCTTTGTCCGATCTGGCAGGGTTGAGTACACAAGTACCTTTGGTGAACGAAAAAGGGGAGACGGCAGAGAGGTGGATGAACATACCCTTTTCAGACTGGCTTCGGTTTCAAAAGGATTTGCAGGAGCCCTTGCCTGCATGCTTGAGCAGGAGGGGGTTCTTTCCCTGGACGACCGGGTGGTCGATCGCTATCCGGGATTCAGACTAAAAAATCAGCTAAGTACCGATAGCATGACCATTAAGCATCTGCTCACTCATACAACAGGTTTGGTTCCTTATGCTTTTGACAACCTTGTGGAAGCTGGCCAGGAATTGCCGGATATCGTTGATCGTCTGAATGAGGTGGATATCGCGGGTCCTCCTGGCAGCATTTACGGGTATCAGAATGTAACTTTCAGCATGTGGGATCCTATTGCACGGAGAGCCACCGGCACCCCATATCCGGTTTTGGTGGATGAGATGATTTTTAAACCCCTGGGCATGATGGATGCTTCTGTGGGTGAAATAAGAGACACTTCAGATCTGAATATGGCCAGTCCCCATGTTCGTGGCAGGGGCGGATTTATTGCGCTTGAACCACACCAGGGTTATTATAATGTACTGCCAGCGGCCGGAGTGAATGCAAGTATTTCTGATATGGGACAGTGGCTCAGGGCGCTCCTGGGTTATCAGCCCACTGTTTTTCCTGATACCATTTGTAAAACCCTCGCCGAACCTTTGATTTATACGCCACTTAAATACAGGTATACCCGCAACTGGCAACCTTTCAAAGAGCGATACTATAGTCTGGGATGGAGGATTTATAAATACAGGGGGCGGACAATCATATACCATGGTGGCTATATCCAAGGCTACCGGGCCGAGATCGGTTTTTGTCCGGCCGAAGACATTGGGGTTGCATTCTTGCAGAACTCTCCCAACAGTCTTGCTGCAAAAGTGGTTCCCCGTTTCTTTGATCTGTATTTTGATCACCAGGATGCATTACAGGCTCATGAAGACTAAGGTGAAGTTATATTATTATAAATATAGTTGTATTACTACAAAAATAGTTATATGTTTGTCGTATGAAGGAATTGACAAAGGCAGAACAACAAGTAATGCATCACATCTGGGAGCTGAAGAAGAGCTTCCTGAAGGATATTGTTGAAGCATTCCCGGAGCCCCGACCCGCCTATACCACCATATCAACGGTGATCAGGGTCCTGGTTAAGAAGGGTTTTGTGGGATACAATACCTATGGAAAGATCCATGAATATTTTGCGAAAATCTCACAACAGGCTTATTTCAGGATTCACGTAAAATCATTGATTAACAATCATTTTGACGGGTCAGTGGTCAGCTTTGCTTCATTCTTTACCGGTGATGAAGCAATGGATCTGGGCGAACTGGAGGAGATTAAACAGTTGATAGATCAGAAAATTGACGCTCTTAAAGCAAATCAGTGATGGCTTATTCGGAATATATACTGAAGGTCAATCTTGTTATTATGGCGGGTTGGCTGCTTTACAGGCTTGCTTTCAGGCGTCTTACATTCTTTCAATGGAACCGCTTTTATCTGCTCGGTTCCGTTGTACTCTCTTTTATTCTGCCGCTGCTCAGGCTTCCCCGGGGAAGCCGAATGGCTGCAGTAGATCTTGGTGGAATTGAATGGGAATATGTGGATCAACTGATAAAGTCTCCGGCGCCTTTATTGCCGGAGAGTGCCGGGATATCCTCACATCTTTTGTTTTTTGGTATTTACCTTGCCGGAATCATCGTAATGCTTGTTCTGTTTTTTTGGAAGTTCCTGAAAATCAAGAGACAGACCAGGGGTGCGGAACTGCTGTATAATGATGGGATTAAGGTATTTGTGCACGATGGGAAAAATGGTTCCTTTACCCTTTTGAGGAGGGTATACCTGGACCGTTATACCTGGGAAAACAAGCTGAGTTATGTCTGCAGGCATGAGATGATTCACGCATCCGAGTTCCACTTTTTTGATCTGGTATTCATGTCATTCGTTGGTGTTTTATTATGGTTCAACCCCTTTGTCTTTCTTCTTCTGCGATCGGTCAGGGAAAATCATGAATACCTCGCAGATGATCACTCCTGTAGAGAGCCAGGAGCCCTTACCGGGTACCTGGCCTGTTTACGGGATGAAACCATCCGGAGGTATTCCCCTGCAATTGAGAGCTATTTTAAAAGTTCAACCATTAAAAAACGAATAATCATGTTAACAAATCACCATAGCAAAAGCCACAAAAGATGGCTATACCTTAGTACATTACCGGTTGTCGCACTGATTCTGCTGGCCTTCCAGGCTCCGGTTGACCAGGGTGTTTTTACACCGGTGAGGGTCCTGGATGCAAAACCCGGAATTACATCAAGTTTGTCGGGTGAGATTCCTTCACTGTTTCCCCTTCCTGATCAATACAGGGAGAAGGTTACCTGGGGCTATCATGTAAAGGCGATCAATCCGATCACCAAAAAGGAAACCCTTCATGAGGGTGTTGATATTGGTGCGCCCATGGGTACATCTGTATATGCCGCTGCCGGCGGTATTGTAAAGAAGGCCGAATTACTCGAAGGGTGGGGTAATCTGCTGGTTATTGAACACAGCGAGGGCTATTCAACTTTTTATGCCCACCTGGAGGGATTCAGAGTAAAGGCGGGTGAAAGTGTGAAGAAAGGGCAGGAGGTTGCTACTGTAGGCAGCACGGGCAGATCCACAGGCCCTCACCTTCATTATGAGATTAGAAAAGAGGGAACTCAAGTGAATCCTGCAGATTATTATTAATTCCTGTAAACCCTTCTTTGTTTTGCTTGTTATATTCACGTAAATTCGTGAATTCATACAAAAAATTACAAGCAGAATGAACTTTGATCTGATCGTTATTGGCAGTGGCCCCGGGGGTTACGTGGCTGCAATACGGGCTTCACAGCTTGGATTGAAAACAGCAGTTGTTGAACGTGAATCCCTTGGGGGCATCTGTCTCAACTGGGGTTGCATCCCTACCAAGTCCCTTTTAAAAAGTGCCCAGGTATATGAGTATTTCCTTCATGCTGCCGATTATGGCATTAAGCTGGATGGTTCTGTCGCTCCCGACTTTGAAAAAGTTGTGGAACGGAGCCGTACCGTGGCCAATGGAATGAGTAAGGGGATTGAATTTCTGTTCAAGAAAAACAAGATTGAAGTGATAAAGGGTAGCGGTAAGCTGAAGTCGCCCGGTATTGTGACAGTGACTGCTGAAGATGGAAAAGAGACTGAGGTGAAAGCTGCTCACATTATTCTTGCCACTGGAGCCCGTTCCAAGGAGTTGCCCAATCTAAAACAGGATGGAAAAAAAATTATCGGATACCGTCAGGCCATGACGCTTCCAAAGCTGCCGGAGACGATGGTGGTGGTTGGCTCAGGAGCCATAGGAAGTGAATTTGCGAATTTTTACTCTACAATGGGTACCAAGGTCACCCTGGTAGAGTTCTTGCCAAACGTGGTTCCGGTCGAAGATGAAGAGGTCAGCAAGCAGCTTGAACGTTCATTCAAGAAGGCCAAAATGATTGTGATGACCTCCTCTTCAGTGGAGTCTGTTGATACTTCCGGTAAACTCTGCCAGGTGAAGATCAAAACTCCCAAGGGCGAGGTTGAGATAGAAGCAGAGATTGTTCTTTCTGCCGTGGGGGTTACTCCGAATATAGAAAACATTGGCCTGGAAGAGCTGAAGATTGAAATGGACAAAGGCAAGGTGAAGGTGGATGATTATTACCGCACCAATGTAAATGGGGTATACGCCATCGGAGATATTGTGGGTGGTCCTGCACTGGCCCACGTGGCATCGGCCGAGGGGATTACCTGCGTTGAAAAAATTGCCGGGCATACTCCTCAGCCTGTGGATTATTCCAATATTCCAGGATGCACCTATACCAGTCCTGAAGTTGCTTCTGTGGGAATGACTGAAAAAGCAGCCAAAGAGGCAGGTTATGAACTGAAGGTTGGAAAATTTCCTTTTACAGCCTCCGGAAAGGCTGCTGCCGCAGGCGCCAAAGATGGTTTTGTGAAACTCATCTTTGACGCAAAATACGGAGAGCTGCTGGGTGCGCATATGATCGGGGCCAACGTAACCGAAATGATCGCTGAATTGGTCGTTGCCCGTAAACTGGAGACCACCGGCGAGGAGATCATCAAAGCCATACATCCTCACCCCACCATGTCGGAAGCTATCATGGAAGCCGCCGCAGCTGCCTACGGGGAAGTGATTCATATTTAAAAGCCAGGGCTTTTAAATATGGTGATTGTAAAGTCTGTAAAGTCTGTAAAGTCTATAAAGTCTATAAAGTCTGTAAAGTCTGTAAAGTCTGTAAAGGGAGAGCCGGTTGCAATGCGACCGGCTCTCCCTTCAAAAACCATTTACCCATTTACCCATTTACTATTTACTAATTACCTTTTTACGCTTGCGTAGCAAGCAATTTACCCATTTACCATTTGCAATTTACCAATTGCTAATTTCATGGTTCGCTGAGTTTTCCGATGAAGAGGATTGATTTGCTGGAGTTTTCTGTAATGGCAAAGAGGAAGGGGCGGTTAAACCAGATGCCCGGACTTGCCGATTCCCACTTCATTACTACGGCAGTGACGGCGGCGGCCTCGGTGCCTTCTTCGTTCACTCCGATATAGGTTTTGTGTATGACCCTATCGATGAAAAGGGGAGTATTGCTCATGCCTGAAAAATCAGCATCACCTGAGAAAGCGATCTCCAGACCCATGTCCTTCAGGTCCTTCTCCAGTGAGCGCCTGTACTCGAATTGGAATTTGGGCATGTGCACATTCAGGTTAGAGGTTTCGTTGAACTCTGACATCCATTTTTCCCAGGTGGCTCCATCCAGTTCCTCCACCAGTTCGTCTACTTCTTTGTCCTGGGCCGGGAGGAAAAGGAACATGCTGAATTTCTTATTCTTATAGGGGAGCTCTACAGCACTGAAATCAGAGGTGAAGGCTGCATTGAAGGTGCTTTCGGTCTGCATCATATCCACTTTGCCGAATTCCTCTCCAGTCTCCGTGAAGAAGCTTTCCTTTGAGGTATCATCTTTGCTAAATTCCGTCTCCCATACACAGTTGAAGTAGATGGCATTGATCAGGATCATAGCGACATTAGGTTCAATCTTTTCCAGGATCTCATCGATTTTTCCATGGGTTTGCTCGCTGGCCCAAAGGTTGATAGCTTCCAGAGCCTCTGCTGTTTGCAGGTCGATCTCCCTTACCTCGGCATCGAAATAGTGGGTGTTGAGGTCGATGAATTCCTGCTTTACGGGGAACCCTTCATCATTCCACAGAGAGTTGGCAAGCTCCAGCAGGTTCCCGTCCACATTTGTAATAAGCACAGAGATCAGTTCCTTTGTTATTTCATTTACCTCTTCCCGGGTCAGACCTTCATAATTGAGCACCCTCTCAAAAGCCTCTTTGGTGGTGGTCTCAGCACCATTGTAAGTCATGCCAAGTGCAATACTCACCGATGTGGGGGATATCATGATGTTGGGTTTATCCTCTGTTTCAAAGATGGTTTTAAGCAGCTCCAGACCGAAGTTATTGTTGGTCTCGATCACCTTCGCCGATTTCAGGTTGTAGTCAAAAACCGGATCTTCAACTACCTGTGTGCAGGAAGCGGTTACAAGAAATAGAATGGTGTTGAAGATGAAGACAGAGATCCTGGATTTCATAATCATGGGTTTTACATTTTTTTTTCTACTGAGCCCTTAGCCCTATCTTCTGCTAATACTTTGGTTGTGAAACTTTCCCGGCAAAAATGATTGCCTTGCTGGTGTTTTCTGTGATGGCAAAAAGGAAGGGGCGGTCGAAGCGCAGAATGGAACCGGGTCCGGCCGAAGTAACATCCATTGTAATGGCTGTGACTGCAGCTGCTTCAGTGCCCTGCTCATTAAGCTTGATGTAGGTTTTGTGTATCACGTCGGAGATGAGAAGGTCAATCTCGCTGATACCTGAGAAATCTGCCTGGTCGGTGAAAGCCTCATCCAGTCCCATGGCTTTCAGATCCTCTTTCAGGGAGCGATCGAATTCAAACTCGAATCGGGGCAATTCGATTTCATAGTCTTTAACTTCGGTGAAAAGCTCCTGCCATTCTTTCCAGGTTTCCCCATCCAGTTCCTCCACCAGATCACTGACGGTGCTGCCTTCATCCGGCAGGAAGAGAAACATGCTGAATTTATTGCCTTTATAGGGCAGCTCCAGGGCCCTGAAGTTATCAGCCCAGGCCACGTTAAATGTACTCTCCAGCTTCATCATGTCTACTGTACCAAATCTAGTCCCGTTTTCAGTATAGAAGGGGGCGTCGTAGGTCTCATCCGGATCGAATTCCACCTCCCACACACAATTGAAATAGATGGCATTTATAAGGATCATCATGGTGCTGGGGTCGATGCTGTCGAGAATCTTCTCGATCTTGTTATGGGTGTTGTTGCTGACCCAGTCGTTGATGGTCTTGAGGGCATTTGACTTGCCGAAATCGAGTTCCTTCACCTGGGCTTCATAGTAGTTAGAGTTGAGATCGATGAAGTCCTGTTTCACCGGAAATTCATCCCTATACCATATGGAGTTGGCAATTTCAAGAAGGTTCCCTTTTGTATTTGTCAGGAGCACATGAATCAGCTCTTTTGTAATATTGTTGACTTCTTCCCGGGTAAGCCCCTCATAATTTAGCACCTGCTCGAAGGCGTCCATGGTGGTGCTTTCTGCCCCGTTGTAGGCCATGCCAAGTGCTATACTCACCGAAGCGGGTGAGATCATTATATTGGGCTTGTCGTCATTCTCAAAAACCTCCTTTAGCAGTTGAAGTCCGAAGCCGTTGTTGGTCTCGATTACTTTCGCTGATTTAAGATTATAATCAAAGACAGGGTCCACTTCCTGGCTGCATCCTTTAAGGAGTCCAAATGCAAGGATGATAACGATTAGTTTTGCTGTTGATTTCATGTTGGTCATTTAAAAGATTACGCTTTCCTGGTGCAAATGTTGTCTTTGCCCCGGGTGCTTATAATATATAGATGATGCGCTTTGAATGATGGTTGCGTGGCTTAGCTGTATGGCGTAAGTTTTTTTTCAACGCAACCTTTTTAATTCTCGTTTCATCCTGAAGGTGAATGACAAGGATATGATATCCTGCCAATTTGCATAAATTTGTCACCGGAGGAAAACTGGATTGGCAGAAAGACTAGATATACTAATAGAAGGATGTAGAAGGGGGAAGCCGAAGAGTCAGGAGGCTCTTTATAAGCGGTTTGCATCGGCTATGTATGGAATTTGTCTTCAGTATGCTTCCGATGAGGAGGATGCCCGGGATATTATGCAGGAGGGATTTGTGAAGGTGTTCAGAAAGCTGGATCAGGTTAAAAATCCGGCAGCATTCCCGGGGTGGATACGAAGGGTGATGATCAATACTGCGCTTGAGAAGTACAGGAGCCAGGTACACCTTCAGCGGATTGATGATGCAAGGGAAGAGGCCGATGAGGCTATGGACGACGGGATCTTTGAAAATCTGACCTGCCAGGAACTGCTTGTAGTGATTCAGACCCTGTCTCCACAATACCGGATGGTATTCAACCTCTATGCTATTGAAGGTTATAATCACAAAGAGATCAGCGAGGAACTGGGTATCTCGGTGGGGACCTCAAAATCGAACCTCTCACGGGCACGGGCCATATTGCAGGAAAAGCTGATTAGTATTTACGGAGTTGAATTAAGACAATGAGCAGGCAAACAGAAAAGGGAAATGGATTTTTGAAGGATAAGTTTGGAGGTTTCCAGGCAGATCCACCGCCCGAGGTTTGGGAAGCCATCTCAGACCAACTGGGTGGGCGAAGGCGCAGGGGGATGATCCTCATTATCCTTTCTGCAGCGGCATCCCTTGCACTGGCAGTTACACTGGGTATTCATTATTTCGGTCGTGATATCCCCCATACAATTGAATGGTCAGAAGATCAGAAAAGCGACCTTCATACCGGGTACAGGCAGAATGATCCGACTGAGGAATCCGGCGTGGTCCTTGAACAGAAAGTAGTTGAAGCCATGGCAGAAGCAATACCTGCCCGGGATAATGAAGCCATCTTACCTGCTGAAGTGAAGAAAGCAAGGCAGGCATACGCCGAAAAGGATAGATCCGAAAAGGATAGAGTCGGAAAGGAAAGTGCCGCAAAGGAAAGTGCCGGAAAAGAGCGTGTCGGGCAGGAGCGTGTTGGACAGGGAGGTGTTGGTCGGAAGGTAGAAACACTGATAGACAGCGAGGCTGCCCCTGGCACATCAGGAGTTATGGCTGAAGCAGCTGCCAGGCCTGAAGCAGCTGCCATGCCTGAAGCAGCTGCAGGGGATGAAAAGGTTTTAGATCTCATCCTGGATGCCGGAGAGGTAGGGGATGTTGAGATGATGGCGGATGTTGTTACAATGCAGGATAAGGACCCCAGGTGGGTGCTTGGGGCAATGCTTTCGCCACTCTATAGCTTCAGGGATGCTGAACCTGAGGCTCTGGCTGGTACTTCTGGTCAGGAGTCGGGATTGCTATCTTATGCAACCGGGGTGCAGGTGGGATACAGGGCTTCACGCAGGCTGGCCATTGAATCGGGTATTATCTATAACAAGATGGGGCTTTCCATCGGCGCACCAGGGATCCAGGTTTTCACACAGGATGACCTGGAATATTCTTGGAGCCCACCGGATATAGGGGCATCCACCGTGAATGCAATTACCAATTCAGTGGGTAACATTGTTTCCTATAAAGGCGAAATTTATGTAAACAATTATAAATTGAATGCTGTTGCCGACAACATAGTGGTTGATAATGTAATTACAGAGTTAAACAATGCCGACCAGGGCATCAGGCAGCATCTCGATTACCTCGAGCTTCCCTTTAATCTGAGGTATACAGTTCTGGACGGGAGCTTTAAGATTCAGCTGGTGGGAGGATTGAGTACCAACCTGCTTGTAAATAATTATGTGACTATGGAGACTGCCTCAGGGACCACCGAGATTGGCTACCTGACGAACCTTCGCAATCTGAACTACTCGGGAAATGCAGGTGTGGGTTTTGCATATCACTTCCTTGAGCAGCTGAGCCTGAATGTGGAACCCAGGTTTCGCTACTACCTGAATTCAGTCAATGATGCCACCCTTCCATCCACACGTCCTTTTACCTTTGGAATTTATACAGGATTAAACTACTTCTTTTAGTCGGGCCACGAGAACTAATTTCCTTTTTAATTGTTTATTTTTGTGGCTTATGGACAGGAGAAAAAGGATCAGAAGGGTATCGGTTTTTACTTTTTTTATTGGAATTAGTTTAGTGGCGGTACTACTTGCCTCCACAGCATATTCGGGTGGAAGTGAAAAAGATCCTGTTGCCACCGGTAGCAGGGAAGAATTTACTGTATATGGGGTTGAGGTTCCGGAAAGGGTCACTTTTGCCGGTGAGCCGATGCCGCTGGAGCTTTTTGATGTAATGGAGTCTCTTGATCGTGAGTTGCTCTCTAATACTTATTTTCATTCTCAGACCATTCGGTTGATTAAGCTGGCTAACCGCTATTTTCCGGAAATTGAACCGGTCCTTCGGAGGAACCTGGTTCCGGATGATTTCAAATACCTGGCAGTGGCCGAGAGCGGTTTAACGCAGGCGGTATCGCCGGCTAAAGCAGTTGGATTCTGGCAATTGCTCAAAGGAACGGCGCAGGAATACGGTCTGGAAGTGAGCCAGGAAGTTGATGAACGCTACCATGTTGCGAAATCTACAGAAGCAGCCTGTAAGTACCTGGTTGCTTCATATCAGGAATATGGAAACTGGAGTATGACTGCCGCATCCTATAATGCCGGCAGAAGAGGGATGGACCGGCAGATCGAGAGACAGAAAAAGGAGAATTACTATGATCTTTTGCTGAACGAAGAAACTGCCAGATACCTGTACAGGGTAGTGGCATTTAAATTGATTTTTGAGAATCCTTCAGCCTATGGTTTTGTAATTCCTGAAAGTGAACTCTATCATGCGATTCCATCTCGTACGGTGACTGTGGATAGTACGGTGACTGATTTTGCGGATTTTGCTTTCCTGCACGAAACTAATTATAAGATATTGAAATTAATGAATCCGTGGTTGCGAGAAACCCGGCTGACAGTTTCCGGGGGAAAATCCTATGAGATTGTTATCCCGGAAAGAGGATATCGCCGGCCCGATGCCTGGGAGCTGAAGTGAAAAAGAGAGAAGCGAAAATAGAAGTACTGGGCGCCAGGGTACATAACCTGAAAAACATTGATGTAAGCATTCCCAGGAATAAGCTCACAGTAATTACCGGGCTTAGCGGGAGCGGTAAATCATCCCTGGCCTTTGATACTATTTATGCCGAAGGTCAACGCCGGTATATTGAAACTCTGAGCGCCTATGCCAGGCAGTTTCTTGGCAATATGGAACGTCCCGATGTGGATAAGATCACCGGCCTCAGTCCGGTTATATCCATTGAGCAGAAGACGACCAATAAGAACCCCAGATCGACTGTGGGTACAGTGACTGAGATCTATGATTTTCTTCGACTCCTTTATGCCCGTGTGGCTGATGCTTATTCCTATGTGACAGGGGAGAAGATGGTGAAATACACCGAGGAGCAGATTCTTGATCTGATCCTGGAATCCTTCACCGAAAAGAGGATTTATCTCCTTGCACCTGTGGTCAGGGGCAGAAAGGGCCATTACCGGGAGTTGTTTGAACAGATCAGGAAGAGTGGTTATATCTATGTGAGGATAGACGGGGAGATCGAAGAGGTGATTCAGGGAATGCGGGTTGACCGTTACAAGAATCATGATATTGAAGTGGTTATAGACAGGCTGACTGCCAGGGAAAAGGATCGCGCCCGCCTGAAAAAATCACTGTCTGCTTCGATGAAACAGGGGAAGGGTGTTACCATGATCCTTGAGAAGGATGGAACAGAACCTCGTTATTTTTCAAGTCAGCTTATGTGTCCCACATCCGGCATTTCATATAATGAACCGGCGCCTCATAGTTTTTCATTCAATTCTCCCCAGGGGGCATGTCCTCACTGTAACGGACTGGGTACCATTAATGATGTAGATATTACAAAAATCATTCCTGATGATTCAAAAAGCATCAGGGGTGGTGCGCTGATTCCTGTGGGTCCTTATCGTAATTCGCTTATATTCTGGCAACTGGATGCAATTGCCAGTCGCTATAAATTCACCCTGGATACTCCGGTAAAAGAGATTCCCGAGCAGGCGATCCATTGTATTCTTCACGGGTCCGAAGAACCTTTAAAATTGCAGAATACGCCCCTGGGTGCGACTTCAAATTATTTCCTGAGTTTTGATGGCATCATCGCCTTCATTCAGAATGGTAGTGAAAATGGCAATGGACGGGGTGATAAACAAAAGATATCTCAATTCATCAGGAAGATTACCTGTCCCCACTGCAAGGGGACCAGGTTGAAGCCGGAGATGCTTTATTTTAAATTGAATGGAAAAAACATTTCCGATCTCTCCTCTATGGATATTGGTGCCCTGGCTGAATGGCTGAGTGATATTGAGGAAACATTGAGTGATCGGCAGAATACCATTGCAAGGGATATCCTGAAAGAGATCAGGAGTCGGCTAGGATTTCTCCTGGATGTGGGTCTGAACTATCTTTCACTCAACAGGAGCGCCCGCTCTCTTTCAGGGGGTGAAAGCCAGAGGATCAGGCTGGCTACCCAGATCGGATCAAGGCTGGTCAATGTACTCTACATTCTGGATGAACCCAGTATCGGTTTGCATCAGAGAGACAACAGGAAACTGATAGCTTCACTGCAGAATTTACGTGACCAGGGGAATTCGGTGATCGTAGTGGAGCATGACCGGGATATGATTTTATCGGCCGATTATGTTGTGGATCTTGGTCCGGGAGCCGGAAGATGTGGAGGCGAGCTGGTGGCAGCCGGTACACCCGCAGAGATTCTTGCCGGCAAGACACTTACGGCCGAGTACCTGAATCAGACCAGGGAGATCGCTATTCCTGAGAGCCGTCGCCCGGGAAACGGTAAGCAGCTGGTGCTTAAGGGGGCGGAGGGAAACAATCTTAAATCGGTGGATGCGGTGTTTCCCCTCGGAAAATTTATCTGCATTACCGGGGTAAGTGGAAGTGGTAAATCCACACTCATCAACGAGACCCTTCACCCGATCATCAGTCAGAAACTCTATCGTTCTAATCGTGATCCCCTGCCTTTTGGTTCCATCGCGGGAATGGAGCATATTGATAAGGTTATTGAAGTGGATCAGTCGCCTCTTGGAAGAACCCCGAGATCCAATACGGTTACCTATACGGGAGTGTTCAGTGATATAAGGAAGCTTTTCGAACAGACTCCGGATGCGAAGATCAGTGGATACAAAGCAAGCCGGTTTTCTTTTAATGTGAAGGGAGGGCGTTGTGAGACTTGTGGAGGGGCAGGACTGCAGACCATTGAGATGAATTTCCTGCCCGATGTGTATGTGCGATGTAAATCCTGCAATGGGAAACGCTACAACCGCGAAACACTGGAGGTTAGGTACAAGGGGCAGAATATCAATGATGTATTGATGATGACCATCAACCAGGCGGTTGACTTTTTCGGAGCTGTTCCATCCATTCTCAGGAAGTTGAAGACCTTGCAGGATGTGGGCCTCGGATATATAAGGCTTGGACAGCCCTCCACGACGCTTTCCGGAGGTGAGTCCCAGCGGGTGAAGCTTTCAGCGGAGCTGGCAAAGAAGGACACAGGAAAGACCCTTTATATTCTGGACGAACCCACTACGGGGCTACATTTTGAAGATGTAAGAGTGCTGCTGGATGTAATAGCCCGGCTGGTAAACCGGGGTAATACGGTGATTATGATTGAGCACAATATGGATGTGATCAAGGTAGCCGATCACCTGATCGATCTGGGAAAAGAGGGTGGTCGTATGGGGGGAACCATTCTTGCCACCGGAACTCCCGAGGAGGTAGCCATGGAGCCGGAGAGTTATACCGGGGTATTTTTGAGGGAAGAACTACCTTTGGATAATAATTATTAATTTGTTGGAAAGATAAAACTGGATGAAATGAGTGCTAGCGAAGATAAAATAAAGAAAGCTTTTAAGCAGAAAACCTGGAACGAAATTAAAACCTCGGATTCATGGCAGATATTTAAGATCATGGCCGAATTTGTAGAGGGTTTTGAAAAGATGGCCTCCATCGGACCCTGCGTATCTATTTTCGGGTCGGCGCGGACAAGCCCGGATCACAGGTACTATAAGCTTGCCGAGGATATTGCCTATAAATTAACACATCAGGGCTATGGTGTGATCACCGGGGGTGGTCCCGGGATTATGGAGGCAGCCAACAAAGGGGCCATGAAGGGGGACGGAACCAGTGTGGGGCTGAATATTGAACTTCCACATGAACAGGGTTCCAATCCCTATATCGATTTCGATAAGCTGCTGACATTCAAGCACTTTTTCATCAGAAAAGTAATGTTCCAGAAATATGCCCAGGGTTTTATTGTACTGCCCGGAGGATTCGGGACTTTAGATGAGACTTTTGAGTCGCTTACCCTTATCCAAACCGGTAAGATCGGAAGATTTCCAATTGTGCTGGTGGGGACCAATTTCTGGAAGGGACTGGTTGAATGGATTCACCAGGTTATGCAGGAGAAGGAAAAGAACATCTCTGCTGATGACCTGGATCTTTTCACCCTGGTTGATACTGCGGAGGAGGCCGTTGAGGTAATAGACAACTTCTACGCCAAGTATATGTTGAGCCCCAATTTCTAATCATACAGCACCTTTCAGTGTTCGTAAGTCGGGTGAACCGTGAGAAATAATTTTGTACATTTAACAAAATTCAGTATCCGATGAAGAAAGCTAACTCATTTTGGGCCGGTATTGTAATGATCTGCCTGTCTGTTTCACTTTCAGCTCAGGAGGTAGATATTTCACAGGAGGTAGATATTTCAATTGACTACCCTGAGCAGGTGAAGGCCGGAGAGATCTTTGAGCTTACAGTGACTATCAATAAAGGTGCACTCAGCGATTATTCCCGCTTCTCACAGGATTTACCTCCGGGGCTTACTGCCAGCAATGTTTCCTCTCCTAATGCTGATTTCAGCTTTGATAATCAGAGGATCAGGATCATATGGCTTAAACTTCCCGATGAACCCGAAATAGAGATTTCTTATAACATTATGGTGGATGAGCGCTTAACGGGTAAGTTCATGCTCGGCGGCGTATTTGCTTATGTGGTGGATGAGGAGAGGAAGTTCCTGAATTTTGAGAAATCAGGTGAGATTAGCATTATCCCCAGTTCTACGGTAGATCCGGAGCTGATGGTGGATATAAAGGATTTTAAAGCGGGTGCTGCTGGCGTAGTAGTAGCTGGGGACTCTGAAAAGGAGCCTTTTGCAATGGCCATCAGGCAAAAGCCTTTGCTGATGAGCACAGGTGCTTACTCTGTGAAATTACTTGTGAAAAATCCAACGGGTAGTAAGTATGTAAAAATTGAAGAGCTTATTCCGGCAGGATATATTTTTGAGAGTGTTGATCCACATAATGGAATTGAATCCTTTTCCTCTTCAACGGTGAAGTTTATATGGATGAAGCTTCCTGAAGAATCAGAGTTTGATGTGAGCTACAGGCTGGTGCCCAAAAGGGATGAACCCCAGACGGAGATGCGCATAAAAGGTCAGCTTACCTACTCGGTTGGGAATGAAAATAAAGTGGTGGATATAAAGGAGATGGACCTTGATATGGGGTCTTTCACTCTGGCTGACAAAAGAAATCTTCTTCTTAGCGGTGAAGTTCCATCCGATGCTGTTAAAGTGAAGCCGGTTGTACGGAAAGATCCCGAGCCAGCGAAGAAGACGGTGTCTGAGTCGAAGCCGGCAGGTGCTTCAGCACAGGTTATCGTAAATACCCGTGTTCTGGCGGCTGGCAATGGAAGCTATTATCGGGTGCAGCTGGCAGCGCACCAAAAACCTTTTGATGCACAGCAGTACTATAAAAAAATTGGAGTGGAGCAGGAAGTGTTCGTTGAACAGCATGAAAATTTGTATAAGTATACAACGGGTTCATTTTCAACTTATAGTGAAGCAAACTCTTATAAAGAACGAATAGAGAGACTTGGTGGTGTATCCGGTGCATTTGTGGTGGCCTATAAAGACGGAAAGCGTATTCCTTTGCCTGCGGGCCGTTAACCCAGATTATTGATAAAGGTGAAAAGATCAGCCCTATACCGTTTGTTTATAATAGGCATTGCCCTTTTGCCGGCTTTATCTTTTGGACAGGTGATCAATTATGATTCCCTCTTACAAAGAGTGGATACGGTTGAAAATCCGGTTTTTAAACCCGTGATCTCCTTTTCATATGGAGTTTTTAATTTCAGGGGTGATGTAAGGTCCGGCCTGATTACACCGCTGTCAGGTACCAGGGCTGGTATGTTGAGTGTTGCCACCTTCATCGACCCTAAGCATCATTACTTTGTTGCCAATTTTAATTTTCTTGCCGGTAACCTCACAGCGAATGAATATTCTCATGCTGATCTGACACGCAACCTTAATTTCACCACTTTTCTATACTCCTTCGGGATTAATGTGGAATACAGATTCGGACATATTGTTCCTGAAGATTTTCCAATCAGGCCTTATATTCAGCTTGGCGTGGAGAGTCTCAATTTCAGCTCTAAGGGGGACCTTACAGATCAGGGCGGAGCGAGCTATTATTACTGGTCGGACGGGAGTATCCGGGATCAGCCCGAAAGCTTTGGGAGCGGTAACCAGCTGTATCGTGATTATAACTATGAAACCGATCTCAGGCTTCATGAAAGCAGTGAATTTGGTCTTGGAAGCTATAGCCAGCGTTCCCTGGCCTTTCCCTTTGGTGCAGGTCTTCACTTCAGGATCAATGAAAGGGCATTTTTCAGTCTGGGCATGTCCTACCATCTGACATTGTCAGATTTTCTCGATAATGTGGCTTATGAAGGAACCAGTGTCCAGGGTAAAAAAGGGAATGATGCCTATGTATTTTCCCATCTCTCTCTTCATTTTGACCTCTTCTCGGATCCTTCAACCCGAACGGTTGATCTGCTTTATGCCGATGCCGATTTTGACCCCCTCTTTTTTGATGACGAGGATGGGGATTTTGTGCTTGATATTTCGGACCACTGTCCGGGTACACCCTATGGTGTTGAAGTGGATTCGCTTGGATGCCCGCTTGATCTTGACTTTGATGGTGTGCCGGATTACCGGGATCGTGAGCTGGAAACTGCCAGTGGGGCCTGGGTGGATGAAGAGGGTAAGACTGTTTCCGAGAAAGCATTTTACGCAAGTATCGAAAGCAGAAACGACGCTATGTCAAGGGATGAGGTAGTTGCATATTTTGCCATCATCAGTGATGATTACTCGGCCGGAGGTAGCGATGATATGCCCGAGAAATTCAGGATGCTTGATGAAGACAGTGACGGTTATATCTCATTCGATGAGCTGCTTAAGACGGTTGACCTGTATTTTGACTATCAGCTGGAGCTGGATATTGAAGAGGTGAGGGAGTTGAATGATTTCTTTTTCTCCCAGTAGCTACTTTATTTTCTTGAGACGATCCATCTGGCGCTGAGTATCTTTGCGCTTGATGGTTTCTCTTTTGTCATATTCGCGTTTTCCCCTCGCCAGACCGATTTCAAGTTTGGCATAACCCGAGCTGGAAATGAATAATTTTAAGGCAGCTATAGTCAGGCCGCTTTCCTTTACTTTTCGTTGCAGCTTCTTCAGCTCCTGCCTGTTCAGAAGCAACTTGCGATCCCGTCCCGGAATGTGGCTGTTAAAGCTTGCCCATGCATAATCTGCAATTTGCATACTCCTCACATATAGCTCTCCATTTTCAAATACGCAATAAGCCTCACCCAGGGTCGCTCTTCCATTCCTGATGGATTTTATCTCTGTTCCGGTCAATTGAATTCCTGCGGTATAGCGGTCCAGGATTTCATAATCGTGGAAGGCTTTTTTGTTTCTTATGTTGATCTTGTTGGCCATGGCTATTTCTGAGGGCAAAGGTATAAAAAACCGCTTATTTGGGTATATTTGATTACATGGAGAAATTTTCCGCTAAAATACTTACCGTACTTGGGCCTACAGCAGCTGGTAAAACGGCATTTGCAGCCCATCTGTCCCACCGCCTGGATGGAGAGATTATCAGTGCCGATTCCCGCCAGGTTTACCGGGGAATGGATATTGGTACCGGAAAGGATTACGAGGACTACATGGTAGGAGGGAAGCTTGTGCCTGCGCACCTTGTCGATATTCTTGATGCCGGATATGAATACAATGTCTACCTTTTCAAAAAGGATTTTTTGAGGGCTTTCGAGGAAATATCAGGTAGAGGAAAACTTCCTGTTCTATGTGGTGGAAGTGGCATGTACATTGAGTCGGTTCTGAAAAACTACAAGCTGCGCCATGTGCCGGCTGATCCCGTGTTGAGGGCAGATTTGGAGGAAAAAGGATTCCAGGAACTGGAAGAGATGCTGAAATTATACGGGCCCCTTCACAATCAAAGCGATATCACATCAAAGAAAAGGTTAATCAGGGCAATTGAGATCGCTATGTTTCAGTCGTCAGACCCTGAACCTGTTGAAGAAGACCTGGAGTTGAATTCCCTTGTCTTTGGAATAAAACTGGAAAGGATCATCAGGAGAAAGCGGATTTCCGAAAGGCTGATGAAGCGGTTGGGCCAGGGGATGGTGGAGGAGGTGGAGAAACTACTCGCCGACGGGATCTCTCACGAAAAGCTCGACTACTACGGTTTAGAGTACAGGTACATTTCCAGGTACATCAGGAATGAACTCTCCTACGATGATATGGTCAGCAGGCTCAACGCTGCGATTCACCAGTTTGCAAAACGACAGATGACTTATTTTAGAGGCATGGAACGCAGGGGGACAACGATTCACTGGATCGACGGGATGCTACCCATTGACGAGATGATAGAAGAGGCGCTGAGCATTTGCCGTGGCGATTCTGGGTTTCAGGTCTTGTTCACCTGAACTGCCATGGCAGGTCTGTTATAAACCAGATCAATCCTGCTGCAATTGCAATGTTGAAGCCTGTAATCAGGTAGTTATAGGCCACCCGCCAGGATACAATTCGCCTCCTGATCATAATCCCAATATTTGGAATAAAGAATGCCAGGACGCTAAAAACTGTAAGGCTGTTCAGGATATGTTCTTCATCCATTTCCTCAGTGGGCTCTGCTGAGGGCAGGAAGAAAAGAATCAGGTAGGCCATTAGCAGGAAACATGCAAGGTAGATCAGGTAACTGGCTTTGATGGAGATGGTTGACACAGGCCTTTTGCGGTGAATCCTGAAGGGCTTTAAAATAATGATCGCAATAATATAGATCAGTAGAAAAGCCGCGATAAATATGAAATGAAGCAGAAAGGTCATACCATCTCCGTTCTATAGGGTTTCTCCCAAGTTAAGAAAAAAAAACAGATGCTATTTCAGTTAAGTGTTCTACTCCGCGCCAGATAGCTTTGCCTTGATCTTTGCTTCAAGCTCTTCGGCTAGTTCCGGATTGTCCCTCATCAGGCTTTTCACAGCTTCCCTTCCTTGTCCAAGTCTTGTTTCTCCATAACTGAACCAGGAGCCACTCTTTTTCAGAATTTCGAGTTCCACTCCCAGGTCAATAATCTCGCCGGCTTTGGAGATTCCTTCGCCATAGATGATGTCAAATTCAGCTTTCCGGAAAGGCGGAGCCAGCTTGTTCTTAACCACTTTCACCCTTGTGCGGTTACCCTGGATATCATCACCCTCCTTCAATTGCCCGATGCGCCGGATATCCAGCCTTACCGAAGAGTAGAATTTCAATGCATTTCCACCCGTAGTGGTTTCAGGATTGCCAAACATAACCCCGATCTTCTCCCTCAGCTGATTAATGAAAACGCAGGTGGTGTTGGTTCTGTTGATGTTTGCGGTTAATTTTCTAAGAGCCTGAGACATGAGCCTGGCCTGAAGCCCGACTTTTGAATCTCCCATCTCACCTTCAATTTCAGCTTTGGGAGTCAAAGCTGCCACGGAGTCAATTACAATGATGTCAATGGCACCCGAGCGGATCAGATGGTCTGTTACCTCCAGGGCCTGTTCACCATTATCAGGCTGTGAGATATAGAGGTTCTCAATGTCAACACCCAGCTTGCTCGCATAGAATCTGTCGAAGGCATGCTCAGCATCAATAAAGGCAGCTATACCGCCGTTTTTTTGTGCTTCGGCTATGGCGTGAATGGCAAGGGTGGTTTTACCTGAAGATTCGGGTCCGTATATTTCAACAACCCTTCCCCTGGGATATCCTCCCACGCCCAGGGCAATATCCAGGCTGAGGGATCCTGACGGAATTACCATAACATCCTCAATGGCATTATCTCCAAGTTTCATAATGGTACCTTTACCGTATCCCTTTTCTATCTTGTCCAGGGTAAGTTGCAAGGCTTTTAATTTCTCCTTGTTGTTGCCATTGCCGTTTTCTTTACTCATGCTCTTTTTGTGTTAATGTGATAATTCCGTAAATATCTGCCTGCTGTGCTCCTTAGTATTGACTTTTTCAATGATTTTAATAATGATTCCTTCTTCGTCAATGATGAAGGTTTTTCTGTGTATTCCCATATAGGTTTTTCCGTACAGTTTTTTTTCACCCCAGACCCCGTAATCCTGAAGAACCTTTTTTTCTGTATCCGAGATCAGTCGAAAAGGTAATTGGAACTTCTCAGCGAAATGCTGATGCGATTTCTCACTGTCAGCGCTTACGCCGATAACTTCAAAGCCCTGTTCCAGGAACTGTTCATAATGATCCCTGAGGTCGCACGATTCAGCGGTGCATCCAGGGGTGTTGTCTTTGGGGTAAAAATAGAGTACAAGTTTCTTTCCCCTGTACTGCTCCAGAGTAATCTTTTTTCCTTCCTGGTCCACCGATTCAATTGCCGGGGCGAGGTCTCCTGTGCTTAAGTCTGCCATGTTAAAATCAAATTATAAATGTACAAAAGTTGCTTAACATGCAGCTCTATTTATTGCTATTTTTGGCTTATGAATATTCCATCTATGAACAGGTTTTTTTCTATGGGCCTGATACTGGCCCTGAGTCTTTACTTCGGGCTTTCGGTCCGGGGGCAGATTGCTGAATTTGAAGCAGGTAATTATCGCCAGGCACTAGTCGGATTCCAGGAATTATTGAAGAGTCAGCCGGACAACGCCATGAACTTTTACTATGCGGGCAGATGCCTTGTGGAGTTAAATGAGGATATTGACGATGCCATTGAATATCTGTATAGTGCTTCCAGGCGGGGTGCTCCGGCGGATGCAATTTTTTACCTTGGGAGGGCATATCACCTTGATTATAATTTTTCCGAAGCGAAAAAGAACTACTCCAGGTTTGAAATAGAAGCTTCCCGTCAGGAATTGAAAGAGCTGAGGGTAAATCACATGATTAATACCTGCCGAAGTGCGCTTGAGATTACAGCAACCTATAACCAGTACGAGGTGATGACGGTTACCTTTATGGATCTGAAGGATTCCCTTTCCTATTCGCAGATCAAAATGAAAGGCGGACAGCTTCAAAGAAAACCTTCTGAGTATTTCAAACCCGGCGAAGACAGGACAGGCCTGGGTAGTCTTATGTTTATGCCCTCCAGGCCGTTGAGGGGCGATTATGCCTTTTATTCAAGTCCGGGTAAGCCGGGAAAGGAAGGGCTTCAGCTTTACAGGGTGAAGAAGGGCTCAGGAAAGTCGTGGGGCGATCCCCAGGAATTAAAGTCTCTGAATACCGAAGGCGATGAATTGCTCCCTTATTATGACCCCATAGAAAATGACTTGTACTTCGCTTCCAATGGGGGTTCAGGTGTTGGTGGTTTTGACCTCTTCAGGGCTCATTACGATCCGGATCGTGATGAGTGGACTGAAGCAATCAACCTGGGATTCCCCATAAATTCGGTGATGGATGAATACCTGCTTCTTCCCGGGTCGGACCTCGGAATGATGATGTTTTTTTCAAATCGACAGGGTACAGATAGTACACTAACGGTATACCGTGTGCACCTGGTTGAACCCAAATTAAAGACAGATGCCAATGATACAGAAATGCTAAAAAAGGTTGCAAGTCTGGGGGATGTTGCTGATGAGATACTGGCTGAAATATCTGCCCTTGATGAAAGGGAGAAGACAATAGAGGAAGCGCATCTTTCTTTGCAGTCAGATGAGGGAGAGCCAGAGCTTGTGTATACCCCGGTGAAGATTGTCTCCCCGGGAGATCCGGTGCCTGCTACTCGTCCTCAGGAAAGGGAGTACCTGGCTGAGGCTCTGATGCACCAGGCTGCCTCTGATTCACTGAAGGATCTGGCTACTGAAGCACGTGTCAGGGTGAGAGAATCGGATGATCCCAATGACCGCTGGGTCTGGCAGAAACAGATTATGGTCTGGGAAAAAAGAGCGCATGATGAGGAAGCACAGGCAGATATTCTGTATTCTAAGATGGAGGACAAGCAAATTGATCCTGATCCTGTGCCTGCGGTGAATACTCCTGAAGTAGTTTCAGCTGCAGTTGTGTCCTCTTCCCTTGTTGAGGGAGAGCCCGGGACCCAGCCTCCATTGAGGCTTCTTTCTCAGGATGAAGGAACTTATATTAATCGCTTCGATATTCTGGGGAATTCACCCTACACGGAATCTAATCCTATTCCCACAGACCTGCCCCTTCCTGACGGAGTGTTTTACAGAATTCAGATGGGTGCTTTTGGCAAGCCTGTTATTCCTGGTGTATTTAACGGGATCAGTCCCATAACAGCTGAAACCATTAAGGACAGAGGATTGATTAAGTATTACGCAGGGAAATTCACAAAGTATGATGATGCCTCCACAGCCCTGTCTAAAATCAGGTCGCTTGGATATGAGGATGCTTTTGTTTCTGCCTGGTATAATGGAGAGCCCATCTCAACACAAAAGGCTATGCAGCTAGAGTAGTATCTTTATTGATAAATTGATTATATTTGATCAGACGTGATACCTTTTTCAGAATGGACAGTAATTTTACAAGCCGGCCACAGAAAGTAGGCTCTGATGAGACAGAGGACCTGCAAAAGGGAACACTCGTTCTCCACAACGATGACGTTAATACTTTTGACTATGTGATGAAGACCCTGGTTGAGGTTTGTGATCACTCTCTTACCCAGGCTGAACAATGTGCAACCATAACTCACTACAAAGGAAAATGCGATGTGAGGTCGGGTGGAATGAAGGAGATGAAGGAGTTGCGGTATGAGCTAATCTCAAAGGGATTAAAAGCCACTGTTGATAATTAAGCTGCTATGACAGTCATCATTATTCTGATCGTTTTAGGGATTCTTTTATTTGTGATCGAGTTTCTTCTGGTACCCGGTGTTACTATTGCGGGCATTGGGGGACTTATTCTGACAGTATTCGGGGTCTATAAGGCTTTCAATGATTTTGGTCCTCCTGTGGGTGTATGGGTTTTGATCGGAACCATTATCCTCAGCGTATTTGTGATTGTAATGTCACTACGTGCAAGGACCTGGAACCGCCTGATGCTGAAAACAAATGTGGAGGGGACGGTGGACAAGGATTTGACTGCGGAGCAGATAAAAGCTGGAGATGCCGGGGTAACGGTTACCCGTCTGGCTCCCATGGGAAAGATCCGGGTTAACGACCTGGTCAGAGAGGCTAAATCTATTGAGGGGTATATCGACGAAAATGCGGGGATTGAGGTCGTATCCATTGAGGGTACAAGGATATCAGTCAAAAGTCAAAAGTCGAAAGTCGAAAGTTAAGTCGAAAGTTAAAAGAGGCAAATCAATTTATAAAAGATAGAAATTATGGAATTCGATTTCACATGGATCATCATTGTTGTGGCCAGTATCATTGGCCTATGGATTATTCTTTATTTTATTCCCATCGGATTGTGGTTTACTGCACTTCTCTCCGGGGTGCGGATATCATTGCTGCAATTAATTTTGATGCGCTGGAGGAAAGTTCCGCCCAGCACAATTGTCAGATCGATGATTGAGGCACATAAAGCCGGGCTTGCCTCCATAAAAAGAGATGAGCTTGAGGCCCATTACCTGGCGGGAGGCCATGTGGAACAGGTGATCCACGCCCTGGTATCAGCCAGTAAGGCAAATATTGACCTGACGTTTCAGATGGCTACGGCCATTGACCTGGCTGGAAGAGATGTGCTGGAAGCAGTAAAGATGTCTGTAAATCCCCAGGTGATCAACACTCCCCCGGTAACTGCAGTTGCAAAAGACGGGATTCAGCTTATTGCCAAGGCAAGGGTGACGGTACGTGCGAACATCAAGCAGTTGGTAGGTGGCGCTGGTGAAGAGACTGTACTGGCCAGGGTAGGTGAGGGGATCGTCTCTTCGATTGGCTCATCCAAGTCTCACAAAGAAGTTTTGGAGAACCCTGATTCGATATCAAGAATAGTACTGGAAAAGGGACTGGATGCCGGTACAGCATTTGAGATCCTCTCCATCGATGTGGCGGATATAGATATTGGTAAAAACATTGGTGCTGTTCTTCAAATGGACCAGGCTAACGCTGATAAGAATATTGCTCAGGCTAAGGCAGAGGAACGCAGGGCCATGGCTGTAGCCACCGAGCAAGAGATGAAGGCCAAATCCCAGGAGGCTCGCGCCAAGGTGATTGAGGCAGAAGTGGAAATTCCACTGGCCATGGCTGAAGCTTTCAGATCGGGAAATCTTGGGATCATGGATTACTATAAGTTTAAGAATATTCAGTCGGATACTTCCATGAGAGATTCCATCGCCAAGGGTACACAGGATACCTCCGGGAAATCTGGAAACCAGAATGATAAGGGTTAAGCCAACAAGCAATTAGCGCTTCCGGTAGCCTCCTTTTGGAAAGCTTCCTCTTACTCCTCTTGTTGCAGATCCGTTATCAGAAGGTTCGGGCAATAGCCATTGCTTAAGATCATCAATGGAGTTATTATTGAGTGGTGGCATATCTGTAAGGAGAAAGCCTCCTGTGAGATAGGCGAATGGGTATTCATCTTTGAAAGCATAAAGATGATCCTCAAGGTGCATGGTCAGTTCAGAACCTTCCATTCGTGACATTTTCAGATAGATGGCATCATCTCTCATGGTAGGAGTGAGTGTGTAGGTAACCATCAGGTCTTCTCCCCTGTTCAGCCATGTTGTGTTGCTATTGGGAAGAAAATCCATCCTGATCACCACGGATTTCTTTACATCTTCACCCAGGTCAAGGTATTGTGACATTTCAGGAATAGAAAAACTGAACCAGCCCTCTTCATCAGTGCTCATTGATTCCGAAAGGCTCCATAATTCTGTTGTGCCGGGCTCTGATGAGACCAGTTTAACGGTGAAATCAAATGCTGCACCGGGGATAATTTCCTTATCTGAGTCGGTGAGCAGGCCCTGGAAATTTAATTCAATGTTTGCTTGCGCTGATGTTGAGGCCAGAACGCTAAACAGCAGGGCGGGGATCAGGCTAAGTGCTTTTTTAATTTGTGTCATGATGTGGTGGTTTAAAACAAATTTACAAAAATCCTGATAATGCGTTATACGATGAGCTTCGTTCAGAGTTATTGACAAATTGTTAATAAGCTCTGTTCATTATTTGTGAATAGAGATGCTATGAAACAGCTTGACTTGAGTTGACAGATGGTCTATTTTTGATTTTACCGAGTGAGAGATAAAAGGCCGCTCGAAGTTTCGCCCGGTGTAGTGAGCCAGTCCGTCCGCCAACGGTGGAGTACTGGGAAGCGAACCGGTCCGCCACAGGCGGAAGATTCATCAAGAGCCAGGCACTAAGCATGAAACAATGTTTCCTGTTTAGTTTAATCAGAAAGATTTCTTCTTGGAAGCTCTTTAAAAGTTTGATCCTAAAGGCGGAAGAGCCAAAAAGAATCCTTCGGGGTTCCATTAAGCCTTCGCACTCTGGCATCCACTGGTCTTCGGACCAGGGTAATGCAGGGGCCTTCAGGAGCCGGTCCCGGAAATTCAGCTTTTTAGCTGGGTGAAAGGACGGTAGCAAGTCTTCGTTCCACGGAACAAAGGCCGAGAACCAGGGTTCGAATGTTTTAGTCCGCCTTGGCGGATATTACATGCGGGCCGGCCATAATAACTGTAGCTCGGCACTGATTGGTGGCTATGGGTATCAATCAGTGAAAAGGGAGTAAACGACAAGTTTACTCCCTTTTTGTTTAAAAAAAATAGTAATATTTGCCATATGAAAATATCGGTGCTCCTTGCCTACTATAAGAATCAGATTGCCCTTGAGCTGGTCCTTGCAGCCTTTAATAAGCAAACATTAAGGAATTTTGAGGTCATAATTGCTGAGGATGATTACAATCCTGATACGAAGAGCTTTTTGGAATCAATAGGATCGAGCTGTGATTTTCCCATTCGGCATTTGAACCAGGAGATAAAAGCCGGGTTCAGAAAAACTGAAATGCTGAACAGAGCCATCCGGATTGCCAAGGGGGAAGTACTTGTTTTTATTGATGGAGACTGTATTCCGGACCGACATTTCATTGAGCAACATTATAAGAATCAGAGAGAGGGGTATTTTCTTTTTGGAAGGAGGGTTTTATTGGGACAGAAGATCACGGATAAAATTTTGTCTGAAAAGGCCCATTCACAATTGAGCTTCTTTTCCATCCTGTTTTCAGATTCCACCCTGAAAAAGGAAGGTATCTATTGTCCATGGTTTGGTCTGCATGCAAGAAAAACATCTACCCTGTCGGGGCACAACTGGTCGGTGCCGAAGCGTGTATTGCTCTCGATCAATGGTTTTGATGAGGACTATAACCGGCCCGGAGTGGGTGAAGATTACGATGTAGAATGGAGGCTCAAGGCAGTGGGCCTTAAAATGAAATCTGTGAAAAACAGGGCTATTGTATATCATTTATTCCATACCAGAACGAATTCCAACGACAACGTGGACTATGTCTACGCTCTTCTAAAACAGAAAAAGGAAAAGAATCAGTCCAGGTGCCTGAACGGACTTGAAAAATATGAAGTGCCCAAGTAATTCAGGTACTAAACCTTTTGCTTTTTCTTCAGAAAGGGGTTTATAATCATCCCGAGGGCCAGACCGCCCAGGCAAAACGCAAAAGCCCATATCACCAGATCCTCAGATATCCCAATGAAGATGGAGGGAATAATAACTCCTATCAAACAAAACAGGATGGAAAGAGTTACGCTCAGTCGGTTAACTTTTGGGTAAATCCAGATGACCAGGACGAGGAGTCCTAAAGACATAGTGAGGGATACAAAGAAAAAAGTCGCATCAACGATATCGCGCAGCAGCAGGGACATTGAAATGCCCAGGATCATCAGTACCAGCATGCTCCACCGCATCGTTTTCTTCAGGTTTTTTGATTCTGTAAGGCCGGCCTTTTCCAGGAAGTCCTGTGTTACTGATGCTGCAGCTGTAAACATGTAGGTGTCGGCCGAAGAGGAGACAGATGAATAAATAATTACAACCGACAAACCTGCAAGACCCACAGGAAGAAGCTTGCTGAAACCAACGATCAGGGAAGTGTCCGGCGATATATCCGGAATATCAGCCCTTATCACCAGTCCTATAAGCAGGAGGATGAATCCTACGATTATGTAAAACAGGGAAGACATAATAATGCTGCGCCTGAAGTTTTTCTTGTCCTTGATGGCATACACCCGTTGCCATAATTCCGGAGAGGCCATGGGGATGAAGAAACCTGCCAGGAAGAAGCTGATAATCTGCATCACTGGAAGTTTGAATAGGTCCATAAAAACCACTTCAGGTTTGGTGGCAGAATAGGTTAGAAGATACATCATCAGCACAAATAGAAGGAAGATTCCGAAGGTTTGGACAATATCGGTCTTTACCACGGCATCGAAGCCGCCGGCTACCAGGTAGGTAAGGATTATGACTCCGACGATGATTACAGAGAGATTGTACGAGATGGGGGTATATTCAGATACCAACTTTGCTCCGGCGGTGAAATTTAAGACCACCCAGCCAAACATTATAATGATGGTGACCAGCGTGGCCAGATAGCCTGCGTATTTCCCCTTCAGGAAGAAGAAAAAATCGGGCATGGTATAGAACTTTTGCTCATCCGCCATCTTTTTCACCTTCAGTCCGAAAAAGTAGAAAACAAAGAGCCCGACTACCGATCCCACGAAATACCACAGGGCGCCCATACCGTACATATAGACAAGGGCAGTATAAGTAAGCAGGATTGCCGCCCCGATCCGGCTTGAAAAGATGGTGGAGGTGGCCTGAATTGCCGTCAGTTTTCTTCCTGAAATAAGAAAATCCTCTTTTTCCTGTTTGCGTCCGGTGAGTGCGCCAACCACAAGGATTACGAGAAAATAGGCAGCAATAATCAGATAATCGGTAAAGACGAGCATAGAGAGTATTTTAGGATAAGTCCGTGTAAATATATCAAAATATTCATAAGACAGATTTTGTATTAGACATTCTTTATGTAATGGACTGGTAATGATTTGTTTCGTAGCTTATTGTTTCCAAAATAACACTTCAATTCTGGCAATCCTGGCCGAGGGGGTGAATTGGGGGAGAACCCTGATTCACCCTCTTTTTGATGTCATACGCCCTTCACAGGAAACCAATTTTGCATGAATTTCCACTTTCTGTCAGGCTATGCCCTGTTTAATACCCATGAACAACCACTTGCATCAGGTGAACGGAACCTTACTGATCTTAGGCAGCTGATGGTAATCGGATAGTGACCATTGCTTGATATTATTGGTTAAACATCCTTCTTTCTCCTTTCTTCAGTTCAAAATTCTGTCTAACGGTAGAAAAAAGAAAAATTTAATCTAAAACTAAGTCTATGAAAAAAGTATTATGCTTTCTGCTATTCATGGCGTTTGGTACCCTGATGATGTTCGGTCAGGCCCGGGTCGTAACCGGTGTTGTATCCAGCGCTGATGACGGTTCCCCGCTCCCGGGTGTTACGGTAGCGGTGAAAGGGACCACCGTAGGTACCATTACGGATGCCAGCGGAAATTTCCAGATCAATGTTCCTGAAGGAGCGGATGTCCTTGTATTCAGCTTTGTGGGTCTTGCAACCCAGGAGGTGAGTGCCGGCAGTCAGAGCCAGGTGAATGTTCAGATGGAATCTGATCTGCTGGAGATTGATGAAGTGGTGGTTACAGCCATGGGAATCCGGAAGGAGAAAAAGGCCCTGGGTTATTCAGTCCAGGAGATTGACGAGGGCCAGATTTCCGGTGCCAAGAACATGGATGTTTCTAAATCACTCCAGGGTAAGATTGCCGGAGTGAATGTGAAGCAGTCTTCGGGTATGCCCGGTGCAACCTCCCACGTAACCATCAGGGGAAATGTATCCCTTACCGGTTCCAACCAGCCCCTCTATGTGGTCGATGGAATGCCTATTGCCTCGGAAAAGGCTTTTACTGAGAATGTGGGAGAAGGTACGAATCCATCTTCAAGGATCGTGGACCTGAACCCTGAGGATATTGAGTCCATCTCGGTTCTGAAAGGTGCTACTGCAGCTGCCTTATACGGTCTAAGGGCCGCCAACGGGGTGATCGTTGTCACCACAAAGAGTGGATCGGCAGCCAGAATGTCTGGTAAGAAGACGCTGGTAACGGTGAATTCAAGTTTCACTTCTGACCGGATCAGTCGTCTGCCCGAACTTCAGTCCACTTATGCCCAGGGTAACGGAGGTGAACTCCAACTTTACAGCTCCGGCTCCTGGGGCCCGAGAATAGACACTCTTCAGAACTATCATTCCCAGTGGGACAATGGTCTCGGACTGGATATTTATGAAACCTCCGACGGGAGTCCCCCGCCCCAGGTTCCCAAGGTATACAACAACCAGGAAGACTTCTTTCAAAAGGGGTATACTTTTACCAACTCGGTAGATATTTCCTCTGCAACCGACAAGGGGAATTACAGCCTGGGTATCGGTCGCACCGATCAGAAGGGGATCATCGAGACCACCGGAATGGTTCGAAATAATGCCAAATTTAACGGGGCCTTTGACCTGGGTGACAAGTGGTCAACAACGATCTCAGCCAATGTGTCCAGGGTGGATATAGACAAGATACCCGGAGGTAGTAATCTCTCGAACCCCCTGTTTACAGTTTATAACGCTCCTAGGACTTATGATCTTACAAATAAGCCTTTTGAGAATGAAAGTGATCCTTTCATGCAGTATCACTACCGCTTTGCCATGGACAACCCCTACTGGGCCCTGAAGCATAACAACTATAATGAGATCACTGATCGTTTCTTTGGGAATGCAGGAATCAGCTATCAGCCCTTTGACTGGATGCGGATTAACTATCGCATCGGACTGGACCGCTTCCTGACCACAGGTCATGAAGTGATCAGTCTGGGTTCGGGCGGACAGGGTCGGGGCTATCCTGAATTTGGGACTACTCCGGCTGCAGGGCAAATTGATGATTATACCTACCAGCGGCAGGAACTAAACTCCAATGCTTCGCTGAGTATTACAAAGGATTTCGGAGACTTTGGCCTGGATGTGGTACTGGGTAATGAATTTTATGATATTACGACCAAGACCCATTCTATGACGGGAACCAACATCACCATTGGTGGATTCGATCATATCTCCAATACCGGTGCACAAACCGTTTTCCAGGAGACCACTCGCCAGAGGGTTGTGGGTTTCTTCGGGAGTGCCACGGCAGACTATGCTTCGATGCTCTTTGTGACGGTAACCGGCCGGAATGACATTGTATCCAACATGCCATCGGGAAATCGTTCCTATTTTTATCCTTCGGTATCGACAGGCTTTGTGTTTACTGAACTATTGGGAGACCAGGAAATCCTTCCTTTCGGAAAGATCCGTGCATCCTACTCCCAGATGGGACAGGCTGGTGCTCTTTTTGCCACTAGAACGCTCTTTACAGAAAAAGCGGACAATGAGGCACTGGGTGGAGGATTCCTGGACAACGATTTCGCCTTCCCCTATGGAGGCTACCCTGCATTCACCCTGCAATCGACGCTTCTGTCGGACCAGTTGCGTCCCCAGAATATAACAACTTACGAATTTGGAGCCGATCTGCGTTTTTACCAGAACAGGGTGGGGATAGATTATTCCTACTACTATGTCAATGCCAGCGACCAGATTTTCAATGTTCCCCTGGCTGCTTCCTCGGGTTTCAGAGGAGAATACCGCAATGCCGGTGAACTGGAATCCAAGGGTCATGAAATTGTGCTCTCCCTGGTCCCCATTCGCACGAGCAGCGGATTTGAATGGGAGATCCTGACGAATTTCGCCAATAATAAGAACATGGTTCTTGAACTGGCTCCCGGTGTAGAGAGGGTTCAGACCGGTTGGCAGAACTTCACCTCGGTGGGGGCATACGCATACGCCGGACATCCTTACCCCGTGATATATGGAAATGGATACGTGAGAGATGACCAGGACCGAATCGTTGTGGATTCAAGGGAGACCATTAATGGTGAGGAGAATCCCTTCTACGGAATGCCGCTGCAGGATGGAGAAGAGAAAATCCTAGGAAAAGTTAATCCAGACTGGGATGCAAGTGTGACCAGTGTCCTGAAGTACAAAGGCTTTACTTTTTCTGCCCAGCTATTCTATTCCAAGGGAGGTTATATCTCCAGTGGTCTGAATGCCCTTCTCAGAAACTATGGAGCTGACAAGGTAACAGAGGACAGGGAAACGCTTGTTGTGCTTCCTAACACTGCAAAAGGCTATACCGACCAGACAACCGGGGAACTGGTACTGGAAGGTGACAACGACATCGAAATCCTTAAAGGTGAAGATTATTACAGTACCGTGGAATGGGGCATTTCCGAATCCCGGATCTTTGATAAGACCTTGCTAAGACTGAGGGAGGTTGTGATCAGTTATGATATGCCTCAAACCTGGTTCTCTAATACTTTCATATCGTCTATTTCCGTATTTGCCACCGGCAGGAACCTGGCATTGTGGACCGACTATCCCAATTTCGATCCCGAGTCCAGTACAGCTGAAGGAAATGGTATAGGGGCCTTTGAATATGTGTCTCTTCCCAATACCAGGTCTTTTGGAGGTGGTCTGAAAATAACCTTTTAAACAGCTTATACAATGAAAAAATATATTTCAATATTCAGTTTACTCCTGCTCATGCTGTTCGTTGTATCGTGCAGTGATGAGATCATGGACGAGATCGATACCGATCCGAATAATCCCACCGACGTGCCCATCAGCATGCTAATGTCGGGTTGTACAGTAGGAACCCCCTACTGGGTGACCGGAACCGATGTGGCCTGGTACAGCTCTGTTTTTTGTGAGCAAACTGCCGGGGCTCACGGACAAATGCGTGATGCTGACAGGCGGGCCTCTCTTACGAACCTGAGTGATAATCCCTGGGCATTCTATGTCTATCCCAAACTACTTCCTGACTTGAAAATAATTATAGAGAAAGGATCGGAAGGCGGTACTGAGGAAGGAAAATGGGTAGATGTAGGAATTGCCAAAATCCTCCAGGCCTATACTTACCTGGCTTTTACAGATACATGGGGAAGAATTCCTTGTTCTGAAGCCACCATGGGGGCCGAGAATCGAAAACCTGTGTATGACAGTCAGCAGTCTATCTATGAGAAAATGCTGGCCCAGCTGGACGAGGCTATTGGCGATCTGCAGAAGGATAATATCAGTACAACCGGAGGCGAGGACTTCATATATGGAGGTGATACTGATGCGTGGATTACGGCTGCATATTCGTTGAAAGCAAGGTATTCCAACAGGCTCAGTAATATAGATCCCGCTGGTTCTGCAGCCGATGCACTGGCTGCAATTGCCCTTGGTTTTGGTTCGATGGATGAAGATTTCACCTTTGATAACTGGAATGATGATCTGGGTCATGAGAACACCTGGTACCAGGAGGAGAATGAGAGGAAGCACCATGCGGTGAGCTATACTTTCTATCACCTGCTGGACGGGTTGAATGACCCACGGATCCCCCTGTTTATAACCCAGGTCAATGGTCAATATGTTCCGGCACTGAATGGACAGAACCAGGCAGACCAGGCCGGTCAGATTTACTCCAGGATGACTGACAATGTGATCCATCCTACGGCCCCCTTGCCTATTATGACCTTTGCCGAATTGAAATTCATCGAGGCTGAGTGTCACCTGAGAAAGGCGAGTCCGGATGCAACTGCGGCCCTGGCAGCATACGAAGAGGGAATTGATGCAGCACTGGCCCAGGCTGGAGTGGATTCAGCAGGTGTGGTGGACTATAAGGCACAGCCAGAGGTATTGCCCACGGATGCTGCTGCCCTGACACAGGAGATGATAATTTCGCAGAAGTATATCCACCTGTGGCCCTATGGTGCTGTTGAGGCTTATGCCGAGTGGAGAAGAACCGGGATTCCGACCATGAATAATAGTTTTGATGTTCCGCGTCGCTTCCCCTATCCTCAAAACGAAATTTCAGGTAACTCTGAGAATGTTCCCGATGTTACACTTTACAATGGTGTATGGTGGGATGATGGATCGGAAGATTAGCAGCTTTAGTCCATAAAGTCTAAAGTAAAAGAGGCTGTCTCCAAAGGGGCAGCCTCTTTTTAATTGCATGCTGACTGGTCATGGATAAGCGTTACAGATTTATTGGACTAAAATATCACTTCTAGCTAAGCGTGTGAAAATTTTGCCCTGTTGGATAAGCATTAATTCCCGGTCCAGAAGCCATAGTCGCCCAGATCCCTTTGTGATCGATGAATTTCCGGGAACAGAGTTATATTTTATATCCGTTTATTATGATATTTTAGCAATATTCAGATATAAAATATTTGAAATGAATATTTAATATCCGTTTATTATGATATTTTAGTAATATTCAGATATTTTATATTCACGTAACTCAGGAATTTCTGCCAGGCCAATGGTAATTGGTAAATGGTAAATGGTAAATGGTAAATAGTAAATGGTAAATAGTAAGTGGGTAAGTGGGTAAGTGGGTAAGTGGGTAAGTGGGTAAAAGGTGGGTTAGTGGATGGTGATTACCTGGCCGGTGCCACCGGGGATATAGCCTTCGCTAAAGGAATCGGCCAGGAAGTCGATGGATGTATTGCCGGTGCAGTGGGTGGGGCAGATCTGATTAACACCAAGCTCTTTTAGGGAAGCAGCAATCATTTCCAATTGCTTCCGGGATTTGCTCATCAGGTGCAAGCCTCCGATGAGAGCATATATCTCGATTCCCAATTCTTCACGGGCTACTTTCACCATTTCTGTCGGACCCGGATGGCCACATCCCGTAATCAGAATGCCTCCCTTTTCGGTTTTTATAACAAGCCCCTGCTCCCGAAATGCTTCAAAACTGTCGCCGGTTGAATAGAATGGACCATATAGGTGGGCTGGTTTTTCGATCCCTTCGCTGTTCGGGGGAAGTGTGCCCCTGGCTTTGAGCTGGGCTGCATAGGCGGATGGAAAGTAGCATTTCACTGATGGATTGGTCTCTGTGATCCAGGGGATTCCAGAGGTGTGATCTCCATGCTCATGGGAAATGAACAGAGTGGGAACTTCCTTTGGATCGATATTTAGAATTTCCATATTTTTCTGATACAGTTCGCTTTCCCTGCCTGCATCGAATAAAAGTTTTTGTCCATCAAACTCAACAAGGCAGGCAAAGCCCCAGTCTGTTTTTAAACGCTCATCCACCTGATAATTATCGTAAATGATAGTTACAGATACTACAGTTTCTGGAGAAGCAGTGCCTTTTTGTGCTGGTTCTCCTGCTGAAATTGCCGACACGGCAATCAAAATGCCCACTCCGGTCAACCCAACAAGTCGTTTCATATTAGATGTCCTGTTTGTAGTGAAGGGCACTGAAGACCTGGTTTTTATAATTGCGGCCAATTCTCAGCTTGGCGTTCTCTAGTTCTATGGTAGTGGCGTTGAATGCCCTGATCCTTGGGATGGAAACTATGTAGGACTTATGAATCCTGATGAATTGTTCTGAAGGAAGCTTATTTTCAATGCCCTGAAGGCTGCTTTTTACGACCACCCTGCGGTTATCGGTATGGATTCGGATATATTCGTTCAAGCCTTCAATAAAGTGAATTTCTCTTAAGTAGATTTTTATGACTTTTTTATTCTCTTTGACGTAGATGAAGGATGCTTCTGAAGTCCCGTTCCCACCTTCAACTTCTACATTCTCGGAATGCCCCGACAGGAAGTATTTGTTGACTGACTTAAAGAACCTTTCGAAAGTGACCGGTTTCATCAGGTAATCCACTACGTCCAGTTCAAACCCATCCAGGGCATACTGGCTAAAAGCGGTGGTAATTATAACTTTGGGGGGACGTTTGAGTGTTTTAAGAAAGTCAATGCCGGTCATCTGCGGCATTTTTATATCCAGGAACATCAGGTCAATACTGTGATTTCGAAGGGCATCCATGGCCTTCATGGCGTTATCGCATTCTGCGACAATTTCGAAATTTTCAAGTTTCTGGATATGTCCGCGGATCAGTTCCCGGGCCAGCGGTTCGTCATCGACAATGAGGCATTTCGTCTTCATGTGTAATATCGTTTTTTCCAGCAGAAGGCTCATAACTCCAGCCGGATTGAGGGTTCATAAATCCAAATACACGAAAACAAGCCTTACAAATCCTTATGAACATAACAAATTTACCAGCTTTTCTTAAAACATTTCAGTAAAATGCATGTAAAAAGGTGTAAGCTACAGAAAAGTATCAGTGAAAAGCCTTTACTCGGGTATTTTCCCATTTTGCACTGCGCTTCAGGTTACTCATTGATAAGAAGTGGGTTTAATCTCCTGCAGTGTTAATTTTAATACATGATGAGGTTGTTCACGGATCAGAGATGGGTAAGCAGGATTTTCCGCCATGTAATATTATTCGTGTCAACAGTTCTGATTTTTTCCTGGCTACTCTATTTTAAGTCAATCAATGGAAATAGTTATTTCCAAAACTTCCTGGTGGTCCTGATCAATGCATTCTTTTTCTTTGCTTATGCCTATCTGAGTGTTTATGTATTTATTCCGAAACTCCTGGCGCGGAAAAAGATCGGACTTTTCATCGCTGTATTACTAATAGCCGGGGTAGCAATTTCAGCATTCAAATACCTTGTCTCAGATATGGCTTTTTACCATGTGATTTCACCGGAGAACGGACTAACTGACGGGTCTGTCAGATTGTCGGATCTGCTTATGAATACAAAGGATATGACCTTCATTGTTGCCCTTTTTGCAATTGTTAAATATGCGAGAGATCATTATCTGCTTGAATCTAATATCAGGGAACTTCAGCAAAAAGGGCTGGAGGCAGAGATTAAATTGCTGGAACATCAGATGGATCCCCATGTGATATTTAATAATTTCAACAGTCTTTACTCCATCTCTTTGAACAGGCCGGCGCTTCTGGGAGAGACTGTAAAAAAACTTCAGTCTGTGCTGCACTACCTGTTCAGGGAGAGCAAGTTTGGTGAAGTGGAGCTCTCCAGGGAGATAGAAATGATAGAGAACTATATTGGTCTTGAAAAGTTAAGGTTTGGAGAACGCCTGGAAGTGAAGTTTGAGATGGAAGGTAATCCACAGGGCCTGAAGATTGCCCCGCTTATACTTTACCCCTTTGTTGAAAATTGTTTCGTTCATGGTGCTGGTGAGGACCCCGATTGCTCATGGATAAATGTTCGTATGTCTGTCTCCGGAGATAAGCTTTTATTCTGCGCTTCAAATTCTGTTTCGGGAAGGGGACGTAGTATTTCCGGAAATGGGAAAAGAGGGAATGAAAACAGTGTGAGGCGGCTTGAGATCCAGTATCCAAACAATCACCGGCTTACCATTCTGGATCGTGAGGATAAGCATGTAGTGGAGTTGAACATTAGTCTGGCACGATGAAGAAAACAATTTCAAATCTGTATGAAAAAAGGAGCCGAAGACATGTTTTGTTCTGGGTTTGCTGGGTGTTTGGATTCACCTTTGTTAAAAGCTTTGGACAGCCTCATGAGGTCTATTTTGGATGGTTCTCCTACTATGTGGTTACCCTGCCCATATTTATTGCTCATACCTACCTCATTGCATATTTCCTGATTCCACGATATTTCAATAAGAAACTGTGGCCCATATTTATGATTCTTTTTGTCCTGTTTTTCTATGGGTTTTCAGTGTTGGAGCTGATACTCAGCAATGAGTTCATTTACCCTTGGTACCCCACCGGATCGATGATTACTTACCCCTATCTGGATCCGGGAAATGTAGTACGGAGCGGGGTGGGTAATTTATACATTGTCCTGGTATTCCTGGCATCAAGAACTGTGAGGAACTGGCAAATGGCCGACAGGCAGCAGAAGGAACTGGTACAGTCCGAGCTGAAGCAGCAAATGGAAGATACAATCACAAAGGTACAGCCCATGATGCTGCTTTATGCCATTGATGAGATTGATCGCATGGTTGAAAAATCTTCTCCCGATGTTACCAGGGCCATTGCGCTTACATCCGAATTGTTGAGTGAATTGATGATGTACCATGAAGAACGGCATCATTGGTTTTCCAGGGAAATAGAGCTGGTCAGAAAGCTTGTGGATCTTGTGTCGCTTCTTAAAGGTGATAAACCTGAGGTAGAGTTTTTTATCTCGGGCGATCCAGGGAAAATTGATTTGCCTCCGATGATCCTGTTTTCCCTGGTGGATCTTATATTCAGAAAATTTGAAGATGAGAGCCAGATGCCTGAGTTGAATATCGAGGCTTCCGGATTTTCAAATATGATTAGTATACAACTGCTTAGTAACGGAAACAAAGAGTGGAAGAACCGCCTCGATGAGTGTATGCAGACCTTAGCAAAGCTTGAGAGTCTTTACAAGGACAAAGTTCTAATTTCCTATTCAAAGCATGCTTATGGATGCTCTTTGGTAATTCGAAGCAATACACTACAGGGCATGAAAGACACTGGCAGTATTAAAGGTGTAGTTGGTATGGAAAAAACCGCAACTGACTGAATAAGTTTTTATAGCCGGTGAAGGTCATATACTTTTGAATCGACTCTATGCACATCAATGATAAACTTGCCGTCAGCAGTCTTACTTCAGAGTTTTAGGTTTAATAAGTAATTTCCCGGACGGCAAGTTTTTCTATTTCCCCCCTTTCTTAAACTTGCTTCTTATTCCCCAAATTGTTCTTGTTCGAACAGGTTTGTACAGTTCCGGACAGTTTTAACACAGTTATTTACATGGTCAATTTTTATATATTCTACATATACAGTGATATACGGCCTTTGGCATGATAAATGAAATATAGAATACATATTGTGATTGTACAGGGACGGTACAAAAAAAGGAGATGAAAATGATTTTAGATCAATACCTTATTTCGCGGAACGATCAGCAGCAGATGGAAAAGACAAACAATCTGGAATTGTTCAAAAACCTGTTGCAGCCACATTTCCTGTTCAATTCATTGAACAACCTCTACGCTCTTTCACTCAGACAGTCTGATCAGACTCCGGAAGCAATTGCCGGACTTTCCACACTACTTGAGAAAGTTGTGAATTATTCCAGGAAGGATCTGATCAGTCTCAGCGAGGAAATTGCTCTTATAGAAAACTACATTGCGCTTGAAAAAATCTGGCTGGGAGATAGCTCTTTTCTGCTCGACTTCCAGGTTAAAGGAGAGGTCTCCGATGTTTTTATACCACCTCTTGCCATATACACCTTGATTGAAAATGCATTTAAGCATGGAATCAGGAAGTGCGAAGGGCAGGGATGGATTACCATTCATCTGCTGGTTAAGAAGGATAAGATCCTCCTGAAGGTTCGTAATTCAATTGAAAATTGCCAGAACCCGAAAGAAGGCGACACTCCCGTTAACACAGGATTGGGAATTGAGGCTGTCAGAAAACTCCTGGATGGTTCCTTTAGAAAATCCTACTACCTGGATGCCCGTCCAATTGGTAATGTTTATGCGGTTGATCTTATTATAGGGCGCGTTGCTGCATAAGCACGGTCACAGTCATTGACTGCTTCATTTGATCCGTATAATCTCTTTTAAGTGCATTTGATTGATCAGTTTTTTAAGTGTGCATCCTTCGCCTTAATTTTACATGTAACTATTAACAGGAATCGCTATGAAAACAAAGGTTGGTATTATTCGCAGATTGACGGCAATGGCCGCAGGACTGTTTGTTTTTTCAATGGTTGCTTTCGCAGATGGTGAAACAGCAGAGGTGTTCCTAACCGGGACTTCAAATTCATCCGCTGGTGATTTTGTGGTGCAGACCACAAATGATGATTTTTATTTTCAGGGGAAGGTATACGAAGTATTCCGGGTATACTATGATGATCCTGACATGAATATGAAGATCGCAGTGAATACCACAGACGGCAATTGCAGATCGTTTGTGGCATACAATGGCGAGTTCATGTTTTTCTACCAATGTAATAAACACGGATTTGGTGTACGAAAGGTTATGTTTTCGAATCCCTGGGTAAAAGATGATTTTAATGCCCAGCAGTTTCATGATCAGACTGTTCTTTTGAAAGAAAAGAAGGTCGAGAAAAAAGAAGCAGTTGGACTGATCGCAGCTTATGTTCCACAAATGAAGGGCTAGCCACTTAGACCAATCCATATTCCTGGCGAAAAAATCACTCGTAATTCGGGCTGTCTACTTTGGTGGATGGCTCGTTGTGTTATATAACACTCAGTAAATCATTATTTTAAAGATAATTTACATTCATCCGCTTTCGTACAAAAGTGTCCATTTTCGGGCGTATTTAACAATTTTTACAAACCGGACAAAAACCTTGTAATAAACAATAAAAGAGGCGATTACAGCTTATGGCACGACGATTGTTATATAGTTGGCAGAATGAAACATAAAAAAACAACACAAAACCTTTATATCATGAAAACAAAAGCTAATTTACTTAAGAGAATCGCAGTTGCAACCCTTTCGTTGATGTTCGTATCTACTGCACTTTTTGCCGATGGCGAAGCTAATGAGGTTTACCTGAGCGGCACCACAAACACTGCTGCCGGCGATTTTGTTGTTACCGGAACCGATGATGTATATCATTTTCAGGGTCAGGAATTTGAAGTATTCAATGTATACTATGACAACCCACAGCACAATATGAAGATTGCTGTACTTGAAGGTGATAACTGTAAAATCTTCCTGGCATACACAAATGGATACTGGTTCAAGTACAACTGCACCAGGGAGGGATTTGGTGTTCGCAAGGCCATGTTTACCAGTCCTGCCGTCAGGGATGAATTTAACCATATTGAGTATCGCGATCAGAGCGTCCTGGTTAAGGCCCGCAAAATTGAAAAAGACCAGGCTGTAGGTTTGATAGCAGCTTATCTTCCTAAATTACAAGGATAAATCCAGGATAAAAGGATCTTTTATTTCCAACTTATTAAAAACGTCCGCTTCGGCGGACGTTTTTCTATTGTACAAGTGATTCTATTTATTTACTTTTGTCCTGCTTTATCCGCCGAAGGCGGACCAAGGAGAGGTGGGAGAGTGGCTTAATCCACCAGTTTGCTAAACTGGCGTACTCGATTAGGGTACCGGGGGTTCGAATCCCCCCCTCTCCGCAAGACAGTATAAACCCCTTCCGCCATGGCGGAGGGGGTTTATGATTAGGGGCCCAACATACCAAGCTTGCTTGAGTATGTTGGGCCCCTAATCATAAACCGGAATACGCGAAGCGTATGCCAGGGTTTATATGGTCTTGCAGGCCCCCCCCTTAAGGGGATCACGTCAGTAATCCGCCCTTGGCGGATCACGTCAGTAATCGCCCTTTATAAATGTTGCCTTGATTATATTTCCTGATTGGCCTGTTCCCAGGATGAAATAGCTGCCGGCGGCAAGTTCAGAAATTGAAATTGTAAGGCTCCCACTACTTCTTTGGCTTATTTCTTTTTGCAAAACCCCGGACATGCTGTATATCTCCAGCCTGTCAACAGCTTCAGGAAGGTCAATCATTAATGCCAGGTTGGCGGGGTTTGGGAATAGGTCCATTGAAGCAACGCTACATTGGAGCTCTCGTATAGCGTTGGGTCCTGTAACATCCAGGTTTAATTGAACCTGGCTGCCAACAATGGGCGCAAGGGAATCGCTTCTATATCTGAAGTAAACAGTCATACGGCCTTCAAATTGGCCAGTCTTTTCAGGTATACAGAGGACCTTCAACATCCTTTCTTCTCCGGGTGCCAGGACCAGGAAAGCAGTATCAAGGTACTCCATTTTTGCACCTTCAAAATGAAATCCGGCCTGACGAACTTCCTGGTTTAGTGTATTGTGAAATTCCAACTCAAGAACCAGGCTGTCAACCATCGAAATGGCTCCGGGATTGAGGGGCCCTTCATTTTTAATTTCCACGGGTGAGAACCACTCCACAGGATGAACAGCGTAGGAGTAGAATGGATATTCATCCCGGATGCTCATTTCATGAAGTACATGCGCTCCCCGGTAATGCGTGAAAACAACCTTCCTGCTGTTTTTCCCCCAACCCACCAGGCTTTGTTCTTCCGGAAGCAGGATATAGTTTCCCATGATCAGGGAGAATACTTCAGGTGAGTGACTTAGTTCCTTTGTCAGGGTGATGCTTTTTTCTTCCTGGTTGAGAGAGTATACAAGGGCCCTGGAATTTTTTTCAGTTTTACAGTTGCCATTATCGAAAAGGGATAAAACATCCTTACCATGGAGGTGAACCGAGTGCTGTGCTGAAAATCGGAGTGAATCGTTTGTGAAAGTGAACTGGTTTCCGACTCCACCGAGACGCCAGAGTATTCCTCCACTTTCTTTATGGACCTTGATCACCTGGTCCAGATTTCTGCAGGAAATGATCCAGGTGCTATCGGTATCTGCATGTACCGAGTTTACATGGATATAGTCGATTGATTGCGCCCTTGGATCGACCGAACAGCTCAGGCTATCACCAATGGGCAGGTGATCCAGGCTTTTCCATTCATAGAGGGGATTCATTTCTGTGTCAAACTCCTGGATTACAGCTCCGCTAACACTTGCATCCGGACTGCCTTCCCAGATGGTTCCACTCATGTCGATGGTTTTAACTTCTTTACCTAATAGAATCAGGTTTCCGTTTTCCCGTCGTGATATGTGATGAAAATCCACCTCATATTCCCCGCTCATATAAATCGTATCTGCAGGAAGCATTTGCCTGTTAAGGATGAGGAATGCTCTCAACGGCCTTATATACACAGCAAAACTGCTGTCGTCCAGGGGGGTGAAGTTCTGGATGCCCCCGGAAATATATTGCTGGTATACCGGAATGCCATGATCGTCTGTTATAAATGCATAGGGAGAGGCATCCATGAGGTAGAATCCCATGTCACTTTCACTTTGAATTGAGTTCAAAAAAGGAAAGACAGGAAAACCGGATTGGGCTGAAAGCCTGGCCGAAGACAGCACCAGGAGCAGGATGAAGCAGGGAATGTAGGAGTGCGATTTTTCCGAATGCATGCTTTATTCCTTGGTAATCTTCAGGTAAAGGGTCTCGGCATGGACCTCTTCCTCAATTTTTAACAGATAGAAACCTGGTGAGAGTGTGGAAAGATCCAGTCTGCAGATACGATCGCTAATATTCCTGCGAAATTGAATGCGTTTCCCCGAAACATTGTAAATGCTCACATCATAGCTGCCAGATTCCATATTGTTGTGGATATTCAGAGTTCCTGATACAGGGTTAGGGTAGGCTTCAAACTTGTTTTTACCTTCAATGATCTCAAAGCCCACAGTTGGGACGCTCACATAGCTCTTTTCCGCTCCGGCAAACAAATTGCCTGAATGATCTTCCAGTTCAGCCCCTATTTTTAGGAAATAGTGCTGAAAGGCTTCAAGCTCATGAAGGGGAGTTATAGTGACAGAGGTAAATTCCTCATTCATCTTTATACTTACAGGAACATCGGGTCCGTCAACAGAAGCTTCTCTGAGGCTGATAATCGAACCTGCATTTTCCTCTGTCAGCTCCGTACCATCAGACAACCTGATGCTTTCATTAAAGACAAGGAGGAATTCTGTGTCATTCTTAATAGTGTCACCCTCTGGTGTTATATTCACCACGGGGGAAGTAATGTCGGGGTAGCTGCCCTTGAGATGCACCTGCACAGCAACTCGTTCTGTACTGTCCATATCAGAATTAAGGGTGAGGATGTCATCGTAAACAGATCCTTCGGGACTTCCTTCCGGGTACATGGTTACCTTGAGACTCGTATTTTCCCCGGCTGGAAGCTTGAAGGGCAGGGTCTCGTCCACATTGAAATCATTGCCATGTAGACCAATACTGGTGATTTGACGGTCCTGGTCGCTGTTATTCCTGATTTGCAGCAGGTATTCCTTTTCTGTGTAACCGTCCCACTCGCCAAAATTTACGCTCTCCACCACTGGTTTAATCAGGGTAGTTTGCCAGGGAAACTTGAGCACCCGGCCGGCACGCATATCGTTGTCAAAGCTTAGCTCCAGGGCAAGACTTCCATCGGGGTGCACCTCGCGGGCAGCAGGAGCAGAAATTTGTCCCCCGTATCCTACCAGCGTTGTTCCCGAGGGAAGTCGCTGTGTGCTTCCTCCTGTCTTTCCGAAGACCGTTTTCCCTGCATCGTATTCCCACACCAGTTCGACAGTAAGGGCTTCTTCATTTAGTGCGTATTCCACTGCCCTGGAATAGCCTGGATTCCGATCGTTCCCATTATCAAATAAGGTGTAATTTCCATTCTCCATAACCCTGATGTCGTGAGGCCATGAGAAAAGGTGGGTGGTATCTGAAAAGTCGAATTCGTTGTTCTTTCCTCCCAATCTCCAGATGATTTCCCCGCTCTGCCGGTCAATCTTGGTAACTTCGTTCATGGCACGGGCAAGGAGGAGGATATTTCCGTCATGGTCAATGGCAAGGGCATTCGGATGTACATAATCGACCGATGAGGCCGATAAATCCTTGTAAGTGTCCGATATTTCATAATGGTCAAAGCTGTTCCACTCAAAAACCACGTTTTTTTCTTCGTCCAGTTCCTGAATCACACAGCCTTTAACTGTTGCAGCAATATTTCCGGTATCGACGATGGTGCTCAGATCCATGGATCTTAATTCCAGCCCAAATATCAGGAAGTGTCCGTTCTCCATGGCAATGAAATCATGGGTGTCTATCTGGTAACGCTCCATCCGGACCGAGTCCACTATCTGGTAGCTGCTGTCCATGAGGTAAAATTGTTTCACCTCATCGTCACTTCTCAGGAAGCTAAGTAAGCCACTTGGCTGAACGGCAAAATTACTGGATTGATAGGGGAGGTATTTGTAATAGAGAGGCGTTCCAAAATTGTCCATGATCAGGAGATAGCCCGGATGTTTGGTAGCCTGGGGGCGTATCACAGTGAAGATATGATCGGGATCGGGTTGGTTTTGCTGACTGATTGTATAAGTGTGGAAGCTGGAAGGCAGGTCAACTGCCTGGGCCCCGGCATCAACGAAAGTACTTATACTCAAATATACGAATGACAGAATACCGGTTATGCGGCTTAGTTTATGAAACTTCATTTTCTCCTTCCTGATTGGAGAACAAAATTAACTAAAAACCTTTGACTCTCTAAGTGTGAAAGTAGTCTGTGTTCAACTTATGCTATCTTAGCAACAAATAAACACATCATGAAGATTATCTCATTATCAAAGGTCGAAAAAACTGAAGTCAAAATGGAAGGTGCTGTTGGAGCATCAAGACAGCTTCCCCTTGGTAGTGCAGACGGTACTCCCGTTTATTCCTACCGGGTATTTACTGTGGATCCGGGAGGGCATACTCCCTATCACACCCATCCCTATGAGCATATGAATTATGTAATCGAGGGCGAAGGTGCACTTGTAAATGAAGCAGGGGAGGAGACTCCGTTAAAAGCAGGTGACTTTGCCCTGGTTAATCCCAGCGAAAAACACCAGTATCGCAACAAAGGGGACCAGCCCTTTAAGATGATCTGCGGGGTGCCGAAGGAGTTTGAGTAGCGATCCGCTTAAAGGAATTTCTTTTTTATGAACGCATCAAAGGCTTCCTTGTATTGCTGGCTTACGGGGATGCGCTCATTGCCAAACAGAATGCGATAGCGCTCGATGGTTTTTATCTTTTCCAGGTGAACGATGTAGGAACGGTGCACCCGCATGAAGCGCTCCGATGGCAGTTTTGCCTCCAGGGACTTCATGGTTGCATGAAAGACAAGGGGAGTCTTTGAAAATTCCAGGTAAAGCTTGACATAATCCTTAAGTCCCTCCAGGTAGAGGATATCACTGTAATCGATTCGCTTTACCTGCATTTCTGCCTTGATAAACAGGTAATCTTCTTCCTTGTCCCGGCTGTCGGAAGCTGCCGGGTCCGCTCTTGCCAGCAAATCAAATTGTTTTTTGGCCCGGAGGGCAGAATCCAGGAAGACTTCAAAGGAGATAGGCTTCAGCAGGTAGTCGAGCGCATGAAGCTGGAAGCCTTCCACGGCATGTTTTTCATATGCCGTGGTAAAGATTACCTTGCAGCTTTCAACCAGGGTCCGGGCAAATTCGATACCCGTAAAGTCAGGCATATGAATATCCAGGAAGATGAGCTGAACGGCGTTTTCCTGGAGAAACTCCATGGCATCTATGGCATTGTCAAACTGGCCCGCAAGCTTAAGGAAGGGAGTTTTCGTGATATACGATACCATCAGTCCCAGTGCCAGGGGTTCATCATCAATGGCTATGCAGGAAATTGTTTTCATGCTTCATGGGAAATGGGAAGTGTTAACTGAACAAAGAATTTTGCATTATCTGTTTTCATGAGCAGCTGAGCTCTTTCTCCATAGAGCAGCTCAAGCCTTTTCTGGATGTTCTGAATCCCAACACCACCTTCCGAACCTGACTCTTTCTCCCTTTGCTGCGGGATGCTGTTTACACACTCAAAAATAATGGAATCTCCTTCTGTTTTTAATCCGATGCTTATGTGGGAGGGTTCCCTGTAACTTACTCCATGTTTGAAGGCGTTTTCGATAAAAGGAATAAAAAACAGAGGGGGTATTTTTACATCCGGAACATTCAGCATGATATCCACATCCAGTTTCACCTTTGATGTCAGCCTTTGCCGCATTAAATCAATATAGTTGCGTGTAAATTCAAACTCCTTCCTGAGATCGATCATTTTTGTATCCGATTCGTAAATCAGGTAGCGCATCAAACCGGATAATTTCTCCACTGCCTGCTGGGCCTGGGGACCATCAATGGCAATCAGGGCATATATATTGTTTAGTGAGTTGAAAAAGAAATGGGGACTGATCTGGTTTTTCAGGAAGGCCAGTTCTGTATCCATCCGGGCCTTTTCAATCTCTTTATGTTTTGTTTCATTTTGTTTCTGTTGTTGCATGATTGCCATTCCCGTACTGAAACCCAGTACCAGTAGAATCAGGAAAAAGTTATCTATTATTTTCGGATGTAAGCCAAATATGCCCGTGGGTCTGGGTCTTTTGAATTCCTGCATATCTGTTATTCTCAGGGCATCAAAGTCAATGAGGTTATATGTAAGTTGAAACAGGCTGAGCATGAGGATGGCAAACAGAAATAGTACAAGGAAAAACCAGATCCGTTTTTTCCTGAAATAAAGTTTGGGAACAATGAACAGGAAGTTGATATAAAAGGCCACAAACATGATGGCCAGCTGGTAATAGTAGGAGTGCATCCAGAAACTATAGCGGGGATTGTCCCGGTCGATACCAAACAGGGGAAGCAGAACAATTACCAGGATGCCCAGGATGTGGGGCAGGAATCTCTCCAGTCGGGTTCTGTTAATACTCATTTGACAAACTTAAGCTTCTTAATTCAAATATACTACTCATGTCTGAGGGCATCAATGGGATCCAGGGCGGAAGCCTTCCGGGCCGGGTACCAGCCAAAGAAGATCCCGATAAAGGAGCAGAAAAGAAAGGACAGCAGGATGGAGTTCGTGGTAATCAGGATGGGCCACCCGAGGGAGCTCTCCACCGCATTGGACACCAGGAAGCCCAGTCCAACCCCGATAATTGCCCCGATAACACTCAAAAGAATGGCTTCCAGAAGGAATTGCTTCAGGATATCCCTTCCCTTGCCTCCTATGGCCAGACGGAGGCCGATTTCACGGGTACGTTCGGTTACCGATACATACATGATATTCATAATCCCGATTCCGCCAACCACAAGAGAGATGGCAGCAATGGATCCCAGCAGCACCAGCATCATTTCTGAAATGGAGCTAAAGTTGCTGATCAGTTCCTCCTGGGTCCTGATCTCAAAATCATTATCCTCGCTGTCCTTTAGTTTGTGTGAGGCTCGCATAAGTTCTTCCACTTCGGCGCTGGTTTCCGAAATCATATCTTCCGATTTGGCGGAGATAACGATAGCGCGGAGGTAGGTCTGGCGAACCACCCTTTTCATAACCGTAGTATATGGTACCAGGATCATATCATCCTGATCCTGCCCAAAGGTATTGTCGCCCTTCTCCGATAACGTGCCGATGATCTTGAAAGGAATCTTCTCAAAACGGATGGTTTGACCGATGGGATCCACACCCTCTTCGAATAGATTGTCAATTACTGTTTGTCCCACCAGGCAAACCTTTGCAGCACTCTGGATTTCCTGGGTGGTGTACATTCGCCCATTGGCTACCTCATATTTTTTAATAAAGGTGTATTCTTCATTTCCGCTATACAGGCTGGTGGGCCAGTTGTTTGATCCGTAGACCAGCTGACCGCTGGAATTTACTTCGGGTGAGATGGCATCAATGTTGGTACTGTTTTCCCTCAGATAGCTTACATCAGACACCTTCAGGGTCTGGGACATGGATCTTCCCTGCTGGATCCCGCCCCGGCTCAGGCTGGTTGGCATTACATTGATCAGGTTGGTACCCATGGAGGAGATCTTCGACTTGATGCTGGCATTGGATCCTTCCCCGATGGCCAGCATGGCAATAACGGCTGCTACCCCGATGACAATTCCCAGCATGGTCAGGAAGGACCGCATTTTGTTTCTTTTTATAGCAGCCAGGGCGATTTTAATAAGATTCAACAGTTTCATTGTGTTCAGTATTTTTATTTTTGATCAAAAGCTTAACTTGCCAGGGAGGGTTCCTGTAATAGCTCATCGTCATCATGTAATTCCAGGAGTGCGTTCCGGGCGTTTTGCCGGTTCACCACCCGCTGGTCCCTGATGATCCTTCCATCGCGAAAAACGATATTTCTTTTGGTAAATGCTGCGATATCAGGCTCATGTGTGACAAATCCAATGGTGATCCCGTTCTCGTTCAGCTCCTGGAACAGGGCCATGATCTCAAAGGATGTACGTGTGTCCAGGTTCCCGGTGGCTTCGTCGGCCAGGATAATTACCGGGTTATTCACAATGGATCGGGCAATGGCCACACGTTGCTGCTGACCACCCGACATCTGATTGGAAAGGTGCTTCATGCGATCTTTCAGACCAACGGCTATCAAGGCCTGTTCGGCTTTTTCACGACGTTCCCTGTTGCTTACAAGGGGATTATAGAGCAAGGGTAGCTCCACATTTTCCTGGGCTGTGGTGCGGGGAAGGAGGTTATAGGACTGGAATACAAATCCCAGTTTGGTGTTTCGGATCTCTGCCAGCTGGTTTTTCTTCATGGAACGTATATTGGTCCCGTCCAGCCAGTAATCTCCCTCGCTGGGTTTGTCCAGGCAACCCAGGATATTCAGCAGGGTGGACTTACCCGAACCACTGGCCCCCATGATGGCGACGAACTCACCTTTTGAGATGCACAGATCAATTCCCCGCAGGGCCCTGACAGTTTCATCTCCCACCTGGTAGTTTTTCTGAATTTCCTTTAACTCTATGATATTATGATTGGTCATTTTCTTTTTTTTAGATGATAAGCGCAATATAAATGATCATTAACGCGGGGGACCGGAACCTCCTCTTTCCTGGACGAAGGGACTGGATTTTTCTTCTTTATTCTGATTTTCCTTTTTTATCTTCTTTCCGGTGACTTCTTCCATAGATGTAATTACCAGGTCTCCTTCAGTCAGTCCGGACAGGATCTCAATATTGGAACCATCGTTGATTCCTGTTTCCACGGGTACCGGCCTTATTGATATTCCTTCCTTGACCCATACCACCTGCTGTCCTTCATCCATCTCAACGCCGGGGGGAGTTCCCGAGGGACCCTGATTCTTTTGTGAAGGAGGAGCTGGTCGCTGGTCTTCGGGCAGGGAACTCATGTAATTCATCATTAAGTCCCTGTCGGGGGTAAAGCGGACGGCCTTGCCAGGCAGAAGCAGAACATCGTTGGCCTCTTCCACATAGTCGGTAATGCTGGCTGTCATTCCCGGCTTCAGTTTATGTTCCGCATTTCCAACTGTAACAATGACCGTATAGGTAACCACATTGGATATTTCGGTGGGTTGCAGTCTCACCTCGGAGACCTCTCCGGTAAAAGTGTCATCCGGGAAGGCGTCCACTGTGAAATCGACACGCTGGCCTAGCTTCACCATGCCTATATCGGCTTCATCCACATCGGCTTCCACCTGCATGATGGAAAGATCGTTGGTTATAGTATAAAGCTCCGGAGTATTCATGCTTGCTGCCACGGTCTGGCCTTCTTCCACGGCACGGTTCAGCACGATTCCGTCGATGGGTGAGTATATCGTGGCATAACTCAGATTCCGCTCTGCCTTATCCAAATTGGCTTTGGCAGACTTCAGGCTGGCCTTGGTGGTCTTATAATTATATTCGGCCAGGTCGTAATCACTATCGGCCAGCATCTCCTGGTCATTCAGGACTTTCATACGGGCCAGGTTTGATTCCTGGTAATCAAACTCAGCCTGAGCCCGGTTCACGTCGGCCTCTTTGGTCTCAAGATCTGATAGCAGGGTCGATTTATCCAGTTCGGCGATCAGCTGTCCTTTCTTCACCTCTGAGTTGAAGTCTACATATAGTTTCTCAATGACCCCGGAAACCTGTGTTCCCACTTCAACCGTATTGGTTGCCTCCAGGGTGCCTGTGGCTGTGATGGTGATATTGACCGAGCCCAGCTCAATTTTTTCAGTCTCAAATACATAATTTGAGTGGCCTTTCCGGAAAGCCAGGAATATCAAAGCTCCTGCGATTAGAAGTAGACTTGTAAGGCTGATAATGAGGATGCGTTTCTTTTTCATCTTTTTTAAGTTTAATGGGATCCCCCAGGTAATAATTCACGATTCTGTTTTGTAAAACCATATTATATTTTGCTTGTGACAGCTTGTTCTCTGCAGCAGTCAGGTTGTTCTTGGATGTCATATAATCCACTGAATTCAGCAGGCCCTGAGCAAACATTTCCTCGGCCAGGCGGTAAGATTCCTGTTCTGCTTTCAGTTGTTCTGAATTGGAATCGAAAAGGCTTTGCGTGGTAAGGGCATCCGTACAGGCCTGTTCAATTGCCTTCCGAAGATCATTCTTGATATCCACCAGGTTGTACTGGTAATTCTCATACTGAATCTCTGCCTGCCTGACATTGTTTTTCACTTTCTTTCGCTGATAAATTGGTATTGAAAGTGTTAAGCCCGCATTTGGATTTATTTGTCTGGATATCTGTTCTCCCAGGCTGATGCCAGTCAGCGTGTTGCTATACCAGCTGTTGATTCCGCCAGTCAGGGATAGAGACGGCAGGGCATCGGCTTTGGCAAGTTTAATGTCCAGACCTGCACTTTCCAGGTCCAATTCTGCAGTTTTTAGTCCGGGCTGCAGACCAAGAGCAACATTATAAACCATTGAAGCATCCGTTTCGGTTTCCTGGATGAGCAGTGATTCAATATCCGGGTCCACAATATCAAAAGCAGAGCTGGCTGGCATATTCATAAGCTGCATTAAAGAAACCAGACCAATTCTGAGATCACTTTGTGATGCAGTAAGGCTTGTCCTGTCACTGGAATATTGTGATTTTATATTAAGATAATCCGAGGGTGACATTACGCCAGCTTCTTTACGTGCAGTAGCCTGCTCAAGCTGCATTTCAGTGGCCTCCAGCTGCGATTCACTGTTCTTAACCTGTTCTTTGTAATACAATACATAGATGTATGCGGAAAGAACTTCCAGGCTAATCAGTTCTTCCTGGGTCTGGATGTCAGATTCTGCAGCCAGCAGGTTGGTTTTGCCCTGTTGAACAGCGTTCTTAAGTTTAGCCCCGTTGTAAAGGGTAAGGCTTGAGCTTAAGCCAAGATCCAGGTAGGAAGAATTCTCGCGCTCCCAGCCGTCGCCCGGATTGGAGGCCATGTATGAGTTGCGAGAGCTTAAAGTTTCACTTCCCGACATCATCAAGTTCGGACCACGTTCAGCTTTGGCCTGTTCCAGGTAGGATGACTGGCTTTCTACCTGGTTGCCGGCCCTGCCTATGGTAGTGCTGTTCTCCAGTGCGTAGTTGATGCATTCCTCCAGAGTGAACAGCAAGTCCTGGCCAATGCTTTCTGTAATTGATGGCATTGTGATCAGAAGTGCAAGTATGCCTGATTTAAATATGTGTTTCATTGAACATTGTTTTTGATTTCTGTTACAAATGTTCAATGTTATTCCTCGGCCGGCAAAAGCTTTCGACGAATCGCAGGGATGCTTAGAAGTTTTAGTTTAATTCTTCGATGAATGAAAAGGACTTTCTTTCCAAAAAGCTATAGAACATATGAATTATGTAATCGAGGGCGAAGGTGCACTTGTAAATGAAGCAGGGGAGGAGACTCCGTTAAAAGCAGGTGACTTTGCCCTGGTTAATCCCAGCGAAAAACACCAGTATCGCAACAAAGGGGACCAGCCCTTTAAGATGATCTGCGGGGTGCCGAAGGAGTTTGAGTAAAGGATGGCTTATTTGTCTCCATAGTGTCCAATAGCTGAGACAATGAGTACAATCACCTTGTCTTCGAAGACTTTATAAATAATGCGGTCTTTCTTGTTAATTCTCCTTGACCAGTATCCAGTTAATTGGTACTTGAGTGGTTCAGGATTTCCTGTTCCTTCAAAAGGGGTAGTCGATAATTCCTGAAAGATTTGTTCGATTTTTCTGATTACAGATTGTTTACCTGAATTGTAATGGACCTGTAACTCTTTCCTGGCTTTTGAGGAGATTTCTAAAGTATACTTTCCCATATATCACCAGGATTCTTTATTCGTGTTGTCTTGCTTTTTCTGTATTCTGTTTCAGCTTCCTGCACGATCTGGATTAATTCATTATTAACCGACAGGCGATCCGTATCATTAAGCGGAACTATAACATAGGCTCTGTCTTTGCCACGCTGGACAATTATCTGTTCATTCTGATCAACAAGGTCAAAATATTTCCTTTGATTGTCTCTGAATTCTCGGCTGCTAACTATCATCATCTTGTAGAATATGTACCAATATGGTACAAATATATGAAATTATAGAATTAGAATCCACCTGTCAGTTTATGTTTCACATGAAGTATGTGATCGGGGGCGAAGACAAGAGTGACCAGCCCTTTAAGATGATCTGCGGGGTGCCTAAGGAGTTTGAGTGAAGTGAATTAAATATCTGGATCAGAAGACGACAGGTCTTTTTTTATAGCATCGTTGATATATTGATTTAGTGAGACACCCCTTAGTGCTGCATTGTATGAAGCCTTTTTGTGCAGTTCGGGAGATAAACGGATATTAAGGTTTCCTTTATAAGATTTCTCCAGTGGGATATTCTTCTTTGTGCAATCCCTAATATGTTCATCAACCATGTACTTAAAGCCCTCTTCAAGATCATCCACATTAGATCCCTCAAAGCTTATAAGATCTTTCACTCCTTCGACCTTGCCATAAAACACCCTATCTTCACTTGCGTAATGCACAGAGCCAATGAAACCTTTATATGTCAGTATATCTTTCATAACAATTCATATGATTTTAACTCTTTAATAATCAAATCAATCTGATATCTCTTAAGGACATTGCCCGGATGAGGTTTATGCAACTTAATATTGTGTTTTATTTCCTCGTTGTGAAATACAATCCTGGACCCGGATGCTTGTAATTCCTCATACCCTAAGCTTCTGAGAAGCCTGATCAACTCATTATAGGTAAAATCCATTGGCCTTGAAATGAACTTGTTGAGAAGCTTTTTCTGTTTCGTCATCCAAACTTAATTTCTCTTACAAAGATATAAAATGCGGTTCAATTCTGCAACTAAAAAATAGTTGCAAATCTAAAACCTTACACATAAACGAATTGTATAGTATCCACAGGTTTACATGAGGGTTAAAGTGTCAATGACTTATGTGATCGAGGGCCAGGGAGCACTGGTAAATGAAACAAGGGCGACCAGCCTTTCAAGATGATCTGCGGCGTTCCCAAAGAGTTTGAGTAAGATAAATTATTTAGAGCTTAGTCTTTAAACTTAGAAAGACCGTTGAGCTGTATTCTCCTCCATACTCGTAGGCAGCCTTTAGCCATAAAGGAAACTTAGAACTCTGATGTATCTGATACTCTAGAAATACATTGGGGTATAGAATCTTGTCCTGCCAGCTATTAAACCATAAATGCTGCTTATAGTATTTTCTATATATTTCATCATTTAAATAGGATTTTTTAACCCTGAGCTCCCATAGGACGAATTTGGCACCAACTCCGAAACCAAATCTCTGGATATTATAGGCTATTTCAGCTGGGAGTTCGATGTTGTAATAATTATATTTATATCTGACATCTTCCCAAACGGGATAATAAACTTTGCTGATAGAATCAGGATATAATCTATAATGGTATTTTCTAAGGTTTAATTCGAGGCCAACTCTGAGATTAAGTGATTTGATAATCTCAAAATTGTAATGTGATCCAATGTGAGGCGAAAGGCAATCGTAGAATAGAATGCTATCAGTATTCGTGTGTACTGGATCTGGCAGGTTTGGATTAGGTATTACTAATCTATCTCCTTTTATGTATTTCCAATTCAGTCCGCCATATAGGTAGAAACCTTTACTGTCTTTTTGGACTTTGTGTGAATACTGACCATTTACTTCAACGATTCCAGTAGATGTAATTATTAGTATTATTCCAGCCAACGTTACATTTGTAATCTTCATTGCAGGTTTTACTTATGGGCTTATACATTTAACGCTAGAATTCTAACCTAGATTATCAAAGAAGTAAAATTCTCCTGGACTGGTCTTTGAGTATAAATTAATCTCAACAAACTCTTTAAGATCTTGGCTGATAGTTCATTTAGTAGAAGTCTAAAATGCGTAATTCAATCCCATTGAGAAGAATAAGCCATATTCAATTACAGCCCATCTATGACTCAATGCAATTTGTTCATCCGTCACGAAGAATAAACCATATATGAGTCCAAATCTGTTATAGTAGCGCAATTTTGGAGTGATTGATAAATCAAATCCTGTTCCTAATATATTCTCTATGTTAATTTGCTCATCGAATATTTCATAATGATATGTGTATAGTTGTCTGCCATCAGGTGGAGGGGCATATCCATATGGAGAATATATCGTAGCGTGCAACCCTGCATATGTCAATTGCGATTGAAAAAAAATCTCTGGTCTAAATGTGGTATTTCGAATAGGAAACTTTCTATTAACTCCCAGAACAGGACCAAAATGTTGTAAAAAAGTCTGTGGGTATATCCTGTCTTTTAATAGATTACTTTGATTATCATAGTGGGGATTGAAAATGTGATATTTCAATCCAATCTCAAGTTGAAAATTGTTGAACGACCTTAGATACTCTATAGCCACATTTTTTCCAATATGTGTATCGTTGTATCCAACTAGCAGCCCGTTTTGAGAGTAACAAACGGTTGAAAAAATTATCCCTAAAAAAAGAAATGGCCTTCTCATTGCATTATTTGTTATTCTGACCAAGTTATTTCAATATCAACGATATAAACTCGATCGTTCGGGGTATTTATTTTCCTATTTCTATTCAATAAACGCTTGATAGCGAACCAAAATTGCACCAGATGAGAAGCTCCAGAACTCCAATAAGGGAACTCATCCTTTGTCTTGCTAGGTAGAGTACTCATTTGAGTTGAGTCATTCAGGAAGACTATTGGTTAATTCATTCCTCAATTTAAGCATTTCGGTAATATATAAGATTGCTTATAAGGGCGTAAGGTCGCTGTGGGATTATTTTTGTGAAATTTTGTGAATGAGTAAACTATAAAATATCGCGTCATGAACGGCAGAAAATTAAAAATAAAGGGAGTCTTAACGCTGGTAGCTACCGTGTTTATTGTTACCACCCTTAACGCATGCAAGTCAGGTATAGGCAAAGGGGATAATGCCTATGAAAAACTGGTTAAAACAACTGAGGTCATTGAAGTTTCAT
>CAZRPW010000009.1:0-74824 GCA_964601975.1 uncultured Bacteroides sp.
TCCATAGCATCCTTAGATTATATCAATTCAACACTTTTGAGACACCCTCTTTTTATTTCTATATGCGACCTGAAATTTTTTCGTATACACCTGGTATGCGGACTGATCGAAAATAAATTATCCAGTTGTTTACTATTTTGGTACATAGCCAGATAATAAATTCCTGTAGAATAATTTATTATCCGTTTATTTACTAAATAAGCATATAACCCGATAATAAATGTAAATAAAGAAGGCGAAGCCGCGGGCTGGATTCAGTGAGACTTGGGAATATCGCACTTTTGCACTAATCTACGTTGTCGTGCAGATAGCTGTTGTCGGATTTCAACTTCGGGCCCCCATTCTCGTTTCCATCATCGGTGAGACGGTAGCGTGATACCTCTTCATCTTCGGATGGTTTCCGCTGGTCAAGGATTATCTTTTTTCGCACATATGCCGGGATATTTTCAAGCTCCTCGATCTCGTCATCACCCTGTCCGGTCAACAGCGCGCGATCACGCATTTTCTCGTGAGTTTCTTTCAGAATCCTGACTCGCTCGGCCATCTTCTTTTCCTTCTCCTCCTGGGGGACATCGGACGACTGTTCCATCAGGATGTACTCCTCGGAACCATTTCCGTTTTTTATCCCAAAATCAAGGGATGCTTGCTCAACCCCGCCCACAGGAGTCATTTCCCTACTAGCTGTTTTGCTTCCGGGATCCCTCAGGGGTACCATGTGCTTTTTCTTTTTCCCTATATAGAGCTCCGGGATACTGTTCATCTTGAATCCGGTGGCAATGATGGTAACCGAGATTTTTTCTTCAAGCGATTCGTCACTTCCCATCCCCCATATGAGGGTGGTATCCCGTGAAGAAGCACTGACTACATAATCGGTGATCTCAGAGATCTCATCCATGGTGATTTCCTCTGAACCTGAGGTAATATTCAGGAGTACACTGCGTGCACCGTTAATATCATTGTTGTTCAGCAAGGGAGAGGTGAGTGCAGCAGCTATGGCTTCTTCTGCCCTGTGCTCTCCCGAGGCTGTGGCCGAGCCCATGATGGCCACTCCACTGTCGCTCATGACGGTTTGTACATCGGCAAAGTCAACATTTATATATCCGTGAACAGTAATGATTTCGGCGATCCCCTTTGCTGCTATTGCAAGTACATCGTCGGCCATATCAAAGGCGTTACTCACCTTCAGATTTCCATATATCTCCCTGAGTTTTTCATTGTTAATCACCAGGAGGGAGTCCACATGGTCCTTCAGCGCATTAATCCCTTCAATGGCCTGGTTGATACGCTCGGGGCCTTCAAAACGAAAGGGAATGGTTACTATGGCAACAGTAAGTATTCCCATTTCTCTTGCAGCCTGTGCGATAACCGGGGCGGCTCCTGTACCTGTACCGCCACCCATGCCGGCGGTGATAAAGACCATGTTGGTGTTGCTTGAAATCACCTCCTTGATCCGGTCCATACTCTCCAGTGCAGCAGCTTTCCCAACCTCAGCCTTGCTTCCGGCACCACGTCCTTCTGTAAGCGCATCGCCAAGTTGCAGCTTCACTGTAACGGGACTGTTATGCAGAGCCTGTGAATCGGTATTGCAAACCACGAAGTTCACATCCTTGATCCCCTTATTGTACATGTGATTCACAGCGTTGCTTCCGCCTCCACCCACTCCAATCACCTTGATCATGGATGAGCGCTCGGGGGGTAAATCAAAATCCATTAGTTCTTCCATCTTTCTACATTTTTACATCACTCTCATCAAAAATATCATGGAGGGTGTTCTTCAGATTCTCAAAGATCTTCCCCTTCTTAAGGCCTTTCCGCGCGGGCTTCTCCTCTTCGGTTTCACCAAGAAGTCCCTCCTCTATTTCTGGATCAACCTCCTCCTCCTCATGAATCACCATCTCCTCCTTCATATCCTTATAGTACTCCAGTCCTTTCAGAAGGAGTCCTACAGATGTGGCATACATGGGCTGATTAATCTCCTCGGCAGTTTCTGCAACCATCTGTTCGCCCGGGAATCCAATCCGCACATCCATCCCGGTTTTAAACTTGACCAGCTGGTTCAGGTGTTTCAACATGGAGCCGCCACCGGTTAGAACAATCCCGGCACTCAGTTTATCCATATAACCGGAGTTTTCAATTTCATAACTTACGGCATCGATGATCTCCTCCATCCTCGACTGGATAATGTAAGCCAGGCTCTTAAAGCTGATCTCCTTGGGATCCCTTCCTGAGATGCCGGGGATAGTGACCACCTTATCTTCCTGGGCAAGGTCGCCCAATGCAGAACCAAACTGCATTTTCAGTGATTCTGCCTGTCTTTGCAAAATGGCACAGCCCTCCTTGATATCGCGGGTAATCACATTTCCACCAAAAGGAATGACCGCTGTATGCCTGATCACATCATCATAGTAAACAGCCACGTCGGTGGTTCCGCCTCCAATGTCAACCAGGGCAACCCCGGCCTCTTTCTCATCATCGGTGAGCACAGCCGCACTGGAAGCCAGGGGTTCCAGGACCAGTTGTTTGACATCCAAACCTACTCTGTTTATACATTTTCCGATATTTCGGGCCGAAGAGGTCTGACCAATTACGATGTGAAAATTCGCTTCCAGTCTCTTCCCGAACATTCCAACGGGATTCTTCACCCCTGTTTCGCTGTCCACGATGTAGTTCTGGGGAAGCACATGAATAATCTCTTCGCCAACGTCTACAGGAATTTTATGCATATCGTCGATAAGATTCTGCAGATCATCACGGGTAATTTCATCCTCATAAGAATCCCGGTTGATGTAACCACGGTTCCGGACAGATTTGATATGTTGTCCGGCGATTCCCACAAAAACTTCATTGAACTTGATGCCTGATTGCTTCATCGCCTCGGACGATGTGGTCTGAATCGCGTTGACTGTCTCCTCAATATTGAGGACAACCCCGCGTTTTACGCCTTTGGATGCAGTCTGACTGATGCCCAGGACTTCAAGCTTTCCCTGGTCGCTCAACCGGCCCACCAGGCTCACGATCTTCGTGGTCCCGATGTCAACTGCAGCTACGATTTTTCCATTTGTTGCCATAGTATTATCGTTTAGTACATATTACTTGATTCGTATATTTCAAATTAATGGTCTCATAAGTGTTCCAACCAAATTTTGAGAGCCCCTGTATGTAAAGAAGCTCCAGGTTTCTCAATTTTTTCTCCCACTGATCCATACTGCCCAACAGAATATGGTGTGCACCCACCCTGGGAATAAGTTCATACTCTCCTTTTGCATTCACATAAATCTGGACCACCTGGTCGTTCCAGAAGGGGTGATCCCTCAGGTAGTTGCAAAAGAGGTAAATCTCGGCCAGGCGCTGACCCATATGTCCCTCCTCAAATCCATCTGGCAGATTGCCCGAAGCCAGCATAATCATGGGCGTGAAATCGTCTGACAATGGAAGCAATCTTCCCTCTGTATCAATATAATAGCCCCTTCTTCCGGATGGGAGTATACGTACAAGGGGCACTCTTTGCTCCACCTTAACTTCCAGTCGGCCCGAAACATCCTTGCTCACTTCAGCATTCCGGATATACGGATTCTCTTCCAGGAGATACTCCAGGCTCCGGGTATTGATTCCTGAAAGAGGATATCCACGGATCTCCAGTCCGGACGACTCCACCAGAGCGCGAACCTCATTATGGGTTACAAAACGGTTGCTCACAGTATCCTGCAGAAGCACGTCAATACGGTTACAGAGAACCCCTTCTGATTCGGATGATACGAAACCCATCATCACAGCAAACCATGCAAGAATGCCCACCCAGGTCAATATTTTACCGATTTTCCGTATCATAAGCCTTCCAACCAGCTTTTAATGGGTGAAACAAACTGATTAATATCTCCCGCCCCCATGCTTACAAGCAATGCGGGCTTTTGCTCCAGAAGCACTTTCAAAACCTGCTCCCGGGATACCAGGTATTTCTCTTTCAGTTTTACCTGGTCAAATATCAATGAAGAACTTACACCTGGAACCGGCTCCTCACGAGCAGGGTAAATATCCATAAGGATCAATACGTCGAGCAGTCCAAGACTCTCTGCAAACTGATCTGCAAAATCTTTGGTCCTTGAAAAAAGGTGGGGCTGAAAGATACCCGTAAGCTTCTTCTCCGGGAAAAGTCCTTTCACCGATGTTAAAAATGCCCTGATCTCCTCAGGATGATGCGCATAGTCGTCGATGTAAATATGATTTTCAGTATGAACCTGCACATCGAATCTCCTTTCAACACCCAGGTAATCGGAAAGATTCAGCGCAATGGACTCAGGGCTTAATCCCAGTTGATGAGCCACTGCAATTGCTGCCACAGCATTCTCCACATTCAGGCGACCGGGAAGCTTCAACCTGATTTCCGGAATAATTCCACCAGGAGTTTGCATTGAAAACTGAGTTCCTATACCCCAGGGCGACATCTCCTTGGCATAATAATCGGAACGGGGATCATCCAGTGAATAGCTAAAGCGCTCCACATGGGCTGGAATAAACGGTGTCAGACCAAATTTATAAATCAACTTACCCTTATCCCGTATCTGGGCGATATAGGATTCAAATCCCTTTATGATATTCTCTTTGGAGTGATAGATATCCAGGTGATCGGCATCCATGGAGGATACCACAGCAATCTCCGGGTAAAGGGCCAGGAAAGAACGGTCAAACTCATCGGCTTCGGCAACAATCACAGAAGATACAGGATCCAGGTAGAAATTACTCTTTGTATTTTTACTGATTCCCCCAAGAAATGCGTTACAGCCCAGTTTTGATTTATGAACGATGTGGGCCAGCATTGTAGAAATGGATGTTTTCCCATGGGTACCGGCCACCCCAATACCGCGACCAGTATTAAAGATCTCCCCGAGGGCTACCGAGCGTTTGATTACCCGAAATCCCCGCTTACGAAAATAGTTCAACTGAGCATGATCCTTGGGAACTGCAGGTGTATAAATCACCAGGGTCCGTTCGGGATTCCTGAATACCTCGGGAATCAATACTGACCTGTCCTCAAAAAAGATTTTGACACCCTCTCGGGTAAGCTGATCGGTAAGCGCGGTGGACACCCGGTCATATCCGGCTACCTGCTTGCCCAAACTCAAAAAGTAGCGGGCAAGCGCACTCATCCCAATGCCACCAGCACCAATAAAATAGACGCTATCAAGATTTGCCCATATCATAAGATTTCCATAAGCTTTATGACCTCCACAGCAATCCTTTCGGCTGCATTGGAAATACCCAGTTTCTTTATATTTTCCGACAGTTCTTCCTGCCGCTTTTCATCCTTCAATAATTCAAGCATGGTATCCACCAGCCTCTCCTCCGCCTCATGGTCAACAATCATCACCGCTGCATTCTGTCCGGAAAGGGCTTCTGCATTCCTTGTCTGGTGATCCTCTGCCACATTGGGTGAGGGAACCAGGATTACCGGCTTCCCGATAACACAAAGTTCAGAGATGGAAATAGCCCCGGCCCTGGAAACGATCAAATCGGCTGCACCATAGGCACACTCCATCCTGGATATGAAAGGTAGCAGCCTGATATTCTTCAGTCCGGAAACCTCCACCTGCGCCTTTATCTCTTTGTAATTATTTTTTCCACACTGCCATATCAACTGAATGTCTTCCCGACCCAGCTTCTCCAGCCCGGCCAGCAGACTTCGATTCAGGGTTCTTGCCCCCAGGCTTCCTCCAATCACCAAACAGGTTTTTTTACCCATCTCCAATGCAAATTCCCGCAGGTCAGCAGAGCGATCGGCAGAAGGGACAACCAGGTGCTGACGGATAGGATTGCCGGTCAGATGGATTTTTTCTTCCGGGAAGTAGCGTTCCATTCCCTCATAAGCCACGCAAATTGAGCGGGCCGAACGTGCCAGCAAACGATTGGTTACTCCCGCATATGAGTTCTGTTCCTGGATAAGGATGGGAACACCCCTTCTGGCTGCTGCTTTCAGAATAGGACCACTGGCATAGCCACCCACACCCACGGCAACATGAGGTTTATAGCGCCTCACAATCCGACGTGATATCAACAGGCTGGAGACCAGCTTAAAGAAAAATGAAATGTTTTTTAGCGTCAACCTCCTCTGAAAACCAGCCACCGGCAAGCCCTCTATTGCATAACCCGCTTCGGGCACCTTCTCCATCTCAAGTCTTCCACGAGCGCCCACAAACAGGAATTCGGCTCCGGGATGCATCACCTTCAAGGCATCAGCAATGGCAATGGCCGGAAACACATGTCCGCCAGTACCACCACCTCCTATGAGGATCCTGTATGTTTCGCCTTTAAACATGTTGATCAAATTCAGTTCTCTTTTTCTTCTCTTTCCTCCTGCCCGTCATCTCGGCAGCTGTATTTCGTTTCTCCTTGCCTGCAATTTCTGACTCGAGTGGTCCGGCCGCCTCATAGATGGGCCTCTCCTGCTGAGTCTCTGATCCGGGATCGTCCCCATCGTCCTCCTGGGCCTGTAGCCTGGATTCGTCAGTACCCCAGCTTACCGAAAGAATCATACCGGCAGCCATACTTGTGAAAATGATAGAGGATCCCCCCATACTCACCAATGGAAGGGTCTGGCCGGTTACAGGCACAAGCCCCACCGCAACCGCCATATTTACAAAGGCCTGCAGTACCAAACCCATGGAAAGGCCAAATGCGAGGAAGGCTCCATAGGTGCTGCGGCTGCGCCGGATGATCAACCCGGCTCTGTAAAATAGCCACAGATACAAGGCCAGTACAAGGACTCCACCAACCAGGCTTCCATACTCCTCAATAATAATTGCGTAAATAAAATCGGAATAGGGATGGGGAACCAGGTTCCTCTGGGTACTGTTCCCGGGTCCCTTTCCGAACAGCCCACCCTGAACTATGGCTACCTTAGCCTGGTCGGCCTGGTAACTATCTCCTTCCCCACTCATAAAATTTTCAATCCTGTTTTTCCAGGTAGATGTACGTCCTTCCTTACCCAGCAGTTCGGATGCACCCAGAAACAGTCCAAATGCAAACACCCCTGCAAATATCATCAGCGCCAGGTACTTCACCGGGATCCGGGCCACAAACATGAGGGAAAATGCGGTGAGGAATACCAGCGCTGCTGTGGATAAATTAGCAGGCAGGATCAGGCCACAAACTACCACAATGGCCATGGTCACCTTCCCAAATACATCCCTGAACTCACCAATATTATTCTGGTTTGCAGAAAGCACTTTAGCCAGGTACATGATCAGAGCAATTTTGGCAAAGTCAGAGGTCTGAATTGTAAAAGAGGTCCCAGGAATTTGCAGCCAGCGCGTAGCATCATTAATGTTTTGTCCGGCCACCAGCGTAAGCACCAGAAGCGGCACTGCAACCCAAAGAGCCACCACTGAAAGACGGCCAAAAACCTGGTAGGGAATCAGGTGCACAAAAAAGATGATGAATACCCCCAGCAGAATAAATCTAAACTGCCTGAGCAGATAGTAGACTGTATCGCCGCCGCGGACCTGGTATGCCAGCGAACCGGTGGAGCTGTACACCGACAAGAGGGAGATCACCAGCAGAATCAAAACCACCAGCCAGATCACCTTATCACCCTTTATGTACTTCTTAATCTTCACCTCTCTCTTTTTACTTTACAGACTTTACAGACTTTACAGACTTTACAGACTTTACGGACTTTACAGACTTTACAGACTTTACAGACTTCGCACAGCAGATTTGAACTGTCGTCCGCGATCTTCAAAACTTTCAAATAAGTCGAAGCTGGCGCAGGCCGGAGAGAGCATTACTGTCTCACCGTCGGAAGCCAGGTAGTAGGCGGCCTTCACAGCATCATCCATACTGGTAGACTCGACAATTGACTCCACCTTACCGGTAAAAGCCTTGATCACCCGCTCATTGTCTTTACCCAGACAGACAATGGCCTTTACCTTATTCTCCACCAGGTTGTTCAGTTCGCTATAATCATTTCCCTTGTCTACCCCTCCAACGATCCAGACCATACTGCCCTTCACACTTTCAAGGGCATACCAGGTCGCATTTACGTTGGTGGCTTTGGAATCATTTATAAAGTTGATCCCATGAACCTTCGTTACATTCTCAAGGCGGTGCTCCACTCCCTGAAAATCCATCAGGGCTTCACGGATCACTTCATTGCGGATTTTCAGAACATTGCCTGCAATTCCTGCAGCCATGCTGTTGTAGGTATTGTGTCTTCCCTTCAGTGACAGCTCTTCAACAGACATGGAAAAATCCACATCGTCGAATTCTATATGCATATGCCTGTCCTCGTCAACCCAGGCCACATCATTCTTCTTTTTCTGATAGGCAAAGGGCAGTTGCTGAGCCTTGGATACGATCTTTTCAAGTTCCTTGATGGTAATCTCGTCATCGGAACAGAAAACAAAATATTCATCCTCGGTGAGGTTCTGACCCACCCTGAATTTTGAATCTATATAATTCTGAAAGTTGTAGTCGTACCTGTCAAGATGGTCGGGGGTAATATTCAACAGGATGGCTATATCGGCTTTAAACTCATACATCCCATCCAGTTGGAAACTGCTTAGCTCCAACACAAAGTAGTCGAAGGTTTCGGTGGCCACCTGCAGGGCAAAACTTCGCCCCACATTCCCTGCGATACCCACATTCAATCCAGCTTTTCGCATCATATGATGAATCAGCGAGGTAGTAGTGGTTTTCCCGTTGCTACCGGTAATACAAATTTTCTTCGCAGAAGTATAGCGACCTGCAAACTCAATTTCTGAAATGATTGGAATTTCCTTTTTGCGCAGCAGTTTTATAATGGGTGCACTTTCAGGGATGCCCGGGCTTTTAATTACCTCTGTGGCGTTAAGAATCGAACGCTCGGAATGACCACCAGATTCATATAGGACCTGGTATTCATCTAATAAATCCCTGTAAAAGGGTTTAATCTTACCAGCATCTGATACAAAAACATCAAATCCCTTTTGCCGGGCCAGTATTGCTGCTCCAGTTCCACTTTCTCCCGCTCCAAGGATGACTATTCTCTCTCTATTTTCCATAGGTTATTTGGTGGTTTGGTTTATCGTATTTTTAGGGTTACCAGGGTTAGCACTGCCAGCATGATCCCAACAATCCAAAACCTGGTAACAATTTTAGGTTCAGGATAGCCCTTCTTCTGGTAGTGATGATGAATGGGCGACATCAGGAAAATCCTTCGTCCCTCCCCATATTTTCTTTTTGTTTGTTTGAAATAGCTCACCTGCAGGATCACCGAAAGGCTCTCGAACAAGTAGATTCCGCAGAGGATGGGAATCAGGAGTTCCTTGCGGATAATTATAGCGAATACTGCAATGATCCCTCCGAGTGCAAGACTTCCTGTATCGCCCATGAATACCTGGGCCGGATAGGAGTTATACCACAGGAAGCCAATGGTAGCTCCTATAAAGGCTGCAGCAAAAATGAGCAGCTCACCCGTATAGGGTATGTGCATGATATTCAGATAGTTTGAATATATAGCATTTCCCGATAACCAGGCCAGTATACCCAGGGTCACGCCGATAATCGCAGCCGATCCCGTGGCCAGACCATCCAGGCCGTCCGTGAGATTAGCCCCGTTAGAAACGGAAGTCACAATAAAAATAACGGCAAGAACGAAGATAATCCAGACAAGGCCATCGGCATATTTACCTGTAAACCATACCAGCCATGAGTAATCAAATTCATTATTCTTCACAAAGGGAATGGTGGTCAAAGGTCTCTTGTGCTCCTGGATTACGAAAAGATTCCCTCCACGGTCAACCTGCATCTCCTGGGTGCTGTACTCTGTGAAATTATCATCCGTGATGGTGATCCGTTCCCGGATTTTTACATCATCACTAAGGTAGAGGGTTACACCCACAATCAGTCCCAGAACAACCTGACCCAACACCTTGAATTTTCCCCGCAGTCCCTCTTTATTCTTCTTAAACACCTTGATATAGTCATCCACAAAACCTATAATCCCCAGCCAGATGGTGGTGACCAGCATCAGGATAATATAGATATTGCCCAGATCAGCAAAGAGCAATACCGGGATCACAATGGACGCCAGAATAATTATGCCCCCCATGGTCGGAGTTCCCTGTTTTTGAGACTGGCCTTCCAGTCCAAGATCACGAACCGACTCCCCGATCTGTTTTTTGTGAAGCAGTTTGATGATCTTCTTACCGATAACCATGGAAATCAGCAAGGAGGTGATGATGGTAATGGAAGCCCTGAAGGTGAGGTACTGAAACAAACCGGCACCCGGGAAATCAAACTGATCAAGGTAAAAGAACAGGTGGTAGAGCATTCCTTCCTAGTTTAAATTTTGTTTAAGTATCATCATGTCGTCAAAGGGTATCTTTTTGTCCCCGATGACCTGGTAGTCCTCATGTCCTTTTCCGGCGACCAGGATGATATCTCCAGCCTGGGCAAGCATGCAGGCAGTGCGAATTGCCTCTTCCCGGTTCTGGATGCGCAACACCCGGTCTTTGCTTCTGGCTGGAACACCCTCCATCATCTCATCGAGTATCGTTTCCGGATCTTCTGTTCGGGGATTATCTGAAGTAAGAATCACCTTATGGCTGATTTCGGATGCAATCCGTGCCATCTGTGGCCTTTTGCCCCGATCCCTGTCGCCGCCGGCTCCCACCACGGTGATGACATGACTGCCCGAAATATTCACTTCCCGGATAGTTTCCAGCACATTGCTTAATGCATCCGGAGTGTGGGCATAATCTACAACACCCGTGATTCCCTTCTCCGAATGGAATGTCTCGAACCTTCCTTTTACCGGATCCACATTGCTCAATTCGCGTAGCACATCTTCACTTTCCTGGCCCAACAGGGCGCATACAGCATAGGTGCACAACAGGTTACTTGCATTAAAACGTCCGGGTAGTTTTACCCATAGCTCTTTCCCATTTATTTCCAGGAAGCTCCCCTCCATGAGCATTTCTCCAATCCTCCCCCTGAACTCACTCATGGCCCTGAGGCTGTAGCTGTGTTTTTTTGCTTTACAGTTCTGTACCATCACCTGTGCGTTCTTATCATCTTCATTCACCAGGGCAAAAGCCGCTGCAGGTAAAAGGTCGAAGAAGCGCTTCTTTACATTCAGATAGGTCTTAAAATCATGATGGTAATCCAGGTGATCACGGGTGAGATTCGTGAAGACCGCCCCGTTAAAATCAAGTCCGGAAATACGATCCTGATCGATGGCGTGGGATGATACTTCCATGAAACAGAAACCACAACCCGAATCCACCATTTTTCTGAGATAGGCATTGATCTGAACCGGATCGGGGGTGGTGTGGGTTGCCGGGAATACTTCATCCCCGATCACCACCTGTATGGTGGAGAGTAAGCCGGCACGGTATCCCAGCGAGCTATGTATCTGGTGAAGCAGGGTGGCAATGGTGGTTTTCCCGTTTGTACCGGTAATCCCTACCATCTGAAGATCTCTTGAAGGGTGACCGTAAAAGGCCGATGCCAACAATGCCAGGGCCTCCCTCGAGTTGTCCAACTTCAGCCAGCAAATACCCTCATGGCCCTGAAGAGGTTCCTCTTCGGAAACCACCGCCTTTGCCCCGGCTGAGATAGCCCCGGAAATATATGCATGGCCATCGGAACCGCTCCCGCGGATAGCCACAAAAAGATCACCAGGAATCACCTTCCTGGAATCGAAGCTTAGTCCCCCGATTTCCACATGGGTGGTCCCCGTAATCTCCACGGCACCCAGTTCCTCTATGATCGTAAGCAGTTTCACTATCCTTCTTTAATACTCATATTCAATCTCACTTCCATTCCTTTGCTGATCCTGGCGCCAGCCTGTACCGACTGCTGGCGCACGGTTCCGCGACCATTCACAACGACCCTGATCCCATGACTCTCCAAAAGGTAAAGGGCATCCTTCAGCCCCATATCCACCACATTCGGCACCAGGGCGTCTGGAATCGTGCGCTCCCTGAGAATCATGGTCTCCGGAGTGCTTTTTGTGGATACCCACCAGCCCAGCTCCTCGCCCGACTGAATGGGGAGACCCAGGTGACTGTATGTATTTTCAAGAGGCACGCGCATTCCACTTTTGGAATAGGGAACCTGTACCCCGTTCTGCGCCAGCTCAGGACTGTTATCGTGCATTTCATATTCCCGCACATAGATCCGGTCGGTAACCGACCGGAAAATGGGGCCAGCTACCAGGTTCCCGTAATAGATATGCTTGGATGGTGCATTCACCACAACGATGCAGGAATACTTGGGTTTGTCGGCTGGAAAATAGCCCACAAAGGAAGCCTGGTAGAGCGACTTGGTATAACCCTCCTTGCTGAGAGAAACCTGGGCAGTTCCGGTTTTCCCGGCAATCTGGTAGTGCGAATTGGACAGGTTCCGCGCTGTGCCATTATTTACAACCCCCTCCATCATCGACCTAACCTGGCCCAGAGTCTCCTTTGAGCAGATATGGCTGTTCAGTACTTCGGGATGAAGCTTCCTGACCACTTTCCCGTGGGAACGCAGCTCCTCAACAAACATGGGCTTCATCATGGTTCCATTGTTGGCAATTGCGTTGTAGAAAGCCAGAATCTGCAGGGGGGTCATACGCACCTCGTATCCAATAGACATCATCGGAAGAGAAACACCCGACCAATACTCGCTGTCGGTATATTTTATATCAGGCTTTCCTTCACCCCGAATCCCGATATCCAGTTTCCGGTTAAGTCCCATCTCATAGAGGCGATCCACAAAATGTTCCGGCTTCGACTTGTAATTTTCATTTACCAGCATGGAAATCCCCACGTTGGAGGAGGCCTCGAAGGCGCGTTGCACGGTAATCTTACCAAGTCCTTCATCCCCGCTATCCTCCATCCGGTGATTATAATAGTAGGTAACGCCATCACCCACATCCACAATGTCATCGGGTTTCACATAACCATCCTCGAGCAGGGCAATCATCGAAGCCAGCTTAAAGGTGGAACCCGGTTCGGTACTTTCTCCAATGGCATAGTTGTAATCCTCACTGTAAGTGCCATTCTTACCCAGGGCCAGGTTGGCTATGGCCCTGACTTTCCCTGTTTCAACTTCCATGAGAACCACTGTTCCATGATCGGCCCCATGCCTGAGAAGCTGGGTATGCAGGGCATCCTGCGCCACATCCTGAAGATCCACATCAATGGTGGTCACCACGTCATAACCGTCTTCCGGTTCAATTTCATTTGCATCGCTGATAGGCATCCAAATATCGCCCCTGATCTTTCTCATGAGCCGGTAACCCTCAACTCCCTTCAGATCGGATTCATATGCGCCCTCTATTCCCACAACACTTCGGAGATTCCCGCTCATTGTATAACCTACCGTTCTGGCTGCTAACATCCCATAGGGCCTAACCCGCTTGTTGGACTGAACATAAAGGACGCCTGCTTTGAAACGGCCCAGTCTGTATATGGGAAATTGTTTTACTTTTTGGAGCTGGGTATAGCTCACATTTCTTTTGACAAGGTAGTAGCGCTCACCCTTCTGGCGTGCTCTCACCAGATCCCTTTTGTAGGTTGACCAGTGCCGGTCGCCGAAAAGACTGGACAGCGCTTTTGAGAGTCCGTCAACCCCGTCATAGAAAATCTCATCGGTGAACGATTCGGATTTAAAGTCCATCCGGATTTCATAATATGGCACATCCACTGCCAGCAAACGATTATCGGACGAGTAGATATTGCCCCGGTTGGGTTCAATCACCTTATGGCGCACGGTACTGTTCTCCTCCTGAGCCCACTGATCCTTCTCAAAAAACTGCAGATGCAGAGCCTTGCCAAAAATAAGCAAGCCCATCACCAGCATCAGGATGTAGACCAGTGAAGCACGAATCAGTATGTCCCGCTTTAACGACATATTACTCCTCTGTATTAATCAGTTTCTTAGGTGGTTCCAGATTCTCTTCAAGCCCCAATTCATACCTGTTCACCAACCTTACAACTTCGCTTTGCCGGCTAATCCTTACCAGGTCAGATGATATCGTAATGGACTGGGACCTCAGTTCTTTCACATCCCCCTGCAAACGATTTAGCCTGATTACCGTTTTCTCGGCATGGTTCCTGTTGGCAATGGAGAGAAAAGCAAGCATTACCAGCAGGAATATGAAACGGGATTGCTTAGCCACCGCTTTCCGCGTCAGCACGTTCCCATCCAGCAGGTCACGCAGGGAAAAGGACTTCCCGCCCTCTTCCAGGGAGGTGTCAAATTCAACGTTCTTATGCTTATGCTCCTTTGTCATTCTCTACTCTTTCTGCAATTCTCAATTTCGCACTCCTGGCCCGGTTGTTCACCTCCAGCTCCTCAGCAGACGGGGTAATCACACTGCGGTTTATCAGTTTCCAGGGTGTCTGGGGACGACCATAAAAATCCTTTTCTATCCTACCCTCAAGATTCCCTGAACGCATAAAATTTTTAACCAGGCGATCCTCAATGGAATGGTAGGTGATCACCACAAGCCTTCCACCAGGCACAAGTGCTTCAGTGGTCTGTAACAACATCTCCTTCAAAGCATCCATCTCGGCATTCACCTCAATGCGAAGGGCCTGGTATACCTTAGCCAAAAATTTACTGGGCTTTCCCTTGGGGATAAAATTCAGAAGCGCCTCCTCCAGATCAAGCGTGGAGGCAAGAGGCTGCTTCTTCCTTGCATGATCCACCGCATTGGCCAGGGCCCAGGCATTCCCAATCTCCCCCCAGTTCCTGAAAACCGCAGTCAGATCCTGAACCGTATAAGTATTCAGAACCATGGCCGCTGTAGTAAGACCACGCACATCCATGCGCATGTCCAAACCGGCATCCGATTTAAACGAGAACCCTCTTTCAGGAATATCAATCTGATGAGATGAGATACCCAGGTCTGCCAGTATTCCGTCTGCCTTATCAATGGCATGGTATCTCAGGTAATTTCTTAAATATCTGAAGTTTGATCCGACAAAGGTTACCCGCTTATCCTCCGGAACATTGGCAAAAGCATCCTGATCCTGGTCAAATGCCACCAGCCTTCCTTTTCTGCCCAATTTTTTAAGAACTTCGAGGGAGTGCCCCCCTCCACCAAAGGTCAGATCGATGTAAATGCCCCCTGGTCTAATATTTAACCCTTCAATGCATTCATGCAAAAGTGCCGGCCTGTGGTAGCCCATTATGTATCCGGTTCGTCAAAAGTTCCTCCTAAAATTTTCTCAGCCATAGCCGCAAAGTCCTCATCGACACCACTAACACCATCATACTTCTCCGACGCCCAGATCTCAATCTTTCCCGATTGTCCGGCCATCACCACTTCAGCATCTATCTCAGCATACTCCTGCAATCTTTTAGGAATCAGCATCCGGTTATTGGCATCAAGGGAGACCTCTGCTGTACCAGAGAAAAACATCCTCAGAAATCGTGCATGCTCCTTGTTGTAAGGATTGGTACGCGCCCGGATGATCTTATTCTGGCGCTCCCACTCCTCCATGGGGTACATGATCAGACATGGCTCAAATACATCCCGCTTCAGAACAAAACCATCCTGAAGAGCCTCCCTGATCTGCTTCTTAAAAGCAGCAGGAAAGGAAAGCCTTCCTTTCGGGTCAAGTCTGACTGTATAATCTCCAATGAAAGTTGTCATAGAGTTTCTGCGGGTTTAAACGTAAAAATAGTACTTTTTCACCACTTTACTCCATTCTACCCCACTTTTTCCCACTTTGTTAATAACTTTTGAACGATGGTAGCAGGGAATTTTTTAATACTTTTGTGATTCATCATGGATGAAGCAACACATAAAAAGAACTACAAACCCATCACTCTACGTGATATGTTTATGGATAAAAATCCTAAACTTGGGAGATGGATACCCGGCTTTGTATTTCGCATTCTGTCAAAAATGTTGAGGATAGATTTCTTTAACTATCCCCTTCTTTATGAGCATGGATATAAGAAAGATGTAGACTTTGCGAGGGCCTCGAAAAAGACTTTTAATGTTACAGTTGATGTACGGGGACGCGAGCACCTGGTGAAGGATGGACGATTCATTTTCGCCTCGAATCATCCCCTGGGAGGTTTTGACGGCATGATCATCATGGTGGAGATAGGAGACATCTACCCTCACATGAAAGTACTTGTAAATGACCTGCTTGCCAAGGTGGATAACATGGATGGCACCTTTGTTCCCGTCAACAAACACGGGGCTTTGGGAACAGAAAACGTGAGACGTATTAATGCCATTTTTGAATCCGATGAGCAGGTGATTACATTCCCGGCAGGACTGGTTTCGAGACGAAAAAAAGGATTAATCAGGGACCCTGAATGGCAAAAGAGCATCATCGTCAAGGCTAAGTCGAGCAAACGTGACATCATCCCCATACACGTATCTGGCAGGTGCTCTAACTTCTTTTACAATCTGTCGAATTTCAGGAAATTCCTGGGCATCAAAGCCAACCTGGAGATGTTTTTCCTCCCTAATGAAACTTATAAACACAGGAACAAACATTATACACTAACTTTTGGGAAACCCATCCCCTATAATACCTTTGACAAACGCTTCACTCCCATAGAGTGGGCCCAACTTGTGAAAGATCATGTATATATAATCGCTGAAGACCCGGAAAGGGAATTCAGTTATATTCGAAATTAAAGTCCATAGCCATGTCCATGAAGGATATTATACCTCCTGTACCCCTTGAAGCACTTAAAGACGAGCTGACCCAGGAAAGATTTATCAGGAAAACCAATAAGGCCGGTAATAAAATCTACATCGTAAATGCCGCCAACTCCCCGAACACCATGAGGGAAATTGGAAGGCTCAGGGAACTCGCTTTCCGGCATGCGGGGGGTGGTACCGGGCTGGAATGCGACCTGGACGGATACGACACCGGGGAGGATTCTTATCAGCAGCTGATCGTATGGGATCCTGAGGAACAAGCCATCCTTGGGGGCTACCGCTTTATTCTCTGTGATTCTAACCGATGCATCAAGGACGGGAAACCGCACCTGGCCACATCCAAATTGTTTGATTTTTCCGACGAATTCATTTCCGACTACCTGCCCCACATGATAGAGCTTGGCCGTTCATTTGTGCAGCCCAAGTATCAGTCAACCCAGCTTCGTCGCAAAGGCCTTTATGCCCTGGATAACTTATGGGACGGATTGGGGACTCTGACACTTGACTATCCCGATAAGAAATATATGTTTGGGAAGGTTACCATGTACCTGCACTACCACCAGATGGCCCGCGACATGATACTTTTCTTCCTGAACAAGCATTTCCCGGACCATGACGGGCTTGTGATCCCAAAAAATCCGCTGCAAATGGTCACCGACAGGGCCAGGCTTACTGCTGTTTTTACAGGACAGGATTACTCGGAGGATTACAAGATTCTATCCAAAGAGGTAAGGGCGCTCGGGGAAAATATCCCACCGCTGATTAATGCCTACATGAACCTGTCGCCATCTATGAAAACCTTTGGAACTGTATTAAACCAGGGTTTTGGCGATGTAGAGGAAACCGGGATTATGATTACCCTGAATGATCTTTACAAAGCCAAGATCGAGCGGCATGTAATGAATTATGTGCCCAAGCAGCTTTTGAAGATCAAGAACCTCCGGCGGCGCGACCTGAAACTCAAACGCCTTACGAAAAGATTCCACTCTAATAGGCACGGGAATTAACCCCGTGGATGTAGTTCAGGAATGATGTACTTACGACCTTATTCCCTCCCGGGGTGGGATAGTTGCCTGTGAAATACCAGTCACCCTTGTCGTTCGGTACAGCTTTATGAAGATTTTCTATACTCTGGTATACAATCCTGACCTCGGCCTTAATATCTGAATCGGTAAGCATTTCACCAATCTTCCTGCTGATTTGCTCATCGCTAAAGGGCTTGTATATGTCCTTTACATAATTTACATACTCCTCCTTTGGCAGGTCCTTCTGCATATCGCATTTCTTATAGACTTCGTTGATCACATGCTCCATCTCATTCTCCTTAAGTAGCGCAATGGCAGCCTGGAAAGCAATAAAATCACCCAGCTTGGCCATATCAATACCATAGCAATCGGGGTACCTGATCTGGGGAGAGGAGGAGACCACCACAATTTTCACGGGATCCAACCTGTCGAGAATTTTGATAATACTCTGTTTCAGGGTGGTTCCCCTGACAATGCTGTCATCAATGATCACCAGGTTATCCTTGCCACGCCTCAGCGATCCATAGGTAACATCGTATACATGGCTCACCATGTCTTTACGCCCCTTGTCCTGCGAGATAAAAGTTCTCAGCTTCAAGTCCTTAATAGCCACCTTCTCAATTCGGGCCCGCTCGGTCATTATCTTCAGCACCTCCTCCTGGTCGCAACTCCCATTCAGTTTCTTAAGCTTCTCAAACTTTTGAAGAATCGTATGGTCCTCTACCCCTTTTACCATTCCATAAAAAGCCGACTCGGCTGTATTTGGAATGAAGGAAAATACTGTATTGTCCACATCATTGTTGATGGCTTTCAGAATACCAGGAACCAGAAGTTCTCCCAATTTTTTTCGCTCACGATAGATCTCACGGTCCGAACCCCTTGAAAAATAGATCCTCTCGAAAGAACAGGATTTTTTCTCCTCCTCTTTCCTGATTCGATCAAGTCTAATTTCACCATCTTTCTTAATCACAAGGGCGTGGCCTGCTGGTAATTCATTGACCTCATCAAATTTCAGGTTCATAGCAGTTTGAATCACCGGCCTTTCTGAGGTTACAATTACAATTTCATCATCATGGTAATAGTAGGCTGGCCTGATACCCCAGGGATCGCGCATGGCGAACATATCTCCATGCCCCATCATTCCTGCGACCGTATAACCCCCATCCCAGTATTTACTTGCTTCTCCCAAAACTTTCCCCACATCCAAACGTTTACCTATCCGGTCTGTAATATCACGATTGGTATATCCCAGCAATTTGAATTCATCGAATAATTTCTGATTCTCATTATCCAGAAAATGCCCTACCTTCTCGAGCATCGTGACCGTATCAGTGTAGTCCTTTGGATACTGGCCAAGATCCACCAGTCTGGCGAACAGTTCATCCACATTGGTCAGATTGAAGTTGCCTGCAAGCACCAGGTTCCGGGTCTTCCAGTTGTTCTGCCTCATAACCGGATGAAGATTATCTATAGAGTTGGAGCCAAAAGTTCCGTAACGCAGGTGACCCAGGTAGGCCTCTGCAACAAAGGGCAGGTGCATCTTGGCCCACTGTGGGTCATTGAAAGCCTTTGGATGCTTACGTTCAGCCTTGGCATAATCCTTATAAACCTTACGGAAGATCTCGTTGATTGCACTTGATCCGGTTTCCCTTTGCCGACTAAAATATTTCATACCCGGAGGGGTATCCAGTTTCAGGCTTACTACCCCGGCCCCGTCCTGACCTCTGTTTCTCTGCTTCTCCATCAGCAGGTACAACTTTTCCAAGCCGTACCTCCACGATCCATGGGTCAGCTGGTAATGCTCCAGGGGCTTAAGTAGCCGCACCATTGCAATACCGCATTTATGCTTAATTCCGTCGGTCATTGAATGTTTATAAAATCCTCGACGAGGATTGGATTGGGAAATTTATTATCGATAAGGTCCTTTAATTTTATGGCCTCACTACGTGTTCGGCAATCACCCACATACACCTTGAAGTAGGGCTCATCATAATCATCATAGGCATCAATCTCGGGGAAACTTGACAGAAACCTGGCTCTTTCACGTTGCTGCTTTTCCCGGGCTCCAACTCCACTCTCGGAATAGATTCGAATCCGGTAGCCGGGAATGCCTTTCACATCAATATTTTTCAATAATAGCTTATAGTAATTGGCTTCAAGAAGAGAATCGAGTATGATCTCAACCTGGCCCTGGCCTCCATCCTTCAAGCGCGCCAGAACATCCTCTTCGGATCCCGACTGAGCAAAGGTTAATGAAGCCGTCAGAAGAAGACTTCCGAAAAAAAGAATATAGGATTTCATGAGCACCTTGTTCCCTGATTTTGCACCACAAAATTAATCAAATTTGCATAAAATGATTAATTTCACTCTATGCAGAAAAAAAAAGGCAGAGGAGGAAGGCGCAATGAAGTAACAACCGGGCTTTTACTGATTCTATTAGCCACTTCCTATGTAGCTTCTTTACTGCTGGATTTCAAATTTGTAAGCCCCTATGCCACCCTGCAGGAAGATCTAAGCTACCTCACAGAGCATATTTTAAGTCAGAAATTAAGCTCCATTGCCTGGCTGATCACAGCCCTGACCACAGCCCTGACGGCACCCTTTTACTTCTTTCTTTTCAGGAAGAAGCTCAAAATGATACCCTACCTGAATACACTTTTCATGCTCTGCGCCTCAACGGGCTTCCTGCTTATGTCCCTCAGCGGACTGGGACTCCACAGGGAGATTTCAGGACTTCTCACTGAAAGCATTGAATTAAGCGGAGATCAAATGAAATTGCAATTGCTTGATCAATTCAGAAAAGAGCAGTTTTACCGGCTTGTGGGAAGTAGTTTCGTAGGGGCATGGTCCCTGGGCTTAAGCCTGAGCAGATTCCGGATTCCACGCTTCCCCCTGGTCTCAAGCATCCTATTGATGATATCCGGACCTGCACTTATCTTCTTCAACTGGTATGAACCCGAGCACCTGGGGCATACGGGGGCTATGGCTGGCATTATTGTAGGCGTCGCAGTATTTTGTGTGCGCCTTATCAATAAAGGATTGGCCACTTACACAAACAACCCGGGATAGCCATCCACCATTTGTTGCTCCTTCGTTTCATTTGTTAAAAAGCGTCTTTTCCATCCATAGGCTTAGATCCTGTTATACTGATTGTTGCGTTTTTTGTTTAACTTTAATATGTTAAATATTAAACATTATTCATTGGTTTTTGTTTAAGTTTTGAATAAATTAATTAAACACATTCATCATGAAAACAAGACTACTAAATTTTAAAAAATTGAATCCATTGAGATTCTTCAGAATTTCGATTCTGACAATGTTAGCTCTATTTTACGTCAATTCAACCTACAGTCAAACAACTGTTTGGGACATAATCATTAATAGTTCTGACCATAATACCCTGGAAGCAGCCCTAAGGGCGGCTGAGTTGGAAGGGCCACTATGGAACCATAGTAGTAATCTTACAGTATTTGCTCCCACCGATGATGCCTTTGATGCACTGCCTGCTGGAACGGTTGATGCACTGCTTGCAGATCCAACAGGGACACTCACTGATATTCTGCTCTACCATATAGTAGGTGCAGAAGCTTTTTCAACTGACCTTTCAGATGGTCAGATGATCACCACTCTGAATGGCGACAGCGTGACTGTGAAGTTCATGGATGGTTCTGTATACATCGACAACGCCATGGTTACTGTGGCCGATCTGGAGGCCGATAATGGTGTGGTTCATGTAATCGACGCGGTTATCCTGCCCAAAACAACTGTTCTGGACATAATTGTAGCCAGTGAAAACCACAACACACTCGAAGCAGCAGTAATTGCAGCCGAACTAGATGGAGCTCTTGATGGAGACGGTCCTTTTACAGTATTTGCTCCCACCGATGACGCCTTTGCTGCATTACCCGCGGGAACGGTTGACGCACTGCTGGCAGATCCAACAGGTGATCTGGCCCAGATCCTTCTTTATCATGTGGTAGGTGCCAAAGCATTGTCAACTGATCTTTCAGATGGTCAGATGATTACCACTCTGAATGGCGACAGCGTGACTGTGAAATTCATGGATGGAGCTGTATATATCGACAACGCAATGGTTACTGTTGCCGATCTGGAAGCTGATAATGGAGTGGTTCATGTAATCGACGCGGTTATCCTGCCCAAATATACTGTTCTGGACATAATTGTAGCCAGTGACAACCACAACACCCTGGAAGCAGCGGTTATTGCAGCCGAACTCGATGGCGCACTTGCCGGAGACGGTCCTTTTACCGTATTTGCTCCCACCGATGATGCATTCGCTGCATTGCCCGAAGGAACGGTTGAGGCCCTTCTGGAAGATCCCACAGGAGCCCTGGCTCAGATCCTTCTTTATCACGTGGTAGGTGCAAAAGCTCTATCGACCGACCTGTCGGACGGACAAATGATAGAAACCCTGAACGGACAGGAAGTAACTGTTAAGTTGATGGATGGCAATGTCTATATTGACAATGCAATGGTCACTGTAGCTGACCTGGAGGCCGACAATGGCGTGGTACATGTAATTGATGCTGTGATCCTGCCCAGTACAACTGGAATCAAGGAAAGAATTGCTGAAGTAGGAAATGTAAGTGTATATCCAAACCCGGCTCGTGAGTTCGTAAACATCAAGTATGAGATTGTAAACAGTAGCAATGTCAGTCTTGAAATGTATAACCTGAGCGGTCGTTTGGTAGCATCTGAAGACCATGGATATGCTTATGAAGGAAGTTATACGACCGAACTTCCGGTACAAAACCTGGAGCCAGGCATGTATATTCTAATTCTCAACACCGGAAACAGTCAGGTTGCAAATAAAGTTAGGGTTGTGAAGTAGGAAATGATGCAACTTAAAAACCAAGTACCGGTTTATGAGAAGAGGCTGCCCTCCGCCTGTGGTGGAGAGCAGCCTCTTTTTTTTCCCGGCCCGACGCAAGCATAAGTATTATGCGGACTCATCCATAGCCGCATTCACCTCATCGGTGACCTCAAGGTTGTGAGATACGGCCTGAACATCATCGTCGTCCTCGAACTCTTCAATGATCTTCATAATCTGAATAGACTGCTCAAGCGTCAGCTCAATGGTATCATTGGGAATCCGCTGCAGTTCGGCACTCTCGGTCTCCAGGCCCATTTCTGCAAGCTTCAGCTGAACATTGTTAAACTCTTCCATGGGGGTGGTAATCATAAAAGTGTCATCCACAAGTTCCACTTCTTCCACACCCGCATCGATGATTTCCAGTTCAAACTCGTCAGGATCCAGATCCCCTTTGGGCAGACTTATAACTCCCTTCCGTTCAAACATAAAGCCCAGTGAACCATTGGTTCCCAGGCTACCCCCCCTTTTATTGAAGATAGCGCGTACGTTACTGACTGTACGATTGCGGTTATCGGTAAGTGAATCGACAAAGACCCCTATTCCGTAGGGGAGCATACCCTCAAAGGTAAGTTCCAGAAAGGATGAGTTATCCCTGTCAGCCTTATTTATGGCCCGCTGGATCGTATCCTTTGGCATATTCAGTCCCTTGGCAGTCTGCACTGCGGAACGGAGCCTCGGATTGGCATCAATTTCTGAACCACCTGTACTGGCAGCTACCGTGATCTCTTTAATAAGCTTGGTGAATAATTTCCCCCGTCGGGCATCGTTCGCACCCTTCTTACGCTTAATGGTTGACCATTTACTGTGTCCTGACATAGTTTTGCTAGATTTTCTACAAAACTAATAAATTGCCGCTAAGTGAAAAATGATTAACGACTGATTACCTGGGCACCTCCGAATACCACATCAATTTTGATGTTAATACTGGCCGAATCGGGTGTCCACAAGTCATTTTCATACACGCTTGACCCAAATACTGCAGTGCTGCCATCTGGCAACTCGGCACCGGCAAAAACCGCATCGGCAGTAATCCTCACAGGAAGCTCCCTCGGCACTATGATCTGGGTTCCACCAAAAACCGTACTGATCTTCGTGTGATAGCTCCCCTTGCTCAGATCCACATCGGTAAAATCGTATACCCCTTTCCCAAACAGCACCGTGTATTCCTTTCCCGAATCCGGATTATGATAAGTCCGTTCGTTAAAGATGGTCTCTTCCGGATCAAAATGACGGGACGGGATAATGAACCGCCCGAAAAGCACCTTAATACCCAACAAGACCAGGAAAATCCCAACCAGCACCTTAAATACCGGGAAATCAATCTGAAATACAACCTTGATAATCAGCGCGACACCCAGAAGAAGTAAAAACGCACCCCAAAAAATACCTGCTCCCATTTTCATATGATTTTTAGTTTTCATTGCTTGAAATTTCTAATGCAATTTTAGGGAGAAAACAAAAGCCCTGAAACAATTAATCGGCGAAGGGGGTTATTATGTCGGTAAATAGGCTCAATTTGACCTTTATTCCTGAAAACTTCATGTTGGTTTTATAACTTTGCGCACTGTGACTGAAAGAAAACTATATATAGAGACCTATGGCTGCCAGATGAATGTGGTTGACAGTGAGGTCGTAGCAGCTATTCTGCAAAAGCAGGATTACGTGCTAACCGAAGAAATAGAAGAGGCGGATCTCATCCTGGTGAATACCTGTTCCATCAGGGATAATGCAGAGCAACGAATCAGGGCAAGGCTGAAGGAATTTGGCCGTGTCAAGAAAGAAAACAAGGGGGTATCGGTAGGGCTCATAGGTTGTATGGCCGAGAGGCTGAAAGAGCAACTATTGGAGGAGGAACCGGTGATTGACCTGGTGGTGGGCCCGGATGCCTACCGTGAACTCCCCGCCCTGCTCGCACAGGTGGAGACCGGGCAAAAAGGCATCGACACCCTGCTTTCCACCACGGAGACTTACAGCGATATTGAGCCGGTGCGAATGGATAAAAACCGGGTGAGCTCCTTTGTCTCCATCATGCGTGGCTGCAATAATTTCTGCGCCTATTGTGTGGTTCCCGGAACCAGGGGCAGGGAAAGGAGCCGGGATCCTGAAACCATCGTCGAAGAGGCAGCAGAACTGTTTCGGAAGGGCTACCGTGAGGTAACGCTGCTGGGGCAAAATGTGAATTCCTATCGCTGGGGTGATAAAGAGACAGGGCTATCCTTTGAACTTCTTCTGGAAAGGGTAGCCGGGATCGACCCCCTCCTGAGGGTACGCTTTGCCACCTCGCATCCAAAGGACATGTCCGATGAACTACTGAAAGTAATGGCAAAGCATCCCAACCTTTGCCGGGCCATCCATCTTCCGGTTCAGTCGGGAAGCACCTCCGTACTGGAGCGTATGAAGCGCAGGTATACAAGAGAGCATTACATGGACCGGGTAAAGGCCATCCGAAAATACCTGCCCGATGCCAGTATTTCTACAGATATCATTGCCGGTTTTTGTGGCGAAAGCGAAGAGGAGCACCAGGATACCCTGAGTATGATGGAATGGGTTGGATATGACCTATCCTACATGTTCAAATACAGTGAAAGGGCGGAAACATTTGCCGCAAGGAAAATGAAGGACGATGTGCCCGAAAATATTAAAACAAGGCGATTGAATGAGATCATTGAATTACAGAACAGGCTCTCCCTGGCTGGAAAGAAGAAAGACATAGGCCTTACCTATGAAGTCCTGGCTGAAGGCAGTTCAAAAAAATCGGAAGCGCAACTTTATGGCCGTACTTCTCAGAATAAGGTGGTAGTATTTCCCCGGGGATCGGTTAAAGCGGGTGAGTATATTCAGGTGCGCATCACCCACTGCACTTCCGCCACACTGATCGGGGAACAGGTTTAACCGAGCCTGCGAGCTAGTCGAGTACCAGCAGGATCTTTTCCCGGGTATTTTCGCAGTTCACAAAGGAAAACTTTCCCTCCAGTTCCAGCAAAATCACCAGCTCCTTCACATCATCACTTACATTACAGAGCTTAAACTGGCTTCCCACCTGCTTTGCACGCTCTGAGATTTCCATTAATACTTCAAATCCAGAGGTATCGATGAAGCGTATTCCTTCCAGGTTGAAAATTACATCTGCACCTGGCTCCTCGATGAGCTCCCTGAGCTGCTCCTTTACAAGTTCTGAGAATAGGGTGTTCAGTCTGTCCACCTGGAACAACCCCACCCTGTACTGGCTCCCTTCCTTCGCAATCTTTAACATTTCTATGTTTATCTAAAAATCTGCTACAAAGTAAATCACATGCTTTTCAATCCATGTAAAATCTCGGCGAAGATATTCACAAATAATTGTGAATTAACGCATGAGACAAAGAGTTGAAACAATTTGTAATAAGTATAAATAACAAACTTTTGCACCCTTGCTCAGCTTGTAATCAGTATCTTAATTCCATTGAAGATCGTTGATAAGGGTATTGTCAATAAAACTTGCTACCACATGGATGTACTTGTACTGGGTGCTGGGGTCTCGGGGCACACTGCCGCAGCCTTTTTAAGAAAAAAACCTGGGGGAAAACAACACGAAGCAAGAGGATATAAGGACGAATTTTATCCACCCATTCCTACGAGGTTCACGAAACACATCCGCACCAATATACTGGTTCAGATCTACAAATTTTTCAGGCTGAATCTGAAAATCATGCGAATTGTGGTGAAGGGGCACTCCTGATATACAGTAGCGAATAAGCCACACTAGTGCTTTAGTTCAAAGATCGGGATACTATTTAATGGAACTGCCAGTTCGAGTTTCTTAGGGCCTTTAATCCTTCGCCCGTTCCGATCTTTCCAAACCCCTTCCGGGATCACCACCGTACGTGTTCCCTCACCTGGCGCCAGCATGGGCGCCACCAGAATATGATCGCCCAGCATGAATTGGTCATCTATGGCCTGGTATCCCTGGTGGGGAAATACATATTCCAAGGAACGCACAATGGGTTCACCTGAACCTGCCGATTCCTCTGCCAGATCCAGGATCAGGTCTGTATATTCCGCTCGTATATCAACCGCTCGTTGTACGGCCATGAAGTGCGCCGGATCGAGAATTCTCCAGGGTGCCACGGAAAACTGCATCATAGGCATCAGGGCATGGGTCTGTGCCGAACGCACAATCAGGTCCTGGTCCATCTCTGCTCCCGGAAGAAAAGAGACAAAATCTCCTCCCCCTACCATATCCGGACAGGTGAAGTTATAACCAACCATTCCCTGTAAAAGAATGTCGGGGATCAAGGTTTGGACATCTTCCCAGGTATGGAGCTTATCCCTTAACCTGTTCACGAGGGGCTGACCTGCCATTTTCCACATGGCCCTGTATTCATTCAGGGGATAATCCAGTCCAATGTGTGCATATAATTCACAAAGATCATTGGGCCCCATATTGCCATAAGAAACCAGGCCCTGGTATGCTCCCAGGTCACCGGCATCAAATTTAAAACCATCTACGCCATACTTGTTTTGCAAAGCATCCAGCTGTTCCTTAAACCAAAGGGCTGTTTCAGGATTAGAAAGGTCAAGCGATCCACTGGCTCCGTTCCACCACCTGACGATCGCGCTTAATCCTGTGCTATCTTGGAGTAACAGTGCCTTACTATCCAAAAACCGGTATACATCACAATCCGGACTCACAAATGGGACCACCCACAGCATGACTTTAAAACCCATTTGATGCAATGAATCCATCATCTCCGCCGGATCGGGAAAGCGTCCCGGGTGAAAATCCCATTTCCCATAATCTTCCTGCCAGTTATCGTCGATCATCAGGACACCCGGAGCAAAGCCATTTTTCAGGATATCGTTGGCATACTTCAAAATATCCTGCTGATTCTGGTCGTACTGCAATTCAATCCACGTGTTGTACTGGGGTGCTGAGAATAATAATATATCCGGAAGGATACCTGCAGGTGGGAAATAGGTCTTGCTTGCATATAGAAAGGCCTCTTTCAGGGTAGATCCGGATTCATGGTAGATCAGCCCGGCAGCTCCAGCCTGGACAAGCAGGGTATCATCCTTCACCTCAACCGTAAATGGCTCCTCAGACCAGATCGTCTGCCCAAGGTTTGAAATAAGCAGAGGCTGGATCTGGTTACCATAATTTCCATTGAAGTCTGCGGAATAACCTTCTTCCAGCGGCATAAATTCTCCATGACTTACGACCCCGCACCACCAGGCTGTTTCATTCATTTTGATTTTAATATTTGCAGGATCAATCTTTTGTCCAAAGCCTGTCACGGGCAGTAGGAAAACGATTAAAACGATACTCCAGAACTTGGTCATAATTATATTTTTTATTGGTTTTATTTGATTGAAACTGATCCCAGTGCAACAAATCCATCGGAATCGAAACTGTTTTGTTGAAGGCCCAGATCTATAGGCAGGTAATTTTCACCTGAGGACTCAATCAGTTTGAATTTAAGGAAATAATTCCCGTTTTCTATATTATCAGGTAATTGGAAAGTGTACTCGGTCACTGTTGGAGAATCAGGCAACCAGTTTTCATTGCCGGAATCTTCGATCAGGATATCGGTATGGTGATTATTTTCTGTATCGCTAAGCCGCAGTAAAAGACTAAATGGTTTGTAGGCAGGAGCTATTCCCTTATTAAGCCATTCGATGTATAATGTGTTCTTTCCTTCAGACAATTCAGAATCAAATTCAGCTTTAAGCGGAAAATACCAGTAGCCACAAAGATTGGCCAATTCTTTTGTCAGCTCGGGATTGTCGGCCAACCATTCTTCCGCATATCCATGATAACCTATGTAAGTGGCATGCATGACTTTGATAGCATTACGCATAATCTCGGCACCTGAATAAGCATATTTTGAGATCTTTTCACTGCCGTTTTTCCCCAGCCAATTCCCTTTATCTTTGACAGTCCCATAATGCTCCAGCTCAAACACAATAGGCTTTTGAAGGTAAAGGGGATCGTAGTAGTGGGGATGACTATGCGTCCAGGTTTCTAAATGGTCCTGAAGGTAGGAATCCACGAGCGGGCTGTCGCACCGAAGCGAAATTCCCTTACTGGTGGCATATTGGAATAGCTCCTCCTCTTCGCTTTTTGATTTTCCGGTAAAAAGATAGTTATAGCATACAAGGATTTGAGTTTTTTTATAGTTGTTCAAATAGATATCCATATTGGCTTTCACCTCTGACATGGTGGCGGGAACTTTAGTCGTAAAATATGTATGTCCTTCACCCCAGTCACCAATGCTGCCAATATCCACATAACTAACCCAGGCCTGACCATCATAACGAGCGGCAAAAGCATTGTGAAACTGGTTCAGCTTCTCAAGATAAACAGGATCGCCCCAGGCTGGCACCCAGTTTTTGCTCTCCCCTCTTTCGTCGATGATGCCTTTTGCCCCGGCTTTTTCGACCCAACTTGGTGTGGCGTATTGCACATCATTCACTTGCTCACCAACCGAACCGGGATATCTTCCGGTTTCACTGCAGGTTATCCTGAAAGAAATTTTATAGCCCCTGGGTACATATTTTTCTACTACCCGATCTATATACGACCAATCGAATTCGCCCTCCCCGGGCTCCAGGTAACTCCAGGCTAATCTCAGGTAGATATGATCCATTCCGGGAAAAGTGGCAAAAACGGAATCGTCTGTAATCGCATATCGGCTTATCCCATTATCAAGTAAATGATGGTACCAGCCTTTATAAGGATTTTCTAAAACACGGCAGCTATCCCATTGATTCGTAAGAGAAATTTCACGCTGAGACGAACATCCGATATTTGTCGAAAATACAACTACGATTAAAAGATTAAATATTTGTCTCATTATCCAGGTTCCGGTCCACTGATCAGATATTGTTTTTTTTGGATTAATATTTTCCGTCCCTTACTTCATAGTGGGTTGGTTTGCCCAGTAATTCTTTACCTTCACCCATCCAACCGGCAACCCATTTGATAATCTGAGAAGTTGAAACCTTTGGGCGGCCAAATATTTTAAAGGCCTGTTCAGCGTTATTGAGCAGCGCCGTTTTTGCTTCTTCATTAAAGAATTCAGGGCTTACATTGAATAATTTTCCAAATTCCAGTGCAACTTCCTTTACGGATAAGATTTCCTCACCAGTGATGTTTAATATTTTAGCCGGGCTTTCGCAGATTCCCAGCGAACGAAGTACCACGTCGTTCACATCGCCCTGCCAGATCACATTGAAGTATCCCATGGACAAATCGATGGGCTCCTGGTTTTTGACTTTGGTGGCAATGTCCACCAGGACACCATAGCGCAGCTCCACTGAATAATTCAGGCGGATCAGGCATACTTTTGTCTGGTATTTTTTACTTCCATATTCAAACATCCTCTCTCTTCCCAGGCATGATTGTGCATATTCACCAACGGGTGTGGGCGTATCAGACTCGAGCGATCCGCCCGAATTCACAGGGACCAGCGGGTAGACGCATCCGGTTGAGAAGGCCACAATTCTGGATCCCTTAAAATGCTCCGCCACAAGTGCCGGCATGTAGGAGTTGACCGCCCAGGTGAGGGAGATATTCTCTTCAGACCCAAATTTCATTCCGGCCAGGAAAATCACATTCTTTGCCAGTGGCAAACCTTTTATAAAGTCGCTGTCCAGTAAATCTCCATGTATGGTTTCAATTCCAATGTCCTCGAACTGTTTGCGTTGCTGATCCGATTTGAACAGAGAAACTCCATATAAACGTTTTTTTACACCTGCCTGATCACAGGCCCTTAGGGCCATCATTGCCAGTGTCGGTCCTATTTTACCACCTATCCCGAGGAACATCATGTCCCCTTCTAAAGCTGAAAACATTTTCACCGCAGCATCGGTGGGCTGGGATAGCAGGTCCTCTAATATCGATTTGTCAGCTATTTTATCCGGATATTCATTCATTATATTTTCTCCTGTTTAATATAAAATATTGGATGGATCACCATTGTTTACTGAGAAAAAATAGTGAGATTAAACTTCTTCCCCCGCTTTCTGATTTCCAATATACTTAAAGGTTCTTTAATGCGTTTCACCAGAAATACGAATGAATGTTCAAGCTCCGATTCAACTTTCAATTCACCCTTATCAATTGAAATGTGAATCTCCTCGTATTCAATACCATCTCCAATCGGATGGTAATACATGAGGTGGCTTTCCTTGTCCGGGTAAATTAAAAGGGTAATTTTTCCCTCGCAAGACTCACTGCCGATACCTGTAATATCATTGGTAATCTCCATCGGAATAATGGCTCCGTTTCTAATAAACAAGGGCATCTGGCTAATATCGTACTGTTTTCTGATCTCCGTCCCTCCCTCAAAAATCTCATCTGTCCAGAAATCAATCCACCGATCACCCTTTGGAAGGATGAAAGAGATTGCGCCAGCATCTGAGGTGATTGCCTTAAAAAAAATATCATTCCCAAATTTATGGCTCTCCTGATCAAAGGAGGCATCTTTCAGAAGAGAACCACCATTGAGATGAGCGTCGACAAGCGTACTAAATATATAGGGTCTTAACTGGTAATGAAGCGTGGTAAAGTACCGGTAAATCTCAGTAGTCTCTTCATCATGATACCAGGGCAGATGATTTGTAAATGCTCCATTTTCGCCACCATTTACCATGCAGGCTGTCATCGACCCAAATTGCGCATATCGAATAAGCTGCTCTTTGGTGGATCGACTCTCATAAAAGCCTCCAATTTCGCATGCAATAGCTCCATAACCGGCTCTTGCAGAAGCATAAATATTATTAATCTGTAACTTCAAGCCATCCCAATTCCCCTCAAAATCCCCGCACCATCCAAGGCTCACTTTGGATATATTTGCCGCAAAGTCCCCCTGGTGAGAAAAGGGCCTCGCCATGATCATGCCGGCAGGGTCTTTAGAAGTGGCATAATCAAACATATGATCATAATAACGGCCCTTAAAATTTCTAAGAGAGATTCTGCCTATGGAAGTGATCAGTGAATCTCCGTAGAAACGATTATCCTGTCCGGCTACTCTGTTCTCGGGTGTTAAACTTAAGGAGTCTCCAAAATAGTATTCCCCCTGATCCACTTTCCATCCTGCCACACCATCGCGAAAAACCTTATCCATTTTACAGTCCCACCATTTTATAGCCTCCGGATTTGTAAAATCAATATGCACGCCTTTCCCCTTCCACCATTCTGAAGGCTGGCCATTGTTTACAGCAAATCCTTTCTCAATGACATAATCATAGTCCGGACTCTTCTCAACAGGCACATCTCTTGCTGTCAAATTTACACATCCGGTTAACCACAGCATGACCTTTATATTTTGCTCCCTGAAGCTCTTTAGCATTTCTTCGGGTTCGGGGTACCTTGCCCTGTTCCAATTAAAGTCATTGTAGCTCTGCGACCATGGACTGTCAATGATAATCCCACCCACCGGGAGCTTATGTTCGACATAGAGGCCCACCAGGTTTTGTGCCGCCTCCTGGGTATTGACGCTGTCTTCCCAGACCATATGACCCAGCGCCCAATAAGGTGTGACAGGCGGTTTCTCAACAGGAAGGGAAGTGCAGGCCATGGTAATGAGAACCATTAATACGCCCAAAACAATTTTATTTTTTATAATCACTTTAAATCCTAATATATATCTTATTATTATGAAGCCAGTTACAGATATACCATAGCAAAAACAGAACGGTGACACTTGTCAGCATAGTCGCAGCCAGGGGTCCCATCCAGCCAAAAAGGAGAATAGACTCGTGTACTCGGCATTCAATAGAAACATAGTTGCGCCACGAAAAAAAAGCTGAATTTTGTAAGCTTCAAAAACTATTTGCTCACAAAAACAGGAGAGGAAATCGCTTCATTTCCATCCTGCTGTGTAATCTTAGTATAAAAGTAATCACCGGGTGAAACATCGAAAGTCTCCTGTATGTTTACTTCGGTTTTAATAATCTGCCACTCCTTAAGTAGTGATCCGTTTTTATACACCTGCACCTGGGTGAAAATCTCCAGCTCCCGGTCTTTCGCAGTAACCTGGAATTCATAAGTTCCGCTTTCGATTGTGGATCCCATTTCATTTCCACCCACCTTAAAGGATAGGGCAAGGCTAAGATCCAGGGTTGAATAAAATCGCCTGGCTTTCAGCGACTCGTAAAGCGCGCTTCGGGTCAGGGTATCTGCAAGAATGGCTAATCTTCTCTGGGTATAATTACCATGGTCACCCCGGTGATTATCCTCCGAGCCTGCAGCTCCCACCTTCCATCCTCTTAAATTAGCTTCGTCGTAGTATGACATATTTCCATCATCCGGGAAATAACCGTCGTTATAATAATACCGGCTAAAGTCATTTCGGCCATTCCACAGTTCAATTCCGACAAAATTATCAGAAGGTTCATCCATAAAATGATTAAACTCAGTACCTAAAACATCCTCCCTGCCGGGGTGATTAAAAAATGCCACACAATCATGATCTCTCACCCAATTTAAAAATCCCGTAAACGTATCCTCAGGCACCTTCTGGCAGGTAGTATAGTCTTCACTGTTAATAACGGCAACATGCTGGTACTCGTGTGACCACTCAAATCCGCGAAATGCTGTAAACACGCCATCTTCATTAAACTTATCAGCCATTTTTCCCGTCTCTTCCCACTCCAGGGAATCGATCAGGAAGGCATGATCGGCTAATCCGAAAAAATCCATACCCCCAAACCTGGAGGCATAATAGTATGCTTCCCTGGGGGTTCCCATACCATCAGAAACACTGGAATGGTTGTGTAAGGTCCCAAAATATACATTGAATCCACCTATTGAATTTGCCTGTGAAAAACCTTCGCTTAAACCCAGGGAAAAAACGATTATAATGATTGCTATATTTCTATACTTCATTCCATTCATTATTAATTATTAATACGAAAAAAACGATCCAAGCCGATTCTGTGTCCGCTTGGGAAAAAGAATAAAATCAGGAGGGTAAATAACTCAATCAGGTTCTTATTTACAATCAGGTAAGAGCCTTCTGCCATGCCGGAAATATCCAAGCCGATTAGTGGAGGATTGCATAAATAATACATGGACAATAGTGCCATGCCTCCCAGACAGGCCCAGCGACTCAAAAGGCCCAGAATAAGGCTTAATCCAATAAGAACCAGTCCCCATTGATTGCTAAAATTTATGACTTCCAATACCCCGGAATTTGAAGCCATTGCCTTAAATAAGTTTGCAAAAGGCCCCTGTGCTGCATTAAGGAAAGAGGCTGCCGACCAATTTGGGTTGATCACTTTTACCCATCCTTCATACAGGAAATGCCATCCAATTAAGACCCTGACTATGACCAATGCAGCTACCTGCCAGTTGGAATAATTTAACTCACTTCTATGCTTTTTCATTTCAATCCTGATTATTTAGCGACTATCCAATTACTGCTTTCTCCTTTACAGGATCCCATCTGACCATCTTTTGGTGATCATAAGCCAGATTTGCCAGGTTGAAGGTAACGGCCTCTTCAAAACCCTCATCAACTCCACAACTTGGTACCCCATGACCACGGATGGCATCAACCCATTCCTTCAAATGAAGCAAGGTTGCATTAAACAATTTGCCATCCACAGAGGTTGGCCCATAACCCCCTTTCATATAAGCCTTTGAAGTGGCAGATGATATGGCATCAATATTATCATCGGGAGCGTAGTAATAGTAGGGATCAGAGGGATGAACGTTTATGTCCTTGTATCGCTCCGAATTGTTGTCCTTATACATCAGGATGGCCCTGTCAACATCAACGGTCCCGGCAGAGCCCAGTATCCGGGAGGGCCTGTAGGCGTCATTTCTCAGATTTCCATCGTAGGTCAAAGTCAGTCCCCGTTCAGGATAATTAAAAACAGCATTGAATATATCGGGCATATCCCCGTGGTGTTTATAATAATATTGCCCTCCCAGGGCAACCACTGTTTCCGGAATGCCCAGATTTAATACCTGGTTCATGCAATCATATTGATGAGACAGGTCATTCCCGGTTAAACTCGTCCCATAATCGCTGTAGCGCTGCCAGCTAAAGAATCTCTTCAGATCGAATTTTTGCCAGGGTGCATCCCCAAGGAATTCTTCCCAATTAATATTATCCCTGTTACCCAGTTTGTGGTCAAAGGCATCATCCCTGATCCAGGCTCCAAAGTCAGTATTCCGGTTCGTATAGACCTGAACCATACTAACATCTCCGAAAACACCTTTATTGTATAACTCATTTGCAATTTTAAAACTCGTCTGCTGACGATTCTCATGCCCCAGCTGAAAAACAACCCCGGTAGCTTTTATGACATCTCTCAGCATGACTGCTTCCTCGATGCTATGGGTCATGGGCTTCTCAAGATATACATGTATGCCTGCTTTAGCTGCCGCAATAGCGATCTGCGCATGGGTATGATCGGCCGTTGCAATAATAATGGCATCAATCTCATTGCTGGCAATCATCTCTCTGTAACTGGAATATACTTTTGCCTGTTTCCTTTTCCCGGTACCCGGATGAATATCATTTGCAGAAATTTCAAGGCCGCGTTGTGTATGAACTTCAAAAGTATCGCAAACGGCAGTAAACTCAAGGTTAAAATCTTCCTGGTCTAAAAAGGCTTCCAATCGCTCGTCTGGTTTCCCGTTTACAGTACTTTCCTTAACAAAATCAGGGTGAACATAACCTAGACGTCGTAATAATTGCTCTCCACGCCAACCGTTTCCAACTAAACCAAACCTTATACGATTGCCGCTGTTCCCGGTTGGAGGGTTCAACTTCTTATCCAGGGTTTCAATTCGATTAATTTTCAACCTTTCCCTGAAATCCCCCCCTGCCCTTGCTGTCCCTGCAGCCATATGTGCTTTTATGGCATATCCAAAGTAGCCAAGAACGGGTATGGTTGCCAATGCCTTAATGGTATCCCGACGGGATATTTTATACTTTTTTTTCTGGTCCATATACTCGGTTTTCAACTTCTTAATATTGAATTCTTAAAATATTGAAGGTCCCGGTTCAATAGTTTATAAATCTTCTCCGGAGCCATTGTGGGACTTAGCTTGCCCAGCTCGGCTCCGCCAAGGTCGTATTCATAATGAAGGGTGATGGGGACTGAAGAAATGATTGAATCGATTTCATCCATATACTTCTCAAAATTCACCATCCCTTCTCCCAGGGGAACCCATTTTGTCCTCCACCTTTTCTCTCCATTTTCCCAGACAAAATCTTTAATAGCCAGGCTGTTTATCCACGGGAATATTAATTCTAAAACAAGTTCCCAGGAAAATCCGCCTTCGGCTGTGGCATGTGCAATATCATACTGCACCCCGATATACTCCGGTTCAAAATCCTTTAATACATAATGCAGATCCCAAACAGCTCCTCCCATCATTCCCCATGGACCGGAGTGGTTCTGGTAGCCCCCCCGGATATTATATTTTCTATTGAGCTTCTCAAGTTTTTCAAGTTTCCGCCTATGGATGTCCAGATTCTCAAATAGACTTATCTTGTGGTCGTAGCTATAAACCCCCATCCTGTAATAGGGTATCCCTGCATCGGCTGCCGATCCAAGCACTTGTTCGGTAAGAGGATCAACTGCATCATTAATACTGGTAGCGATCATGGGGACCTTAATGCCTGATTTCCCAAGGGCTTTAACTGCTTTTGGCAAATCCTTTTTTACATTTTCAGGAAGTACGTGCCCCTTGGGCCGTACCGTTAAATCTACACCATCGAAACCCAGATCGGCGACCACTTCACCCAATTCCCGGTAAGCTAAAAACTGCAGACACTTGGAGAAAACACACAGTGGATATGGGCTGATCTTTAAGGGAGGCATAGCCATGCCGGGAGCCAGGCTAATTCCAGCTGCGGAAGCTGTACCAAGCTTTATAAACTTCCTCCTGTCTAGTTTCATGGCCCGACGAATTTCTTGAAATACTCATCAAAAACCGGGCATAGCTGTCCTCCGAGATCCAGCCAATCGGATGAAAGCGGCATTTTTTCAAGGCTCTTTATCCAATGGGCATTAAGCTCGTAAACCAGCGCATTGATACCGTACCTCAACATCAGGCCCTCCTCGAAGGATTCGCTCCCAAAATAGGAGGTTCGCTCACCAAACCAGGTTTTTTCCCGCAACAGGGCTTCCAGCAATTCCATGTTTTTCACATAGCTTTCATTTTGTTTCCCTGCAGAAGCAAAAAATAAGGCCCCGTTGGAGTCGTTATGAAAATCAATCGCCAGTCCGGGTTTATTCCCCCGTGCAATCATTCCTTCCAGCCAACTTTCCATGGCTGCATTTTCGGGAGACAGAACCGGATCGGCAGGTGCAAGCAGCTTCCGGTTTAAATCCATGCCATTCATGTTAAACCTTGAAACACCATTTGCCACACCATCCATATTTGCCATGGGCAATATATAAACAGCGTAGTTGCTCAGGTAGTCTTTTCCCCGGCCCGACTCATCCAGGAGGGTGCGTATGATTCCTTCTACAACCCAGTTACCGCCAGCTTCCCAGGGATGAACCCTTGCTCGGATAAACAAGTTGTTTGGAGCATGATCATCTCCAATTTGAATGATTTGAAGCGTTCTTCCCTCTACCGTTTTACCGATTGGGGTAATCTTTGCTCTTTTTTCTTCCTGAAGGCTTTCAATTAAATGCTGAAGGTTGCTCAAGCGATATGGTTCCACCCGTGCAATGTATAAGGAATCCGAGTCCATGTGAATCTTCACCTTCATCCTTTCTCCTTCAAGCCATTCGACAGGAACATGGCTCCAGTCAAGGTCATCGGGAGAAGTAATACAATCCATGATCCATGTTCTGAAGGGCATGGTCTTCCCATTGTATACCTCACTAAAATTGTGAAAAATCAGGGTGATATCTGATCCGGCTTCAGCCTCCAGTAAAAAATGCCAGTGATCGTATGCCCTGTTCAGAGACACCCGCTCATAATCATAAGCCAGGTAAATATGTACGCTGCCATCCTCTGCAATGTCCCAGTTCAGATGGGAACCATTTTCAATTTTGTTATTGATGTAGGTCACAGGACTTTTATCTCCCCCGGAGGAGGCCTTCACTGAAATCCCAAATGTTAATGGCACCAGGAATAGCAAGCTTAAAAAGAAGTTTTTTAGCATCTACGAATCTCTTAATCTATTTTGCATTTCTGTAGCACTTTTGATGTGCTCTTCATGAGTAAGCAGATCGAACTCCTTGATGAGATCTGCTACTTTAACATCCGGGGAAAGGCTTTCAATGATGGACCATTCTTCCTCATCAAAACTTGTGATTTTTACCTTCCGTCCATATTTCGCAGAGATTTCTTTAAAACGTTGGTAATAAGGCCATGAATGCAAAAATACTTTCTCCAGATTTAATGGAGCGATTACCCAGTTCCTTTGCCATCTTCCGGTCTTTCCGATCTCTGTTCCCGAGATATCGCATATTTTTGCTGTGCCGGCCAGGGTGCTTGAGACCACATTAAACTTGTTTTGCCAGGCCAAGGTATTTACAGCAACTCCACCGGGGTAAGCAGAGCAGAAAAATACTATCTCAGCGCCTTTTTCTCTCAACTTTTTCCACCCGTCGTCCCATTCCAAATCGAAACATATCTGCACCCCTATTGTCCCAAAGTCCGTTTTAAAAACAGGCGGATCCAGGGGTCCCGGAGATACACCCTTCCCCATTTCGCCCTCGGTACAGTGTATTTTTCTATATTCGCCAAGTACTTTCCCTTCCCTGTCAATTACACGGGCGGCGTTATAGTACTTTCCCTTTTCATGGGTATAAAGTGGACAAATAATATAGCAGCCATATTTTTTTGCAAAAGCTGCAAACCTGGAGGTAATTTCCCCGTCAGGACCTTCGGCAACATCCTGAATTGATATTTTTTCAGAAATGTGGAAGAAGGGGAAAATTTCGGGCAGACAAATGACGTCAGGTTTAAAATTAACAATCCCCTCCATCTCCTCCAGAACCTGATCGACCATTTCCGCATAATTGGCCGCCTCAAACCTTTCCAATGAGAAACTGGCAATCCACACTTCTCCTGGTAATTTGTCAATTTTTCCCTCCTCAATAAGGTCTTTTGAATGAGCCAGTGAAGAGGAAGTTAATGTCAGCCCTGAACCTAAACCAAGCGCTGAATTCCTTATAAATTTGCGTCGTTCCATTGTTAAAGCTATTACTTAATAATTATGCTCATCACAATTTTGCTCAGAAAAACTCACCAAAAAATAAAGTTTCCCGATTGAATACACCATTACAAATATCCAACCGGGAAACCTTAGCAATCTACTATTTAACTACTACTTTGTGTGTTTCGGATTTCTCACCGCTAATTACATTAATAAGATACATTCCTTTAGTCAGGCTTGACAGATCAACCTCCACTTTCGAGCTGTTGATGCTATGCTTACCTCCTACTAACATCCCACTGATACTGTAGATGTTGTAGCTGGAAATATCTGAAGAGGAATTCTCAATATAAAGTCTTCCTTCTGCCGGGTTTGGATATACAACCATTTGAAGATCGTAAGATTGAAGGTCTTTAACTCCGGTAGTACCACCGCCGGTAAACCAAACATGGAAAACCGGACCTTCTTCATCCATATCAAAGGAATAGGCATTCCTGTTTGCATCCTCATTAACCAAGCCTGTCAATACAAACATCATATTGTTACCGGCTTCCCATCCGTCATTGGCAATAATTTCAGTAACGATTGCACTTAAATCAGGGGTCTGCTGTGCCTCAAGAACATCAAATTCTGCAAGCCATGGTGCAGGAGCCCAGTCAACCGTTGCTGTTGTACTGGCTTTTCCGGAAACACCAAAACTGATTGCCTTGATGGAATCCACCTGGGCTGAATCAACACCATAAATTTGGAGATCGATAGCAGCGTCTGAATCAGTTTTAGCAACAAACTGGATATATGCCTTACTGATGGTTGCACCGGCTGGAATCTGTACATCACGGAATAAGGTTCCAATGTATTGTGGGACGTCATCCCAGTATAATTCCAGGTCAGAGCTACCTCTCGATACATCTCCTACTTCTATCTCCCAATCAGGGACTGCGAGTGAGGCTTCTTCAGCATCATCATTTCCATCGACAATCGGTATTGCCAGGTGATCGGGTTCTGCTACAGCCTCGGTATACCAAACATGGAAAACCGGACCTTCTTCATCCATATCAAAGGAATAGGCATTCCTGTTTGCATCCTCATTAACCAAGCCTGTCAATACAAACATCATATTGTTACCGGCTTCCCATCCGTCATTGGCAATAATTTCAGTAACGATTGCACTTAAATCAGGGGTCTGCTGTGCCTCAAGAACATCAAATTCTGCCAGCCATGGTGCCGGAGCCCAGTCAACCATTGCTGTTGTTCTGGCTTTTCCGGAAACACCAAAGCTAATTGCCTTGATGGAATCCACCTGGGCTGAATCAACACCATAAATTTGAAGATCGATAGCGGCGTCTGAATCAGTTTTAGCAACAAACTGGATGTATGCAGAATCAATGGTTGCGCCTGCGGGTATCTGAACACCACGGAAGAGCGTCCCAATGAATTGTGGAACGTCATCCCAGTATAATTCCAGGTCAGAGCTACCTCTCGATACATCTCCTACTTCTATCTCCCAATCAGGGACTGCGAGTGAGGCTTCTTCAGCATCATCATTGCCATCGACAATCGGAATTGCCAGGTGTGTCTGCTGTGCTGAAATCCCCATGAACATGAAGAAAGCGACACAAAGCATTACCATTCTAAAGTAAAATTTTGTTCTCATAATTGAAATTTTTAGATTATTACTGTAAATAATAGTGAAAATTGATATCAAAAATATTTAGGACTATGATTATAATTTTTATGGCTCAGTGACTTTATTGATGTATACATCATTCTTCTCAAAAGTGAATAATATGGGTGTGGTAAGATTAAGTATTTCCATGACCTGGCTGAGTGTTTCCTTATGCGCAAACTCGCCGGTATAGCAGTAGCTCTTTAATTCCTCATCCTGTATATGGATCTTCACATCATACCATCTTTCAAGTTTGTAGGCGATATATTCAAGTGTCTCACTTTGAAAGACCAGGCGATCATCTTTCCAGGCGGTATGCAGTTCAGTATTTACCTTTGATGTAACCAGGATCTGTGCATGTTCGCTTGGTGAATGCGACGATGTTCCCTGCCCTTTTTTCACAAGGGTAGGCTTATTGCTTTCAAGATCGGAAAGGATTGCCTGAGAGCCCTTCTTTACTAAGGTGATCTTTTGATTGGGTTTTAAAAGTACCTGCTGATCAATCGAAGCTTTCTCACCTCTGCGAACCACATTGATTGAACCCTCCACAAGGGTTGTTTCAACAGTTTCCTCATCACCATAGGCCATTACATTAAACCGGGTACCCAGAACCTCAACATCCAGCTCAGATGTTCTAACCAGAAACGGTGTTTTCTTTTCCTTCTTCTGAACCTCAAAAAAAGCCTCCCCTTCAAGATAAACTTCTCTTTTCCTGTTGCTAAAAGTAGCCGGATATTTTAAACTGGTTTCTGAGTTCAGCCAGACCTTTGTGCCGTCAGATAAGATGATCTGAGATTTTTGCCCTTTGCCTGTGATGATCTGGTTGTAGGCCATAGGCACGCTATCAGGCCTTAAATTGAGAAAAAAACTAATTGCCCAGGACAATGAAAATGCAAGCATAAATACTGCGGCAATCTTCATAAAATACAAGGGTGATTTCCCGGACCTTGAAGAAACCAATGTATTCGACACCCGGGAGCTACCAGCTGTTTGAAGTGAATTATATGTATCCGATTGGCCAATTTTGCCCAGGATCTTTTCCCAGTCAGATGCCTTATCAGCCTCACTCATTTTCTCACCTGTTCCTGCAGCCCGCCAGAGAAATGCTATTTCATCAAAATCCTGCTTATTTCCTGCGTCCATTTTAATCCAAGACTCTACCCATAACTTTTCAGCCTCGGTGGATTCGCCGGCTAAATATTTTATAACCTGTCCTTTGATTGCTATTTGCTTAGATTGCATATTCCTAATAACTATAATTAATACGATTGACAGCCCTGTTCCCCTTACAAGGCCTCTGTTCTTTTACATATTTTGATGGAATCCGGACACTTATCTTAGAACTTTCAGTTCTTATGCACCAGCATGAGCTTTATTCCTTCCGTGCGAAAAGAATTAAAGCGGTTACATATACACCTGGATATGTGCCTGTTATTTAAGATGAAATTATAATTGCCTTTAAAATGACTGCTTCTGATCAGTAATTTCCATGAACTCTAAAAAAACCACGCCATTGGCAGGAATAAAGAATTGATGGTTAGCATCCATTAGAAATTCTTTGCCTTCCCAGATATCCTTCATTTTAAATGTATGGGTATTCTCAACCACATTGTAACTATCCTCATATTTCGTAAATCCAAGGTCATACTTTGATAGTTTCACTTTCCGGTTTGAAGTGGTTCGATTGAAAATTCCGACCCACCCTTTTCCAGGTTCATCTTTATCTGGTGTATACCACACATCCAGATTGCCAGCGCGGTAAACATTCACCCCCATTACACCATTCTGGTTACAAGCCAACATATCTCTGTTTGTAAGCAGTGAATATGAAAAATCATCCATCGTAAGCAGGTCGCCGCCGATAAACAGTGGTGATGCAGCAAGTGCCCTTTGTGTTATGAACGTAAGCATTTGATCCCGGGTAAAAAGGCTTTGCCTGCTTTTTTCTTCATCTGGTATATCCTCCAAAAAATCAGGGGATTCAACACATAATCTCCCGAAGGGGATCATATCCAGATCGGGCCAGAAACCATTCCCTTCCAGGCCGGAAAATTTCTCCCAGGCATAAAACCCTTTTTCAATGCTTAATTGATTATCCCAGATATCCCGGGTAATGCGCAACATATTTGCCTTTTTATAATAGGGTAAATGAGACAGAGAATGTACATCTCCGGGCGAAAGGCTATACATCATCTCAGATCCGGAATTGTCAATGGCTTTTGCAATAGCAAGGATTTCTTTTGGATTTGGAACCACATCGTCGACTTTGATAAAGTCAACACCCCACGATGCTAATTTTTCGATGACTGAATTATAATACTCCTGTGCCCCGGGTTTGCTCATATCAATCCCGTAGTTCTTATCGCTCCACAAACAAATATTTGTTGTATCTGCAATGTCTTTTGCGCTATACCCTGTACCTTTTATCGGCAGATTTTTCTCGACAGCCAGTTTCGGTATGCCCCTGATGAACCAAACCCCAAATTTCAAGCCCTTTTCATGGGCATGATCAGCCAATGCTTTTATTCCATCCGGGAAATACACCTCGCAGGGTTCGAATAAACCATACTCATCAATGGCAACACCTAATCTTCTTTTTGGATATTGTGTCCCTTTATAAAGTTCAACGTTATCATACCACCCGGCATCAATTACAAAGTATTCATACCCAAATGGCCTGTACTTTTCGGCCATTACATCGATCATTGCATAGGCCTTCTCCTGGCTTAGAAAGACTAAATAGCTGTCAAAGCTATTGTATCCAAGAGGAGGCGTGGGGGCCAGGTCAGAAATCAGGCTTCCCCTTACCTCGAGAGGCTCCTGAGATTTTAAAGGAGAATAAAACATTGTAATTGAAACCCATAACAATATATTGAATGTGAGTTTAAATTTGATCATAGATTTAGAATTGCTTAATATACTTGGATAATTGTTTCTTCAGGGATTTTATTGCCCGGTACATTTGTGTTTCTACAGTTTTTATGGAAATATCCAGTTCTTCCGATATTTCACGATACTTCATCCCTTCATACCTGCTTAATTTGAAAATCTCCTTGCATTTTTCAGGCAAATTGTCAATGGCTGTCAGAATGGAATTCCTTAATTCTTCGGTAATCAATCCGTCCAGCGGATGATCATCCGATGTGAAAAAGCCTGATTCAGTTTCCTGCATCTCCCTGACCCGCTTCTTCTCATACTCATATTCAATATTTAAATGTTTCAGATGGTCCAAACACTGATTGCGAACCGAGCGGTAGAGGTACGATTTTAATGATTGTTCACCCAGAAGCTCAGATCTTTTCTCCCAGATCCTGACGAAAACATCCTGGACAATTTCTCTGGAAGTATCCAGATCACAAACAAATCGCTGCGCAAAACGACACAGGGATTCATAATATTCATTGTAGAGTTTCTCAAATGCTTCTATATCGCCGGCCTCTTTTCTTTCCTGCTCAAAGGAATCCCTGCCTGCCAAAACCTCGCTTACAATAAGCGGCTGATTCTCCAGGCCCTCAAATACAAGATCCTTATAACTCTTCAGTAAATTAGCCATTCATTTTATGCTCCTTTATTCAACAACATCAATAGTCCCAAGTGGATACCAGCCATCATCTCCTCGGCCTTCAATGGCCAGCTTAACCCTCGGCTCATACCTCAGGCGGTCCACAACAGCTACCTGGACTTCATAGCTGCCCGCTGGTAAATCAACAGGAATAAACACCGAATGATCATATACAATATCTCCGGGCAACCACTCCCGAATGTTTGCATCGGTTGGCAATACAAGCATATGATCGGCTGACTTAAGACGAAGGGCAAGTGTGAAATCTTTGTAACAGGGAGCCACCCCTTTATTCTCCCACCATGATCTGAAGCTTAGTTTGTTGTTTATTTTTACCTCATCCGGATAGGAGAATCGTCTCAGTACAAAGCGGTATCCCATTTTCCTTAACCAGTCATCCACCAGGTCTTGCCACTCGGGCGGAACCGGGGAGGATTTAGCATTAAATGAGGACATATGCCATTTCAGAGCCTCATTGAATATGTACTGTACATCATCCCTGTCATAGCCCTCCTTCTCTTTCCACCTGCCAAATGTTCCACAAATTTCAAAACTGAGCGGTGAGCTGCGCCAATCATCTTGTACACCAAAATTTATGATTTCAAGGGGATAATAATCATACATATGGGTAAAGCCATTCTCCTCATCTGCCCAGAACCCTATATCGCCCAGACAATCCACCCTCCAACCCACAGGTATTTGGGACTTTGCATAGGTATTGGTTTCCTTATCCATAAGCAGTGCAATCAGGGGGGTCTTCCTGAATACATCCGTATAAGCATCCACGAGGGCTTCCATGGTAGGCCTGCCCAGCAATTCTGAACCTTCTCCCTCTCCCCAGGCACCAACGATGGCCAGATCGACTGCCTCCAGGTCGGGATGACCATCATATCGCTCACCCATGGCCCTTATAAATCTGCCAAAACATTTGGCATACCTGGGATCCAGAGCATTCACAGCCCACTTATCTTCCAGAACTTTAAATCCCCAATCCTTTCCGCTTCCTACAATCTCACGATACCAGCCGGGCACATCACTTTCATCAGTTGGGCCATAGGGCGCGATCCTGAGCAGCAGGGACTGTCCTCTCGACCTTGCAGTCTCCAGGGCCCTGTCAAGCATATCCCATCGATAAAGCCCCTTTTCGGGCTCCATAAACCTCCAGTAAATTCGAAAGTAGGCTATGCTGGTTGCCGGATGATCAACATTAGTCAGATCTCCATCGAAATCCTGGTATTCAATAGGAAATCCTTCTGTCCAATCAATGCCTTCATTGAGAGCATCTCCATTAAAGCGCTGGAAAGTCATGAAACCCATTCCGGGATTGGTAAGAACATCCTGAATTTCAACTGGCCGAATTACAATCTCATTGTTAGCAATGGGTGTCTGGGAAAATAACTGAAGCCCTGAAGCTGAAACAAGCAGTGCTAAGAATATCCAGGCCTTATTAAGTTCGATCTTGATCATCATCAATTCTTTATTAATACTTTACTTCCTTTTTTATTGGCATACTCGAATGCACCTATATCCGGACCAACACTATTATATCTCATGCTCACTCCAAGGTTTGCTTCCCATGACAGCGCCCTGTCCAGCTTAAGGGTATTTGTTGTATAATCAATTGAAACAATAAGCGCATAGCAGCTTTGTCCTTCCAATTGAATGGTATCTCCGGAAATGAGACCAAAACCGTCGATAAACCAACCAGCATCATCCACTTCCATGCTTGTGGCATCCAAGCCTGAAGAGCTTGTAATTGTAAGGAAGGCCCCTGCATCAATCATCGGGCTGCCTTCTTTCAGATTAAAATCTTTATTTGCTTCATCCACAAAGTCCGGATTGGCCTGCAGGTTGCTATGGTATGCCTCCGGATAATTCGCCTCCCACCAGGTGAGACTTTCCGGGGCATCATTGGAATCAGAGTTTCGGCGTCCGCGGGCTATAACATACAACTCATCTGGCTCTGAGCTGAAAATATTATTATTCTCAATCCATATTCCAGAATCCCTGCCCGTAATAATCTGCACAGGTTTGTTATTGAGTTCCTCGTACCATGACCAGCGGAAATCGTTCTGTACAAATTGATTCTTATAAAAGATGTTGTTCTTTATTTGCTGATCACTAAAGTCTGGACTGTCACTCCCTGAAATCTGGATCCCTCCGAAATCGTTGTTAAAAAAGACATTGTGAGAAATTCTGTTGCCATAATTGTTCCCTGCCTCATCAGGATAATAGGTCAATGCAAGAGGCGGCCCAACGTTTTCATAAAAAACATTGTTTCGTATGATCCCATTCTGTGCAGCATATTGAATTCCACTGTAAGGTGAATGATCACCTGAGGATGCAGTAAAGGCAAATATATTATCCTCAACCACATTATACTTTGCATCATCTACTGAATGTAGCTTTGGAAAATCACCCTCACCATATCCACAATTTGCACAATCATATATTTCTCCAATTTTTTGAATCTCATTGTGAAAATAGTTGCCTCGTATAATGTTATAGTTACTGCATTTTAAAGTCCACAGCACATGAGTGGCTTTTGTAATTGTATTCCCTTCAATCAGATTATAATCACAATCGATCAGACCTATATTGTCCTCGTTGCTATCGTGTATAATATTGTTCAGGATTTTCACATTGCTACAGGCCTGTAAGAAAAGCCCTGTTTTCGAACTTCCATATGGATTCAGTGCGTTTTCGAACTTATTTTCCCGGATAATAATATGGTGACAGCCCAGGGCATTGAACCACCTGTCCACATCGTGTACATGCAAGCCTTCAATAACAATGAAGTTTCTTTCCATGATCCAGATAGCCGGGGCAAGTAGTTCACCAGTCAGCTCGACCACCTCATTCTTATAATTTTTGAACGTTATGTAAGCGTTTTCCTGACCCGAATATTTTGGGCTAAGCTGAACATTGTAAACACCTTCTCTTAAAAGCACCTCTGTGCCTGCATTTGCAGCATTCGCAGCCGATGTTAAGGTTTTATAGGCATCGCCGTCAGAACCACTGCAATCCCGGTTTGCTACAGAATAGTTTCCGGCACAATCGGCTGTTAAGAGTGGATCAACATAAATGGTTTGTGCAAAGGACTGCGCAGCAATTAGTAAAAAAAAAATGTACAGCGGATATTGCTTCTTCATTGGAGAATATCTTTGCTAATATTTTAAAACTTTGGCCTTAGCTACCTTACCATTCCGGGTAAACACATTTACATAGTACATCCCATCTCCCAATCCCGAGATATCTAATTCATTACTGTTTTCGGACTGTACTACGCTTTGCCCCAGGCTGTTATAAACAATCACCTTGTCAATATGATTCTTGCTTGCCACTTCAACATGAAGTACGCCACTTGTGGGATTTGGGAAAATATTAATCTTCTCTTCATCAGGTACCTGCCAATCCACCTTCGAGGTGAAAGGAGAATATTCGAATGCACCTATATCCGGACCATCATATTCATATTTCATGCCGACACCCTGGCCTGCTTCCCAGGAAAGAGCCCGGTCCAGGGTCAGGGTACCTGTTGAATAATCGATGGAAACAATGATGGCATAAGTGCTTTGTCCTTCCAATTGAATTGCGTCTCCGGCTTTGATACCAAAACCGTCCATAAACCAGCCGGCATCATCCACCTGCATGCTAAGGGCATCGGACCCCGAACTACTTGCAGAAGTAAGGAAAGTCGCAGCATCAATCATCGGGCTGTCTTCTTTCAGATGAAAATCCTTATTCCCCTCATCCACAAAATCCGGATTGGCCTGCAAATTGCTTTTGAAAAGCTCTGAGTGATTAGCCTCCCACCAGCTAAGAGATTCCGGAGCAGGGTTAGAACTTGAAGAACGGGATCCGTATGCTACAACATAGAGCTCATCTTCCTCTGAGCTAAAAATATTATTATTCTCAATCAATACATCAGATGTCCTGCCTGTTAAAATCTGTACAGGCTTGTTATCCAGCTCTTCGAACCAGGACCAACGGGAATCGTTCTGGATAAATTGATTCTTGTAAAAGATGTTGTTCTTTATTTGCTGATCGCTGAAATTCTGACCATCGCTTCCGGAAATATCAAGCCCTCCAAAATCGTTATCATAAAAAACATTGTGGGAAATCCTGTTGCTATAATTATACTGAGCCTCATCGGAATAGATTGTAAGTGAAAGGGGCGGACCTACACATTCGTAAAAAACATTGTTCCTTATAATACCGTTCTGTCCGGCATACTGAATGCCACTGTAGGGTGAGCTATCTCCTGAAGATGCGGTATAAGCAAATATGTTATCTTCCACCACATTGTATTTGGTATCATCCAAAGAAGTTATTTTCGGGAAACTCCCTTCTCCATATCCTACTTCATCACAATCGTATACTTCACCAATTTTCTGGAGTTCATTGTGAAAATAATTGCCGCGTATAATTGTATAATTGCTGCATTTTAAAGTCCACAGCACATGAACGGCCTTTGTAATTGTATTTCCTTCAATCAGGTTATAATCACAATCGATCATCCCAATATTATCCTGGGTGCTTTCAGTGATCACATTGTCGAGAATTTTTATATGATTGCAGGCCTGGAAGAATAGCCCGGTTTTAGAACTTCCGTATTGATTGGTTGCGTTCTCGAACTTGTTGTTCCTGATTATAATATGATGACTTCCCAGGACATTTAACCACCTGTTTACATCGTGTATATACAAGCCCTCAATAACAATGAAATTCTTTTCTTCGATCCAGATAGCCGGGGCAAGAGATTCACCGGTAAGCTCGACTACTTCATCCCCGTAATTTTTAAATGTGATGTAAGCATTTTCCATACCCGAATATTTAGGGCTAAGCTTTACCTGGTAAACACCTTCTCTTATGAGCACCCGGGTGCCTGCAATTGCTGCATTTGCAGCCGATGTTATTGATTTATAGGCATCACCGTCAGAGCCACTGCAATCCCGGTTTGCCACAGAATAGTTACCAGTACAATCGGCAGATAAGAGTGGGTCAACATAAATTGTATTTACAGCAAGCTGCGCAACAAACAGTTCCATGGCAGCTCTGAGACCGGCAGTAGCCTGGTCAACTTCAGCTTGGGTTGTACCACTGACTACGGCTGCTTTGGCTGCTTCGGCTGTTGCAATTGCTGCATTTGCTGCATCTACCCTTACCTGGGTATACTCACCTTCAGCATCGCCAATAGTAGCACCGGCAATGACAGCCTTTGATGAATCAATCACAGCAAGAAGTTCAGTGGTATCAGGTAATGGTTCATTGGGAGCAAACAGTTCCATAGCTGCTCTGAGATCGGCAGTAGCCTGTCCAACTCCAGCCTGCGATACAGCACCGGCAAGTGCTGCTTCGGCTGCTACAAGTGCTGCATTTGCTGCATCTACCTTTGCCTGAGTATATTCACCTACAGCATCACCAATAGTTACACCGGTAATCACAGCTGAGGATGAATCTATAACAGCAGTGAGTTCCGCTGTATCAGGTGGATCGACTTCAACTTCCCAGTCATAAAAGAAATGATATTGATTCGTCGTTATACCTCCTCCGGTCCACTTTATATCAGCTGTGACAGTCGCTATATCACCGACAGCATATGGATAATTCTCATTGTCTGATGTTTTATCACGCCAAAAACCTACCTGGACATCTGATATCAATCTATATCCTGTTCCGGCAGGAATAGACATGTTTAATATCAATCTTTGCTCTCCAAGCACTACGTTAACCGCTGCAGAAGCAATTGTATCATCGTTGACACTTATCACAGTCAGCGTTCTTAAGCCCTCATAGCTTTCCCCTAATTCGCTTACGCCATTATATACTTTCACTGAAAGCAACTTCATATCTGTGAGTGCATCAAACTGTAGTCCCCACATGGCGTCTTCATCTGCCCATTTGTAGTAACTTCCATCAGCTTCAGGGCCTTTGTCAGTTTTGGCCCCTTTTACAGATGTTGCGTCAGCATAGCTGCTAATCATTAATAATACACCTAAAAAAAGAAAAGCTCTCTTTATGAAAATTGCTCCTTTAAAATTTGTTTTCATAATGGGGATAGATTTAATAATCTACTTTTTAAGCACAGCATAGCCACATTACATGCCAGGCATTCATATTAAAAAACTTGGAAAAGTTGGAAAAGAAGGGGCTGTCCCGAAAGTAATAGCCCTGCTAGAACCCTCATGGACAGCCTCTTTACCTATTGTTATTAATAACCCGGGTTCTGAGGCTTCAGATTCGGGCTCTTATCAATTTCAGTTTGTGGAATGGGCCACAGGTAGTTTTTGGTTTTATCAAAACTGTCCCATGTTTCAAAACCATCGGACCCAAATACCTGGTCTCCCATATCTCTTCTTACAATATCATGCCATCTCTTATACTCGAAAGCCAGTTCAAGCCTTCTTTCCTCAAGTACAAGTGTTCTGAATTCATCCTTGCTGATTCCCGAAGCAACATCGGCAGGAGAAGCACTGGGTCCGTATGAACCGTATCCGCCTCCGTCCCAGTTGATGACACCTCCTGAACGGGCGCGTTCACGTAGCTGGTTTACATAGCCTGCAGCTTCGGTGGTAAGGCCAATCTCATTCCCTGCTTCTGCAGCAATTAATAATACCTCCCCGTACCTGTAAACTATGTAATTCAGATCTGATCTCCATCCGGCAGTTGCACTCTTTATTTCACCGCAAAAACGGTTGTGTTTTGCAGCATGAGGCCTTGGAATATCAGGAAATTCAGTATAAGGGCTTACAACATCCTGGTTGGAAAGGAGAATGGAATCTGTAAAGCTTACCTTTTTCCTGTAATCATTATCGTCCCAATCTTCATAAACTTTCAGGCTCGGAACAAGCATGCTCCACCCCCTGTAATATCGTTCGGCTCCCTCAATTGCCTCATATGCCCCCAGCTCATGACCATTTTCCTGGGTAAAACTATTTGTCGGATTGTCTCCTCTCATGTTACCCATGAAATCCACAGCAAAAATATATTCCTTGGAATTATCCTGGGTCTCAGCCCTGAACAGATCCTGGAAATCAGTTTCCAGAGCATAATTCAGCGTTGCAGCATTGTCAATCACCCATTTGGCCTGATCGTAGGACTCCTGCCAGTTCCCCAGCGTAAGGTGTACGGACGCAAGAACAGTGGCAGCAGAACCTTTAGAAGGCCTTGTGCGTCTGTCTGATTCGGGGTGTTGCATAGGCAGATACTCCAGCGCAAATTCCAGATCACTAATAATTCCTTCATATATAATATCGACGGAGGACTTCTCCACTTTACTTACGTCGAAATTCAGATCCGTCAGGTAAGGAAGTTCTCCAAAGCCACGTACCAGGTCGTAATAAACCAAAGCCCTTACAAACCTGGCCTCTGCTTCCAGCGCATCTTTTGTACTTTGTGATTCATCGATCTGACTTACACCAAATATGGCTGTATTTGCAATACTGACGACTCCATAAGCACATTCCCAAAATTGCAAAGTGTAAGTATTAACGGGATCAACCGTAAACCGGTTGTAATCGGCATAGCCTGATGCAAAATCGAGACCGACGTCCATCATATCACTGCCCAGGCAGAGTGCCCCGACATACCTGGATCCATAATAATTTGTGGAAGCCATAGAGCCATAGCAACCATTAATGGCTGACAGAACTTCTGCAGCGGAGGCAAAGTACCCTTCCGGGGCAAGCAATCCTACAGGGTCTTCGTCCAGGTCGACACAACTACTGGAGAAAACCAAAACAATGCTTATAATATATAGTTTAAATATCCTTTTCATGACGTTTCCTTTAAATAAGTTAGTCTTCATTAAAATCCAACATTTACACCTACGGTAATCGACTTAACACTCGGATAACCCGCATAATCCAGGCCCAGGCTGGTGCTGTTACTTCCATAGGAAATCTCAGGATCAACTCCCTTGTATTTTGTAAGTGTTAGGATGTTCTGTGCACTTACATAGATTCTCGCTGAACGGATTTTTGTTTTGCTTAGAAGGCTTTCACTAAAATTATATCCCAGGGAGACATTCTTTAAACGAATGTAACTCCCATCTTCGACCCACCTGTCGGAAAAAACCGCGGAATTACTAACGTTCGCCATTGGAATATCCGTATCAGTATTTGTCGGGGTCCAACGATCCAGGGCCTCTAATGTGGCATTGTTCCGACCATTCAGGGTTCCCAGTTCCATCCTGGTATAGTTGATCATATCACCACCCTGGGAGCCCTGGATAATCAGGTTCAGATCAAAACCGCCATAGGTGAAGCTATTATTCCAGCTCCAGATAAAATCAGGATGGGGATTACCCACAATTACCCGGTCGTTATCATCCAGTATACCATCAGGAGTCACATCCTTAAATTTCTCACCCCCTACACCATCGGCATTTACCAATTGATCTTCACCTTCCTGCAATACACCCTCATATACATATCCGTAGAAAACACCCACAGACTCTCCTTCTCTCAATACCTGGGTATACTGACTCCCTGCCCCTTCAATGGGTGCAGTGCCATAATAAATATCATTAAACTCATTATCATTCTCTACCAGGGTAAGGATCTTATTCCTGTTAAATGAGATATTGGCATTGGTATTCCATTTCAACTTACCTGTGAGGACTTTCGCATTAAGCGCAAATTCAACCCCACTGTTCTGTACCTGTCCAATATTCTGCAACTGGTAGCTAAAACCGCTAAACCGGGCAACCGGTACACTGAATAGGAGGTCCGAAGTAATCATATTGTAGTAATCTGCAGTCATCCCGATCCTGTTTTCCAGAAGTCCGATATCCAAACCGATATCCGTCTGCGCTGTTGATTCCCATGTGAGATTCGGATTGGATGTGGATCCGGGTTTAATCGCAGAAACGATCGTTCCCCTGTCGGTTGTAAACACATCGGTTAATGTTGCAAGTGACTGGTAAGGACTAATGGCCTGGTTACCGGTAATACCATAACTCACCCTTAATTTTAACTGGCTGATATCGTCCACATTTGACATAAACCCTTCCTTTTTTATATTCCAGGCCAGGGCCCCTGATGGAAAGAATGCCCATTTATTGTTTGCGGCAAACCTCGATGAACCATCATATCGTGCATTAAAAGTGAAGAGGTACTTGCTATTAAAACCATAATTCAGTCGTCCGTAATAGGATGCCAATTTAGATTTTGTGAGGTAAGAATCATATACGGGTATTCCGGTTGCTGAACCCAAATTCCAGTATAAAAAGGCATCCGTTGGAAAACCACTGGCATATTCATTTCCCATTCCTTCCGAATTAAAAGCCTGGTATGAATATCCTGCCATTACATTCACATCATGCACACCATTAAAAACAGTTGCGTAAGTAAAATAATTCTCACTTGCAAGATTCGTAGACAGGTCATAGGAAAGATTTGCTTCCCCATCCACCGAAGATCCACGTTCAGTCTTACTGGTTATATATCGTCCATCTCGCCCACTTTCTGTGCTAAGACCCAGCGTTGTTTTAAATTTCAAGCCTTTCAACAGGTCAAGCTCCGTAAAAAAATTACCCTGCTTCAAATCAGTGATCTCCTGTATAATATACTCAGTAGCTGCAGCATATGGGTTGTCGGAAGGGATTCCCCTGTCTGTCAAAGTCAAATTTCCATCCTCATCATAGATCCCCACAGTTGGACTGAATTTGTAAGCCATGTCAGGTACACTCGGGGCATAATAACCTCCGGTCTGTGATCTCACACCATTCCGATCTACACTCCGTGCATGGATATTGGCTCCTACGCTGACCCAATCCAATACCTGGGCTTTAATGTTACTTGTAAATGAATATCTCTGGTAATCTGAGCTAAGCACAATCCCCTGCTGATCATAGTAGGTTCCTGATAAATAATAAGTGATTTCATCTGTCCCCCCGGAAACAGACATTTGATAATTTTGAAGCAGTCCGTTCCGGTAGATAACATCCTGCCAGTTAGTTCCCTCACCATAACTGGAGGGTTCATTATAAAAACCCGGGTCAATTTCATTTATAAGTGTGGCATAATCAGTTGCATTAAGCACCTCCAGGCGGTTAATTTCCCGCTGGAAAGAAGTGGATGCACTGAAATCAATTTTAAAAACCCCGCTTTTCCCGCTTTTTGTCGTAACCAGCACAACACCGTTGGCTCCCCGGGAACCGTAGATGGCAGTTGAAGAAGCATCTTTCAAAACCTCCATAGAGGCGATATCCTCAGGCGGTGGCATTTCCGCACCGGGAAATCCATCCACAACAATCAGGGGATCACTGCTTGCATTTATGGAAGTGTTACCCCTGATACTAATACTGTAACCCGAGCCCGGCTCACCATTTGTGGATTGAACCTGCACACCCGCAGCCATCCCTTGCAAGGCCTGAATTGCATCAGCAGCGGGATAAGCAGTTAAATCATCAGCAGTGACAGAAGCTACTGAACCGGTAATGTCGCTCTTCTTCACGGTACCATATCCAACCACCACCAATTCTTCAAGGAGTTCTGTACTTTCCTTCAGGCTTACATTTATTTCGGATCTTCCTGAAACAGGAACTTCTATGCTTGTAAAACCGATGTAGGAAAATAAAAGGACCGAATTCGCATCCGGAACTTCAATGGAATAGCTACCATCTATTCCACTAATAGTGCCTATCGCCGTACCTTTAACCAGGATATTAACACCCGGAAGGGTTTCTCCCGTGCTGGCTGATGTTAAAATTCCCCTAATCTCAAGATTTTGAAATTCCGTACTGGGTGTAATTACAATGACTTTATCTACTACCTTATAAGAAACCCCGGCATCTTTAAATGCACTTTTCAGAACATCTTCGATGGAACTGTTCTTAGCTTCAACGCTAATTACCTTGTCAACATCTATCTGATCGTCTTTATAAAAGAAATTGAACTCACTCTGTTTCTCTATTTCATTAAACAGCTCTTTTATAGTTGCATCCTTCAGAGATACATCTAAACGTGCCTGTTGAGAATACCCACTTGCTGTAACGCTCAGGACACTTACCAGTAATAAGAATGTTGAAAGTTTCATTACCATCAGGATTTTCAGCGCATTCTTGTTTTTAGTAAAAAACCGAATGCCCGGTTCATCAATATTTTTCATAAATTTGAATGTTTTTAAATAGGTAAACCCATTTGTTATTTAGCATTTTCATCTAGCACTGGGGCTGTTTAAATTCATTTTTCGGGAAATGTCTCCAGCATTTCCCGATTTTTTTAACTCGATGTTTTTCAGGATATTATCATATTATTTAATTTTCAGGCACGATTTAATTCTATTTCGGGTCACCATAGTCTCCGTATATTATATATCCTAATCTCTGACTTTATCGATGTATAAATCATTCTTCTCAAAGGTGAAATGAATGGGCGTGGTAAGATTTAAGATTTCCATTACCTGGGGCAGTGTTTCCTTGTGTGCAAACTCCCCGGTGTAAGAGTAGCTTTTCAATTCCTCATCCTGTATATGTATCTTCACATCATACCATCTTTCCAGCTTATAGGCTATGTTTTCAAGCGTTTCACTTTGAAAGATTAAGCGGTCGTCTTTCCAGGCGGTGTGTAGTTCAACATCTACGCTTGAGGAAACCAGGATCTGTACCTTTTCACTGGGTGAATGGTTCGATGTTCCTTTCCCGCTTATGACCAGGCTTGGCTTATTGCTCTCAAGTTCGGAAAGGACGGCCTTCGAACCCTCCTTGATAAGGGTGATCTTCTGATTTGGCTTCAACATAAGCTGCTGATCCGACGAAGGCTGCAAACCTCTGCGAATCACATTGATCGATCCCTCCACAAGGGTTGTTTCAACGGTTTCTTCATCCGCGTATGCCATTACATTAAAACGCGTACCCAGGACCTCAATGTCCATGTCGGAGGTATGAACAAAAAATGGGGTCTTCCCCTCTTTCTTCTGAACCTCGAAAAATGCTTCCCCTTCAAGATATACTTCGCGTTGTCTGTCACTAAATGTGGCCGGGTATTTTAAACTAGTTTCCGAATTCAGCCAAACCTTTGTACCATCAGATAAAATAAGTTGTGATTTTTGCCCTTTGACTGTAATAATCTGGTTGTATGCTATGGACCCGCTATCAGGCCTCAGTTTTAGAAAATAGATGCTTGCCCAGGACACAGAAAATGCAAGAAAAAACACGGCTGCGATCTTCAGAAAATATCCTGGCACTTTCCCTGATTTGATCGATCTTACCCTGGTTAATTCCTTTGAACTGTCTGAGGGTACCCCGATTCTACCAAGGATTTTATTCCAGTCATCCGCCTTATCTGCCTCGCTCATAGTCTTATTGACTCCCGAAGCACGCCAGAGAAATTCTATTTCATCAAAATACAGCTTATTCTCAGCGCTCATTTTGACCCATTTCTCTATCATCAGCTTCTCAGCTTCGGTAGATTCGCCGGTTAAATACCTGATAACCTGCTCTTTAGTTGCTATTTGATCAGCTTGCATTTTCCTTATTACATTATTAATACGATCGATTGTCTTTTTACCCCTACAAGTGCTGGCCTGATTCATTCATAAACCCACAATTTACTTGTTTTTATACGCTTATCTTATGAGTGCCTCACTGGTCTTTTCACTAATTATCAGCCTTTTCCATGCTCTTGAGAAACAATACCGGATAGTTGTTTCTTCAGGGATTTTATTGCCCGGGACATTTGTGTTTCTACTGTTTTTACAGAGATATTCAGTGCTTTAGAGATTTCCCGATATTTCAGTCCCTCAAACCTGCTTAATTCGAAAACCTCTCTGCATTTTTCAGGCAGATTTTCAATGGCAGAATGAATAGCATCCCTTATCTCCTTATTAATTAAGCCATCCAAGGGATGATCCTCCGCCCTAAACGAGTTATAACCTGTTTCCTGAATCTCTCTGATCCGCATTTTTTCATATTCTAATGCTACATTTAAATGCTTCAGATGATCCAAACACTGATTATGTACTGAACGGTATAAATATGATTTTAATGATTCTTCACCCAGGAGTGCAGCTCTTTTCTCCCAGATCCTGACGAAAACATCCTGCACAATTTCTCTGGAGGTATCCAGATCAAAGACAAATCCCTGTGCATAATGACACAAGGATTCATAATGCTCATCATAGAGCATTTCAAAAGCTTTTAAATCCCCTTTCGCCAACCTGTTCGATATGTAGCTTTTAGAGGAACTCATTTAGCCGATTTTCTATAAGGAAGCCAATTATTGCTGACCTCATCAAATATAAGAGAAGTTCCCGAACGATAACCAAACGACGGCTCCCAAAAAACTATTTAGTGCTATCATCCTTTAAATCCACCTTCAGCGATAGCTCTTCCAGTTGCTCATCAGAAATGGTGGAAGGGGTATCGATCATCACATCGCGGCCCGAGTTATTCTTCGGGAAGGCAATCACGTCACGGATCGATTCGATTCCTGCAAACATTGCTACCCAGCGGTCGAAGCCAAAGGCAATCCCACCGTGGGGAGGAGCACCATACCTGAATGCGCTCATCAGGAATCCAAATTGTTTTTGGGCCTCTTCTTTTGTGAATCCCAGGTTATCGAACATCTGGCTCTGCAGGGCCTCATCATGGATCCTGATGGAACCTCCACCAATCTCCACACCATTAATCACAAGGTCGTAAGCCTTGGCGCGAACCTTGCCCGGATCTGTCCCGAAGAGCTCAACATCCTCTTCGTATGGACTTGTAAAAGGATGGTGCATGGCATGGAAACGCTTCGAATCCTCATCCCATTCCAGGAGGGGGAAGTCAACCACCCACAGGGGTTTGAACATTTCAGGATCTCGCAGTTCCAGGCGATCGCCCATCTCAAGCCTCAACTCGCTCAGCGCTTTCAGAGTAAGACTCCTCTCACCTGCCAGCACCAGGATCAGATCTCCCGGTTTGGCACCGAACTGTTCTGCCCACTGCTTCAGCGCCGCTTCATCAAAGAATTTGTCCACGGAAGACTTCAGGCTTCCGTCTTCATTATATTTTACATAAACAAGTCCTCTCATCCCAATCTGTGGCCTCTTCACCCAATCGGTGAGGGCATCAAGCTGTTTGCGGCTGTAAGCGGCACATCCTTCTGCACAAATACCTCCCACATATTCAACCGCATCAAAAACCTGGAATCCCTTCCCCTGAACCAGGGCAGTCATTTCACCCAGTTCCATTCCAAAACGGATGTCCGGCTTATCATTCCCATAACGGCTCATGGCCTCGGAGTAGGGCATTTTTGGAAACGCTCCTTCAATCTCCACATCCTTGATGGTTCTGAAAAGGTGTTTGGCCAGTCCTTCAAAGGCTTCCAGGATATCGTCGCGCTCCACAAAGGACATTTCGCAGTCGATCTGGGTAAACTCGGGTTGCCGGTCGGCCCTCAGGTCCTCATCGCGAAAACATTTTACAATCTGGAAATATTTATCAAAACCCGCTACCATCAGCAACTGCTTAAAGGTCTGAGGTGATTGGGGAAGGGCATAAAACTCTCCCGGATTCATCCTGGAAGGAACCACAAAATCCCTGGCTCCCTCGGGGGTTGATTTAATCAAAACCGGAGTCTCCACCTCCAGGAAATCATTTTCACTAAGGTATTTTCTGATCTCCATGGCCATGCGGTGCCGAAGCATCAGGTTTTTCTTTACCCCGGGACGGCGCAAATCAAGATAACGGTATTTCATCCTGATATCATCACCTCCATCGGTATGATCTTCAATCGTGAAGGGAGGCACCTGCGATTTATTCAGAATCTTCATACGCTCCACCAGGATCTCAATATCGCCGGTGGCCATGTGGGGATTCTTATTACTACGCTCGGCTACTTTCCCCGATGCCTGTATGACAAATTCACGGCCCAGCTTCCTTGCTTCCTCACACAGGCCTGCATCAGCTTCCATATTAAATACAAGCTGTGTAATCCCGTAGCGGTCTCTCATATCCACAAAGGTCATCCCCCCTAAATCCCTCGATTTCTGGACCCATCCCGAAAGAGTGATCTGCTCCCCCACCTGTTCCATTCTTAACTGACCGCAGTTGTGTGTTCTGTACATTTTTACATATTTTATATGATAAGCAAGCCTGTATGCCTATTTTTGTGTTTAACGAGCTGCAAATTTAGTAACTTTTGGTATGGAGCATGCACTATTTCCCGATGAATATTTTATGAAGGAGGCCCTTAAGGAGGCTGAGAAGGCATATGAGATGAACGAGGTTCCCGTAGGAGCAGTAATAGTGAACCGGGATCGCATCATTGCCAGGGCTCACAATATGACCCAGCAACTAAGCGACGTGACTGCTCATGCCGAGATGATTGCCATTACCTCCGCCGCCAACTACCTGGGAGCCAAATACCTGACCGGATGCACCCTTTTTGTTACACTTGAACCCTGCGTGATGTGTGCTGCCGCACTTAAATGGGCACAGCTGGATCGGATTGTCTACGCTGCATCAGATCCGAAGGAAGGATTCTCCAGGATTAAATCTTCCATCCTGCATGCGAAAACCAGTGTGGTTCCGGGTATTATGGAAGAGCCTGCCTCGCAAATTCTGAAGCGCTTCTTCCAGGAACGGCGCGATTAACAGCTTTTAACCGAGAATCCTGCCTTCTCCAGGTCCGTCCAATATGTGGGGTAGGATTTGGTAACTACCATGGGATCATCCACAGAAAGTACGCCAAAGGGAATCGCCAGGGGTGCAAAAGCCATGGCCATACGATGATCGTGATAAGTTTCAATCAAGGGTTCTTTTTCTGCAGGGCCCTTCTCCCCATCCCAGCTGATCCAGTCACCCGTGGCATCTGCCTCAAGCCTGAAACCGAATTTTCCCAATTCTGCCTGCAAAGCTGCCACCCGGTCGGTTTCCTTCACCCTCAGGGTGCGGGTCCCGGTAAAATAAAAAGGAATCCCCATGGCACAAAGTGTTACCGCCAGGGTTTGCACCAGGTCGGGACAAGCAGTAAAATCGCAATTATAATGCTCCTTCCTGACATCCCGGTCGGAACGAAGAATCACCGAAGCGCCTTCGAAATGGCTCTCCACTCCCAGTGGCTCAAAAAGGCGTGTCAGTACAGCATCCCCCTGGAGGCTGTCTTTTTCCAATTGGGGAAGGGTAATGACAGAGCCAGGCTTTAGTGCCGCTATCTGGTACCAGTATGAGGCCGCACTCCAGTCCGATTCCACCCGAAAACGATCAAAGCTGTAGTTTCCCTGTTCAATTGAAATCTCCCGCCCGTCAAAAGATGCCGTAATGCCTCCTTTTTGCATCAGGGCAAGTGTCATCCGGATATAAGTAGATGAAACCACATCGCCTGAAAGGGAAATCTGCAGTCCGCCTTCCAATACCGGACCAATCATCATCAGGGCACTGATGAACTGGGAACTAATGCCGCCATCCACGGTAATCCGGCCCCCTATTTTCAATCCACCACTGATCTCCAGTGGCGGACAGGCCTTTTTTTCAAGATAGGTAATTTCTGCTCCCAATTCCCTCAGGGCATCTACCAGTGCTCCCACCGGCCTCTGTTTCATCCGATCCGAACCCGTAAGGACCACCTTTTGGTTTCCGCAGGCCAAAAAAGCAGTCAAAAACCGCATGGCGGTTCCGGCATGACCAATATCTTTCACCCGGGATTCCTGTTTTACAGCATCATTCAGCACCCTTGTATCGTCACTCTCCGAAAGGTTATCCAGTTCAAAGCCGCTACCAGAAAGGGCCCGCATAATCAGCATCCGGTTTGAAATGCTCTTCGAGGAAGGAATATAGATTTTATCTTGCACCGCTTTTTGTGGTCCGGAGATGACATTTTTCATGATTCAAAGATAATAAATAGCATATATTAGGCCTTGCAAAATATACAGCAATAGCAGAAACACGACCATCATGAACTTTGAAGATACCAAAACAGCCTTCAGCATTAAATCGGACCGCGATCTCTTCCGGGCAAACATTCTTTTTAAGCTGATCTCCTACCCCATCCTTGTAAAAATCGCCAACCCCTTTATCTGGATCTGTTCCACACTGAGGATTCCCATCGGATGGATAGTGAAACCTACTGCATTTAAACATTTCGTGGGAGGTGAAACTCTGAAAGACTGCCAGCCAGCCGTAGAAAAGCTCATGAGTGCAGGTGTATATTCAATCCTGGATTACTCGGTGGAAGGAAAGGAGTCGGATAAGGCCATCGATGCAGCCCTGCAGGAAACCCTCAGGGCAGTGAAGAATGCCGGAGCTAACCCGGACATCCCCTTTGCCGTTTTCAAGCCCACCGCTTTCGGCAACAACCAGGCCCTCGAAGCACTCAGTGGTGCATCTGTACCTGACAAGGAGATCATGAAGGAGGGTGAGAAATTCCGCGCACGCATCGACCAGCTCTGCCAAACGGCTTTCGACAATGACATCCCCATCATGATTGATGCCGAAGATACTTTTTATCAGAATTTCATCGACCAGGTGGTGATGGATATGATGCGTAAGTACAACTATAAGAGAGCCATCGTATTCAATACCTACCAGATGTACCGCCACGATCGAGTGGGTGTACTGGAACATGATATTCGTACCGCCAGGGAGGAGAAATTTTTCCTGGGAGCAAAGTTTGTCAGGGGAGCCTACATGGAAAGAGAGCGGGAACGTGCACGGAAGCTGCGCTACCCGGATCCCATCCAGCCCGATAAGGAAAGTACAGACAGGGATTTCAACCTGGCTCTGAAAATTTCACTGGACAACATCGATGTGGTCTCCATTTTCAACGGGACTCATAACGAATACAGCAGCAAGTACCTGGCCGAGTTGATGATCGAACGGAAAATGGATCCGGGCGACAAACGGGTATGGTTCTCTCAGCTCTACGGGATGAGTGAGCACATCAGTTTTAACATGGCTGCAGCTGGTTTTAATGTGGCAAAATATGTACCTTACGGTCCGGTTCGCTACGTGCTCCCCTACCTTATGAGAAGGGTGGAGGAGAATACCTCGGTAAAGGGACAGACCGGACGCGAGCTCGCCCTGATCAGAAAAGAGCGAAACAGGCGTAAAAATGAGAATTGACAACCAGAAAAACACCTACAGAATTTGGCTGAGAAGACTGATTATGGCCATTGGATTTACAATGGGCATCGTAGTGCTTATACTTGTCCCCTGGTTTAGCAATCCAGATCTGAAACTGACCGAATACCATGTAATCATTTTCATTGCCGTTATATACGTGGGGATTAACATTTTCAACTCTGGAAAGAAACCCTGTTTTTTTTCTTACAGCGACCATGGTGACATGCTTGTAATACGCTATTATCCACTAAGCCTGATGAATAGCAAAAAGCACTCCATCGAAATCCCGAAACAACAGTTTGTGAAATACGAGCTGAAACCTTTTTTCTTCGGCCGTCACCAAAAGATCATCCTCTACCAGCACTTCCGCAACAAGGTGGTGACCTACCCTCCCATCAGCCTTTCGGCCCTTGAAGAGGAAGACCGTTCCCGGATCATCGCCTCTCTTCAGAAATACAGCAGGACATAGCGTTTCGCGTTTTCCTCCATCTGAAACATTAAAAAGCATCAAAATCAGCAAGCTCAAAACAAATATCCCCTTTACCAAATATTGGTATATTACCTTGTAAATCTTTAAAAAGCAGATTTAAAGGTGACGGTTTTAAAAAATCAGGCATATTAAAGAACATTCCACTTTCCTTTTTTTCTTTAGATAATCCAATCCAAATATTAAAGTTTGATTTATGACTTTTTAGAAGCAATTCATCAATTTCTAATATATCTAGATACTTTAATTGAGCACACAATCCTATTTTGTTAACTTTTGCGAGAATTGACTGGTTGTCATGATGATAACATATTGCTGGATTCTTTAGTCGCCATGCTAAGGATTCTTTAGTCCAGCAAGAATAAACATTCTGAGTTCTAATATCTAATGGAATTATCTTACCAAAACCAATTTTCACAGCAAGTGGAGAAATTAACCTAAATCCAAATTTATTTAGATAACCATGTGTACTGTTTGCATTTGTAACTGTAATTACAAAATCATAATTCAGTCTTTTGGCTTCATTAAAAGTAGCATTACCTAATTCAGTAAGTAAACCTTTACCCTGATGGTCTGGATGTGTAACATTATTAATAGCTAATATCCCTTTATATTGTTTCCCGAAAAAACTATATACAACAGGAATTGTAGCATGATGTGCAATTAATTCACCATTAAAAAATGCATCTGACCCAATTATTGACCCATTCGGATTTTGTGAATATTGCCAAAGTAGAAATTCAGGTGTAAACTTTGGGTTTTTATTAAAAACTCGAGACAAAAGTTTTGAATAAGCAATAATATTTTCAGTTGATGTATTCGATTTTAAAATTTGATAATACATAATTCTTTTACAGCTTAGAATTTTTAACAAAACTTGAATATGTACAAATATTATACCCCTGAGCCATTATACCATCCAAGCGATTAAATACTTTACTTCTATTATAATACATAAGGAAATTATAAAAATGGCTGTCATTAATTCCTGGATTCATATATCTTTCCTGTTCTGAATCAATGTCATATGGATGAAAATAACCTACTACAGGCATCTTGTTTTTAAGGCGTTTTTTTGTAATGCTTTTTATACTCAGAAAAGGTAATACCCTAAAATATACTCCACCAACGGCAGGAACAATTACTGGGCCGAACTTTCCCATTGTTAAAGGAATTTCAACTATTTTATTATTTACCCTTTTGGGAGAATATCCAAAATTCTCCCAGCCATAAAATGGATTCTTTGCAGGCAAAACAGAACTTGAATAAGTGAACCCCAATTCAAAAAGTATATCATATGCCCATTGTGTTTTGGGAGTTAATGAAAATATAGGAGCTCTAAAACCCTCTATTTTCTTTGCTCCTGCACGTTCTAATGCTAATATATTTTTTTCCAGATCGATTCTGAATTCTATTGGTGTTTGTTTATCTAATGGCAAATGATCATTAGTATGACAAGCTATTTCATGACCCTCACTAATTATTTCATTAATAAGTGAAGGATATAATCTAGCTATATCGCCTGTAACAAAAAAAGTACATTTAGAATTAGAACTTTTAAGCCATTCAAGATACCTATGAGTATTAACCGGAACTCTTTCTTTAAAATCCTCAGGCTTTGCTAGCCTTAATCTAATATCCTCTAAATCAATACTAAACAAAAATGTGCTGCATTTTGAGTTTATTTCCATACTTCTATTTATTATATACAACTATCAACTCTTTCATTTTTAATTGAATCTAGCATTATACCTGACCCCCTCCCATTATCCTGTGCCAGACAGAAGTAGAGAATTTGGGCTTTCTGTGTGTTCCGAATGTACTTCACTCGGAGTTAAATTATTTAATGAACTATGGGGTCTAAACCCATAGTAATCTCTTCGCCACTGTTCGATTTTCTGCTTAGCGTCGAGTAAAGATAGAAACCAATTTACATTAAAACACTCATCTCGGAAACTTCCATTATCAACCTGAATCCTCTTAGGCATCTCATTCTCTTCGAAATTTATACGGTTACGAATATCCACCACTCAGCTCCCCTGATGAATTGATCTGCGTGTATAGCCATGCATTTGCGACTATAATTATCGACTATAGATAAAGCCCGGAATCTTTGTCCATTGAAGAGTTGATCAGCTACAAAATCTATACTTCAGCACTGAATTAATCCTTAAGATACAGGGGTGAGCGCTCCGGTTTAACCTTATTTTACAGGGATGACCAAAACCTAGACCTTCTAGCCCAAAGCCATACCTTTATAACTATATCATACAAGGTCAATTCTAACCGGTAAACTTTTCGCGATTGTATCGCGGATGTGGCTCAACATAAAATCCGTCTTCAGATGATTTTTTATGTGAGACGCATCGCTGGAGCTTGCTCCAGCTCGGTGCGAGGGGGGAGTTACAGTATCTTTACCTTGTTATATATTCACACACATCGAGGTGAAACTTCCAAACTGCAGTAGGTCCTTAACAATGCCTTAACAGCCTGCTCAAAGCTTTGTTTTTAAACTAAAAAAGAACATTGAGTAGTAATCCCCTCCAAATTCATAAGCGCCTTTGATCCATACCGGCATTCTAGGATTCCTAATTGCTAAATACTCAATGAAAACATTTGGGTGCAACATTTTTGATTGATTAATCCGGAATAAAAAATCTTGGGAATAATGCTTGGAATCGACTTCACCTCTTATATAATACTTCCAAACTGTTAGTTCCCAAATGATAAACTTAGCGCCAATTCCAATGTTAAATCTTCCAATATTATAGGCTAATTCGGATGGAATTTCAATGGTGTGATAAATATCTTTCACTCTGTAATCCCCTAAAGTTGGGTAGTATACTTTGCTGATAGAATCACGATAAAGCCTAAAATGATATTTTCTGGTGTTCCATTCAAGACCTATTCTGAGATTTAATGATTTGAAAATCTCAAAATTATAATGAGTGCCGATATGAGTTGAAAAGCAATCGTAGGAATAAGTGCTATCAATGTGCGGAAATGTTGGATCTATAACATATGGATTAGATATATGCAGCCTGCTTTCTGTAATAAATTTCCAATTTAGCCCTCCATACAAGTAAAACCCATTTTTGTCTTTTTGGATTTTATAGGAATACTGACCATTTACTTCAACGATTCCAAAAGATGTAATTAATAGTATTATCCCAGCCAACATTACATTTGTAATCTTCATTGCAGGTATTACTTGTGGGGTTCCTCTTTTTAACGCTTGAAAACTAAGCTAGATTGTCAAAGAAGTTAAATTCTCCGAGTGAAATGTTTCCAATCAAGGCTAAGCGAAATTCAATCCATTGTGGACCGTTCCCGGATCATCGCCTCTCTTCAGAAATACACAATTAAGTAACAACGGTGGAAAGCCCTCCCTGCGGCTCTATAGAACGATTATTGAATTTGTTGCGACTGAATGACGCTGTCTGCTTTCACCATGTATAAATCGAATCCTCCCAGCCCCCCGGGTCTGTTGGATGAAAAGATCATGAGGTACTCGTTATCGTAAAAAGGAAAAGTAATGGGTCTGTATTCATCATATTCGGTGTTGATCTCCGGTCCGAAGTTCACAGGGCTGGTCCACTCCCCATTTTGAAGGAGCGAAAAGTAGAGATCGAATCCTCCCTGCCCACCCTCTCTGTCTGAAGCAAATACAAGAAGGTCCTTGTAAATGGATGGACACTTATCATTATAATCACTGGACAACACCTGATTCAAAGCCACCTGTCCGGGTTCAGTACCGGTAAAAAAACTGTGCAACACCGACTGATTGGGCAGTTGGATGCTATAAATGTTGAATATGTCATTCTCCCTGTTGCTGCAAAAGAGCAATTGAGACTGATCTTCTGTAATGCTTGGATATAGATCGTCCTTATTCGAATTGACCAACTCCAATCCAACAGGACCGTTCACTACGTTTTTGGCTCCATAAGTTCCAAAATCAGATTTCAGGTAATGGACAAACCTGATATCAAATTTTCCATCCTGGTTATCGGCGTAGAAAAAATAGCTGTACTCCTCCGGACCGAAAAAGGTAAAAGGGCCCAGTTCATCGCCTTCCGAGTTAATCAAAGGAAACAACTTTGCCTGGTAAAGGTCTTCGTAAGCATCATTGCAGTGCACATTCAGCACATCGTCTTTCATGTGATACGAAATATCCATACTCTCGTGTACAATATCAAAATGGGTCCCGCCGCTGGTTCTGTTCGATGAAAAGTAAATATCAAATCTTGCCCCGGGGTAGGGAAGATCTGAATTATAGTCATCATATTGCGAGTTGATCCCCTCCAGGTTTACCGGGGTTTCTGTAACAATGATTTCATAATCAAACTCGTAGTCCTCATTCCCACCGGGACAAGCCGTTAAAACAAATGCAATAAATAGTACTAAGATTCTATTCAGGATTTTCATAGCAGGGTCTTCTTATCGGGGTTCAAAACAACGCATTTACGCTAAAGATAGTTTTCTCTTCCTTTTGGTTGCGTCATCATAATTCCGAAGCATACATCGATAAGCAGGGCCGATAGCACATTAACCCCAAAAAAGAGATGACTGATGATCGCACAGAATTACAATACCTGATTGCACTGACCATGGTTCCGGCCATTGGTCCGGTTACCGCCCGGAAGCTTATAAACAAAGTAGGCTCGGCCCGGGCTGTGTTCAGTCAAAACAGAAGGGTTCTTGAAAACATCGAAGGAATCGGACCTGTACTTTCACGTTCCATCAATGAATCTTCATTGCTTGGGCAGGCAGCACGGGAGATTGAATTTATGGAACGACACCGGATCGACCTACTCTCCTATCAAAACCCGGATTTCCCGTATCGGCTGAACCAGTGCACCGATGGTCCCGTACTTCTATATATAAGAGGTGATCAAAATCTCCGTTTTGAAAAGAGTCTGAGTGTTGTTGGAACACGCAGAGCCTCCTCCTATGGGAAAGGGGTGTGCCGGGAAATTATCAGGGAGCTGGCCAACCGGATTCCGGATCTGGCAATTATCAGCGGACTGGCATATGGAATCGATGTGATTGCCCACCGTGCCGCCCTGGAGTTTGGATTACCTACGGTGGCAGTATTGGGCCATGGCCTTAGCACAATCTATCCTCATGCGCACCGCGAAACCGCAAAGAAAATCATACAACAGGGAGCCCTGGTTACCGATTTTCACTCGGGGATGGGACCGGAGCGGAATAATTTTCTCAGACGAAACCGAATCATCGCTGGCCTCACACCTGCAACCCTGGTGGTTGAGTCCTCAGAAAAAGGGGGGTCACTGATTACTGCCGACATCGCTTTCTCCTATGACCGCGAAGTAATGACTGTACCTGGCCGGACTACAGACGATCGCTCGGTTGGGTGCAACGCCATGATTAAAAACGACATGGCCACTATGGTCAGATCGGCCGACGATATCATCAGGCTTCTGAAATGGGAGGGTGAAAACAATGATCTGCTCCCATCTGTACCCTCAGTGGATCTCACACCTGAAGAACAAAAAATGCTGATCGCCATCGACGAGCTGCCCGACATCACCCCCGGAACTTTGAGCGAACTGCTGGGCATACCGGTGCAGAACGTGCTGGCCATGTTGCTGGAGATGGAACTCAAAGAATGGATCTCGGCTGAACCAGGAAATAGATACCGGACCAGAATTTCGACCAATTATTCTGTTAACTTCAGGAGTTGAAAATGTTTTATGGCATATAATTGTTCTGATTTAAAGCATGTCAAACTGCGATAAAGATTCTTATTTTTAAGCAGTTAAACCCTAAAAAAAAACCTATGGATCCCAGAGTTGATCAATTCATGGCCAAGATCAAGGCCAAAAACCCGGCCGAGCCGGAATTTCACCAGGCAGTACATGAGGTTGCCGAATCACTGATCCCCTTTATTGAGGAAAATCCAAAGTACAAACATGCTAAAATCCTGGAACGGATAGCCGAACCCGAAAGGGTAATCTTGTTCAGGGTTCCATGGATCAATGACAAAGGGGAAGTGGAAATAAACCGCGGATTCCGCATCGAAATGAATTCGGCCATCGGCCCCTATAAAGGCGGATTGAGGTTCCACCCCACTGTGAATCTGGGCATCCTCAAATTTCTCGCCTTTGAGCAGGTCCTCAAAAACAGCCTCACAACACTGCCCATGGGTGGTGGGAAAGGAGGATCGGACTTTGATCCCAAAGGCAAGTCCGACAATGAAGTGATGCGCTTCTGCCAGAGTTTCATGACCGAACTATGCCGGCATATCGGACCCAATACCGATGTACCTGCAGGAGACATTGGCGTGGGCGGCCGTGAAATCGGCTATCTGTTTGGCCAGTATAAAAGGATACGCAATGAATTTACAGGTGTTTTAACCGGCAAGGGGCTTGAATGGGGAGGGAGTCTGATCAGGCCGGAAGCTACAGGCTATGGAGCTGTATACTTTGCCGACGAGATGCTGAAGGCCAATGGTGACTCGCTGAAGGGAAAGGTTGCAGCAGTATCAGGATCCGGAAACGTAGCTCAGTTTACCGTGGAGAAAGTGACAGCCCTTGGTGGCAAGGCAGTAACACTTTCAGATTCGGCCGGATCGATCTACGATCCTGATGGCATAGATGCCGAAAAACTGGCATGGGTAATGGAACTGAAGAACATACGCCGGGGGCGCATCAAGGAGTATGCAGAAAAATTTGGCTGTGAATACTTCGAGGGGAAACGACCCTGGCACGTGAAGTGTGATGTAGCCTTCCCTTCGGCTACAGAGAATGAGATCGACAAGAAGGATGCCGAGACATTGATTAAAAACGGATGCAAGGTCATCAGTGAAGGTGCCAACATGCCTTCCACCCCCGAAGCCATCGAAGTCTATCTGTCCACTAAAATTCTCTACGGTCCTGGCAAAGCAGCCAACGCAGGTGGCGTGGCAGTCTCGGGGCTGGAGATGACCCAGAACAGTATGCGACTGCCATGGTCAAGGGAAGAGGTAGATGCCAGGTTGCAAACCATCATGAAGAATATCCACCAGACCTGTGTGGATTATGGTAAAGAATCGAACGGATATGTGAATTATGTGAATGGCGCCAACATCGGCGGCTTTGTCAAGGTAGCCAATGCCATGATGGCACAGGGAGTGGTATAGAAATTTTATAAGTCTTCAGGGGCTCCCGGATAAGGAGCCCCTTTTCCTTTCAGAGGGATATTTTATTAGCAAACTGGAATTTTTGCGCAGCAATAAGCTCTTTGCTAAAAAATATCCCTCGGTTATTGTAGCTTTGTAGCCGCTTAAAAAAAATGTACATCGATTCACATACCCATCTCTACCTGGATGCCTTCAATGAAGACCGGGACGCTATGCTTAAACGAGCAATGGATGCAGGGCTTACAAAAATACTGCTGCCCAATATCGACAGCTCCACTACAGAGTCCATGTTCAATCTGGCAGATCAGTACCCCGGGGTATGCCTTCCCATGATGGGACTCCATCCAACTTCGGTAAAAGAGAACTACCGGGAAGAGCTTACATCCATTGAAAAGCAGCTAGAGCATCCGGGCATTGTTGCAATTGGTGAAACTGGAATTGATCTTTTCTGGGACAAGACTTTTATAAAGGAGCAGGAAATCGTTTTCAAAACCCAAATCCAATGGGCCAAAGAGCTTGGTCTGCCATTGGTCATTCATGCCCGGGATTCATTCCCTGAAATATTCCGAATGCTGGATGAAAGCGGAACCGAAGGGCTCCGTGGGGTGTTTCATAGCTTTACCGGGGGACCGGCGGAGTTAAAGAAGGCACTCACTTACGACTTCATGATCGGGATCAACGGAATTGTAACATTTAAAAACTCAGACCTGGGTAAAACTGTGAGCCAAATCCCGCTGAATCGTTTGCTTCTCGAAACCGATGCTCCCTTCCTTGCTCCTGCCCCTTTCAGGGGAAGAAGAAATGAGAGCACTTATCTCATTCATATTGCCGCAAAAGTGGCAGAAATTCATAACTTAACTAGCGAAGAGCTCGGGGTAGTCACCTCAAACAATGCCCTCGAACTTTTTCAACTCTCAAATGCATAATGGTTAATAACGAACGTTCCATATTAATTATTTATACTGGTGGCACCATTGGAATGCTGGAAGATCCGGTAAACGGTTCTCTTAAACCATTTGATTTTAGTAAGATCTTAAAGTATATCCCCGAAATCAAGGGATACGGATATACGATCGAGTCTGTGAGTTTTGACCCGCCCATTGATTCATCCGACATTGATCCCGCCACCTGGACCAGGCTGGCAGAGATTATTGAAGAGAACTACCACAAGTTTGATGGTTTTGTAATTCTCCACGGTACCGACACCATGGCCTATTCGGCTTCAGCGCTAAGTTTCATGCTCGAGGATTTGTCCAAACCTGTCATATTCACAGGAGCCCAGCTCCCCATCGGGGCGCTCCGTACCGATGGAAAAGAAAATCTCATCACCTCCATCGTGATTGCAGCTGCCAAAGAGTATGGGAAACCGCTGGTTCCGGAAGTCTGTATCTATTTCGAAAGTAAACTGTCAAGGGGCAACCGAACATCAAAGGTTAATGCAGAGCATTTCAATGCATTCTCATCGGGGAATTACCCCTACCTGGCCAAAGCCGGGGTTCACCTTATATACAGTCGTGAATTTATAAGAGATCCCGGGAAATTCCCGGAACTTAAGGTCCACAAAAAACTGAATACCCAGATTGCAATTCTGAAGCTTTTCCCGGGCATTTCCGGGGCTCACCTGGATGCCATATTTGGTATTGAAGGGCTGGAAGGAATAATCATGGAGACCTACGGCGCAGGAAATGCCCCAACAGGCACCTGGTTTTTAGACCGAATCAAAAAAGCGCTCGATAATGGAATATTCATAATGGATGTTACCCAGTGCAGCAGGGGAAGTGTGGAAATGGGAAAATACGAGACCAGCAGAGAAATGTTAAAAGCCGGTGTTATAAGCGGTTACGACATCACAACCGAAGCTGCATTAGGCAAAATGATGGTCCTCCTGGCCCTGGAATTACCCGCTGATGAGGTTAAAATGCTTTTAAATAAATCACTGAAAGGTGAAATCACCTTGCTGTGAGTAGTCGTATTAATATTTTTTTTCGTATTTTTCGCCGCGAAATTATACCGAGAATGGGCAGGAAGCCAAATTCGGTATTCGTTCTTATAAAAATCTGAATGATAGAAGGTTCATAATCGCTTTATGTGATTATGAAATATACCGGAGAGGTGCAGGAGTGGTTGAACTGGCACGCCTGGAAAGCGTGTGTACCCCTAAAGGGTACCGAGGGTTCGAATCCCTCTCTCTCCGCAAGTTCTTATTTATAGGCGATTAACCTCGCTGATAACTTGGAAAAATAGGAGTATTCACATAATAATTAAATAGTAAAACAAACAAACAACACCATGAAAAAATTATTTGCATTGATAGCCGTATTCGGGATGCTTTTTATGGGAGCATCGATCTTTGCGCAGGACGAAACGACAGAAGCTCCTGCCGCCGAAGATACCACACAGGTAGCTGAAGAGGTTGCAGTTGAAGAAGTCGTAGCTCCTGTTGCTGCGGTTGAAGTGGAAGAAGAGAGCGGCCTTAAAGTTCTCCATACCACTCTTAAAACTAAATTTATTGAAGGGGGTGCCGGATTTATGGGCGCTGTACTTTTATCCCTGATTTTCGGTCTTGCACTGGCATTTGAAAGGATCATTTATCTGAACCTTGCCACCACCAATACCGACAAACTTCTTGAAGGAGTCGAAGAGGCTCTTAATGAAGGTGGGATTGAAGCCGCCAAAGAGCTTTGCCGTAACACCAGGGGACCCGTGGCCAGTATTTTTTACCAGGGTCTTGACCGTGCAGATCAGGGAATTGAAGTAGTTGAGAAATCAATTGTCTCCTACGGTAGTGTACAGATGGGTCTCCTTGAGAAGAACCTGAGTTGGATTTCACTTTTCATTGCCATTGCACCTATGCTTGGTTTCATGGGTACTGTAATTGGTATGATTGATGCTTTTGACAGCATACAGCAGCAGGGTGACATTTCTCCAACAGTTGTGGCCGGTGGTATCAAGATTGCACTTATTACCACTGTAACAGGTCTGATTGTAGCAGTTATTCTGCAGATTTTTTACAATTACCTCATAGCTCAGATGGATAGCATTGTTAATAAGATGGAAGATTCTTCTATTTCACTCATTGACCTGCTGACAAAACATAATCTTAAAAAATAGAAAGCAATGGCTTTTTCAAATTTAACAAGAATCATATTATACATCGTCGCAGGGATTTCGCTTGTTGTGGTTCTTTTCTTTTACGTGGGTCCCAATACCGTCGATGTTGACGAAATGGAGCTGCGCGTAACTGAAGCTGCAAACCCGGTGGATATGACCCCCGCGGCACCGCTGCCTACGGTTGACACCACAGCAACGGACTCTACAGCGATTGCTGAAGAAGCTCCCGCTGAGGAAGTAGTTGCCGTCACGACTCCTGCTATAGAGGCTAAATCGGCTAAGGAAGTCCTCTCCGGATGGGAATACTTTGTTTGGCTTCGTACCGACATTATTCTTATTTGGGCCTACTTATTAGTATTGTTAGCACTATTATCGGCAATAATTTTCCCGATGATTGCTGTGGCATCTAATCCTAAATCACTTCTCAGGCTGGGGCTTGTACTTGCTGCAACTGCCATAATCGTAGTGATTTCCTATCTCATGTCGGATGACACTCCAATGGAAATCATCGGATACACTGGCACTGGCAACAGTGACCCTGGAACCCTGAAGATGATCGATACAGTATTGTTTATAACTTACATGCTCTTTGGACTGGCACTGGCTTCAATTCTGTATTCAATTATCTCAAAAGCATTTAAATAGAAAACTATAACCGATGGCATCAAGAGAAACACCGGAAGTTAATGGAGGATCACTGGCGGATATCGCCTTTCTTCTCCTGATATTCTTCCTGGTTACCACTACCATGGATATTGATACCGGGATCACCAGGCTCCTTCCCCCAGAACCGGAGAAGGATCAGGAAGTAGAAGTTAAAGTGAACAAGCGGAATGTGCTTGTTGTACTTCTGAACCGAAGCGACCGCCTGATGGTAGGTGGGGAAGAGATGGACAGGCTAGATCTGAAAGCTAAGACCATCGAATTCTTTACTAATCCCACAAATAGCATGAATCTCCCTGAGAAAGAGGAAGTTGAAATCAACTTTCCTCCGGGAAGTTCTTCACTGTTACCTCCAGACGGCGTTTGGAGGGGAAAGGTATCCAAGGGAGTGATCTCTCTTCAAAACGACCGTTCCACCACGTATGGAAAGTACCTACAGGTACAGAACGAACTGGTGGCTGCAGTAAATACGCTGCGTAATGAGTTTTGTAATCTTTATTTCGATAAAGATTTTGACGAACTGAATACGGCCAATCCAGTTGAGGAGGAGATCAATAATGGAATCCGGAAGATTTATAAGATGAACATATCCGAATCGGATCCTAAAAACATAAGTAGGTAATGGCTAAATTCAAAAGGAAAAAACAGAGCGGATCTCCAAAGATCAATACGTCCTCGCTTCCTGACATTGTTTTCATGCTCTTATTCTTTTTCATGGTGGCAACGACAATGAGGGAAACTGAAGTCCAGGTCAAGGTTAAAGTACCTGAAGCTACCGAGGTAAAGAAGCTGGAGAAGAAATCTCTTGTAAGCTATATCTACGTCGGCCGTCCCGTTGGACACGTGGCCGCGATGTATGGAACCGAGCCCATGATTCAGCTAAACGACAAGCTGGTGAATGAGGAAGGAATACCCTATGAGTCGGTACAGGACTTTGTTCTTTTTGAGAGGGAGAAACTTCCCGAATCAGACAAGAACAGGATGACCATGTCCTTGAGGATCGATGAGAATATTTCCATGGGTAAGGTGGATGATGTGAAGCAGGCGCTCAGGAGAGCACGTGCACTGATCATCAACTACTCGGCCAGGAAAGAATACAGAGAAAAGGGAAGGTAAAACTCACCTTTTTTTAGAACACTACAAGAGGCTGTCTCGCAAGGGGCAGCCTCTTCTTTTTGTGTGGTGGGCCCGGCAGGACACTGAAACATGGAGACGAAAGTCCTCTATGCGCCAGGCAGGGGCGATAGCTTTAAGCTAATCACTGTCCTGAAACAGCACGATGCAGTCCTTTTTTTCATCTCACCTTTGCCTACCTTTTTTTGGCTCTTTCTGTATGGGCATTTATTCTGTATGCGTTGTATGGTCTGTATGCGTTGTATGGTCTGGATGTGTTGATTGGTCTGTGTGTTATTTGATCTGCAAGCGTTGTATGGTCTGGATGCGTT
>CAZRPW010000009.1:74924-77518 GCA_964601975.1 uncultured Bacteroides sp.
TGGTCTGTGTGTTATTTGATCTGCAAGCGTTGTATGGTCTGGATGCGTTGTATGGTCTGTGTGTTATTTGATCTGCAAGCGTTGTATGGTCTGGATGCGTTGATTGGTCTGTGTGTTATTTGATCTGCAAGCCTTGTATGGTCTGGATGCGTTGATTGGTCTGTGTGTTATTTGATCTGCAAGCGTTGTATGGTCTGGATGCGTTGTATGGTCTGTGTGTTATTTGATCTGCAAGCGTTGTATGGTCTATCTGCATCGTTTGGGCACCTCGTGGGTGTCTTTTTTTAGAATAATGTAAAGACAGAGCATATATCGATACTAAATACTGAAAAACTAATGTAACAATAACAAAATGTCCATATAAGAACTAATACTATTGATATTCGGAAATAATATTATATTATTAGGATTATATGGTCAGGAAAGCACCAAATTTGTATGGTATCCAGACAATTTATTACATCCAACGAGAAGTCAAGTGATTGGTGCATTATTAAGCAGTTTTCACGCAGAAACATATATGGTTTTTCGTTTAAGGATGTGGCGGTGGAATTTCCAGAGAAGAACCCTGTTCATCTGGCAAGAATACTTGCAGATATGGTCGATATGAGCATGCTTTACAAAATAGCCCGGAACGTTTATCATATCATTCCATTAAATGAGGATCCGGAAAGCTATGTGCCTGATAAGTATCAGATGGCTAAATATATTATGCTGAATAAGGAGTATTAATTAGGGTATGCTTCAGCACTAAAGTTCAATGGGGTAAAGTCCCTATCTGAGAGCAAAGCATCGGCAGCCAAGGCATTTGAGAGCAAAGCGTCGGCTGCCCATCTATCGGCAGCCCAAGTTTATGTGGTCACTAAAAAGAGGATGAAGCCAACCATCCAGAGTTTTGGGGAAATTGACTATCATTTCATTCAGCAAAACGCAACTCGTTTTTTTTGGTTTTGACCTCATCCGGATAAATCCGCTTGAACAAGCAATGGTAATTGATATGGAGAAAACTATTGTGGATTTTGCTACAAAGTCCCAGTTTTGTGGAGGTGTCATTGAGCCCGGTTATGCTCTATTCAAGACTAAAGATCGGGTCGATCACAATAAGCTATTTTATTATTTTGCGAGAAATATGAATGTCTCTGCAAAGTATGTCTCTGCAAAGAAGGGGTTTCTTTTCTTCATCGATTTACTAAGTATGGAACGGTCTGCTGAATACAGAAATTTGAAGGAAGAGCTAGGATCCGGAATTTCTTTGCTGGATCCACTGAAGGCGAACCAGGGAAAAATAAGCAGTAATTTTGGATTGAAAATCAATATGGCTCCCAAGCTCATTAGGCAGAAGGTTCTTAATTGAGATAATAGATCGAAATAAAAGGCTATTGGGGATAGCTGAGCCAGGTTCCGCTTGCATAGTGAGACAGGCCCTTTTTTATTCATAAAGGGCTTTGTAGATCTGATCGACCATATCCTGGAAAGTCTCCGGATTGTCGAAGATGCCGCGCTTATTCAGGAAGCGTTCGCTGTGATAAAACAATTTGGTCTCATCAGAGCCCGTGAAATCCTTAATTTTGCTGTCAAAATAAAGATTGTGAATCTCCACCCCATAGAGTTTCTTCACAGAATTTCCCAGGCCGAAAAGCAGGTAATACTTAGAAATGGGTTTGGCAGGATTCTCATAATCACAGAATATCTTATCCACGTAACTGCCATTTTCATAAATCACCACCTCACGTACAAATCCCTCGTAGGTATAGAAAATCCACTCACCATGCCTCTGACGAGTCTTCTTGAAGCCTTGAAATTTGATGGTCCCGTCGTTATATAATTCCATTTCCGGAAAATAGAACTTTCCACTGGGGGCTTTTACTTTCCCATTCTCCAGGGTCCTGTCCTCAATTCCAAAATAGTTCACATAGGGCATCTGCCTGATAATCTCCTCCGGATTAGAAGATTCCTCATGTTTCTCATAATTGGCTCCGGCGAAAATTTCCTCGGCATGTTCCTCCAATAGCTCCTGTTCATAAATACCATCTTCAAAGGCCTTTCGGTCACGCATCTTGGTAATCAGAACCCCCATATCCATATTCACCCCAGAACTCATATCCTCCAGACCCTGGGAGGTAACAATCAGCTCCTTCTCATTTCGGTAGACACAGGAATTTAACTTATCGTGATAAAGAATCCTCAGGTTTTTGAACTCCTTGAACCAACGAAGCCCTCTGGTCTGGCTTCGTTCTCTCCCGAAAATGAGGGTAATGCGAACATTGCGCTGATCGGCCTGCCGAAATCTCAGGATGACACTTTCATGCAGTTTTAAAACTGGACAAAAGAATACAATCTCGCTGTTTGCTTCAGAGAGGAGTCGGTCTATCTGGTAAGAAACACCAACAGAGGATAAAAATTCAGCAGCCATTTACTTTGAAATAATATATAATGTTAAAGGATAAACTGAAATTATGGAAAAAAGTGACTGCTTCTTTGATGAAATATCAACAGGGGTATATGACCTCTTTAATCAGAGTGACCGAAGAAAACCAAAAAAGAGGGCGTATCTCCCTCTTTCGACTTTACAGACTTTCGACTTTACAGACTTT
>CAZRPW010000010.1:0-29767 GCA_964601975.1 uncultured Bacteroides sp.
CCTCTTACCATTCCGAACAGAGAAGTTAAGCCCAATTGCGCCGATGGTACTGCGTTTTTGTGGGAGAGTAGGTCGTCGCCTATCTTATTTAAATCCCGTTTACCTTTTGGTAAGCGGGATTTTTTATTATACCTCATTCCAGGCTAAAAGCTATCCTTTTATTAAAGCCTGATTAAGTAAAAGGGTTTCACTCTTAATACTTTGTTAATTACTATTTCGTTATAATTTCCTAGTTCCGGGCTCACAGCTTAACTTAGTATTTAATACCTGATATACAGGTGAAAAGCAGACTAATCATATCCATATTATTAACGGTATCTCTGACGACCATGCAGGCTCAGGTGATTGATACAGCCAAGCGTATCAATACCTGGAAGCTGATGCATAATTATACCCGTTTTGAAGAGACTCCCCTTGATACAAATATGCACCAGTTGCACCGCGATTTTCAGCCAGCATATAAGGAGGGCTTTAGTTATGAATCTCTGGGTATCCTTGGGCATGGAATGAAACATGTGGATTTCTTTCTGCGGCCCGAAAATGATGCTTTTGTTTTTGGTTCAGGATGGGATCCTTATCTGAAGACTCCAGACCGCACTACTTTTTATAACACCCGATCTCCTTTTACAACGCTTGCCTATTCTACCATTCCGGTGGTGGACTGGCGGGAGGAGAATATCGATGTCTTGCATACCCAGAATTTTTCACCCTATACCAATTTCGGTTTAGAGTTTAATGTTTTGGCTGGTAAGGCATTATATACAAATGAAGGGACGCGGTCGAACCGCGTTGGGCTCTTCGGGAGTCATGCCAGGAACCGCTATAGTATTTTCGGAACTTTCTATTACAATGGTTTTCAGGCTGAGGATCATGGCGGACTTGAAGATCTGGATGCTTTTATTGCAGATACAGAGGACAAGCCATGGCTCTATACTATGCAACTTACTGAAGCAAAATCAGAGTATAAGAACATTTCCTTTTTCGCTACCCAGAAATACAATCTTTTTGAGCGAACGAGCTCCACTGACTCCCTTGGGAATGTGTCAACAAAAGGGAAGACCTTATCCCTTTCACACCAGATTCTATATGACAGGCATTTGAAAACCTATGAGGATGTGGTTAATACCGAGGCCCTTTCTCCGGTATATGATAATTACTACTACGAAGTGTCAAGTGCCTTTGACTCTGTTTCGGAGGATAAACTTTCAAATGTTTTTCAGGTAATTCTGGGAGACCCAGACTACGATAAAATCTCGGCCAGGGTTTATGCCGGGCATGAGTTACGACGTTTTGGCATGCTATCTCCCCAGGCCCGGGAGGTACTCTCCTATGTGGATACCATTAGCAATGGTCCTCTGGAACCTGATTCTGTCTATAGGGACTCGGCAGTTGCTGTGTTCGATGATACCTATTTCAACGATGTTTATATTGGATTTTATCTGGCTGGACCAACAACCGGTATCTGGGATTGGGTGATGGACGGTAAATACTATCTCCTGGGTTATTACCAGAATGATTTCAGGGTGAATGCTACATTTTCAAGGGAGTTTATGAAGAAGGCCGATCTGGGATTACGTGGAAGCTTTGAATTGCGCCGGCCCCATTATTTTGCAAATCATTATTCTTCTTCATTTTTTAAATGGGATAACGATTTTGCCTCTTTACTGAGGATTAAGGGAGAAGCCTTTGTGTATAGTGAAGAGCTGGAGATGGACCTGAGGTTCGGTATTGCTTATCTTTCCAATTACCAGTACTGGGATGAGCAGGCACTTCCCCAGGTTTATGATAAGGACATCCTTATATTTTCAGGCTATTTCTCAAAACATTTTATCCTTTCCGGATTCAATTCGGAGGAGAAACTACTTGTGCAGTATACGACAGCGGATGAGGTACTTAATCTGCCGACTGTTGCACTTTACAGCTCAAACTACTGGAGGCAGTCCCTTTTTAAAGGAGCGCTGATTACAACCATTGGCTTTGATCTCTCCTACACCACCAAATATAAGGCCAGTGCTTATATGCCGGCTACGGGGGTGTATCACCTTCAGAATGAACGTGATGTTGGTGCCTATCCTTTCCTGGATGCGTTTATTGCCATAAAAATTGCACGTACCAGGATATTCTTTTCATACAACAACCTCTTAAGCGGAGGCACGTTCCTTGGAAACAATTATTTCAGTACCTACAACTACCCTATGAAACCCCGGTATTTCAGGTTAGGACTGGAATGGACATTCTATGACTGATGATACCTAAGCGCATTAGAAAATTTTTTACTGGCTTTATGGTGCTTTCGTTTCTTTTAACGACGGCCTGCCGGGACGATCGGCCTTCCAGGTTCAGGGATGTGGACAGTCTTAGGCAAGAGGTGGTTAGCAACCTTGACCGGATCCGGGAGGAGGGGGTTTTGAAAGTTGTTACTGAGTATAATTCCATCAGCTATTTCATTTACCGTGGCCAGCCCCTGGGATTCCAGTTCGAGATGCTGCAGGCTCTTGCCAATCATATGGGACTGGAATTAGAGGTGTCGGTAAGTAACGACCTGGACAAAAACTTCAGGGATCTGCAGGAAGGTGAGATCGATCTGATTGCTATGAACCTGACGGTGACTGCCGAAAGAAAGCAGTATGTGAATTTCACCAGCCCGCTTTTGCAGACCCGGCAGGTACTGGTTCAACGAAAACCTGAGCGCTGGAATGAGATGAATCCCAAACAGCTGGAACTAAATGTCATCCGAAATCAGCTTAACCTGGCAGGAAAGACGGTATACGTGCAGTCTGGTTCGGTATATGCCAGACGCCTGATTTCGCTTTCGGATGAAATCGGAGGTGGTATCCAGATCAGGGAAGTTCAGCTTGAGTCTGAGCAACTGATTCAAAGGGTAGCCCTGGGTGAGATTGATTATACAATCTGCGATGAGAATGTGGGTAAGGTAAATACCACCTATTTCCCTCAATTGGATATAGGTACAGTAGTATCTTTCCCGCAGAATATGGCCTGGGCAGTTCAGTTGAAATCAGATAGCCTTAAAGCCGAGATTGATGAGTGGATTGATGAGTTTAAGGGTACCAGCGAATATACCAATCTCCATAATAAGTATTTCATGAACAGGCATACTTTCAGGAATATTCACAGTGAAGATTATGCTTTGAGCAGCGGAAAGATCTCCAGTTTTGATGAGATTCTGAAGGAGGAGAGTGAATTGATTCATTGGGACTGGCGGTTGCTGGCATCCATGGTTTACCAGGAGTCCAGGTTCAATCCTGATGCAGTTTCATGGGCAGGAGCCTTTGGGCTAATGCAGCTGATGCCCCGAACAGCAAATAATTACGGAGTAAGTCCGGAGTCTTCGCCCAGGTCGCAGATCCGGGCAGGAGTGAAGTTTATCCAGTGGCTTGAAGATCGCTTCATGGAGAGTATTCCTGATGAAGAGGAACGGACCCGCTTCATCCTTGCAGCTTATAACATTGGTTATGGCCATATTCAGGATGCACGTCGACTGGCCGAGAAAAATGGGGACGATCCCAATGTCTGGATTGACAATGTTGAGAATTGGTTACTGAAAAAGTCCGATCCTGAGTACTATACTGATAAAGTTGTTAAATACGGATATGCCAGGGGGATTGAGACATACAACTATGTAAGGGAGGTGCTTGAACGCTACGAGCATTACAAGAACATTATCAACAGTGATGTTCTTGCAGCCTGGAGGCCACTTGAAGAAATTCACAGAGCATCATCGCAGTAGCTCCCCATACCTTCTCATTTTCCACCAGGTAGAAGGGTGCTCTAATGCTTCTTCCATGGTGTTCCCAATGATCGGACAGGATGTTGGCAGGATCAAGTAAGAATTCGAGGGATGTCTCAATTATATATTGTACCTCAGAAGGATCGGGAAAAAAATCCGGGCGTTGATCCAACCAGCCGGCAAAGGGTGTAACGATGAAGTTACTGACAGGGATGTGGAGTTCTGTTAATTGTCCAAGTACCTGTATTTTCCCTTTAATACCCAGTTCTTCCCGGGTTTCCCTTAGTGCCGTTTGCTCCAGTGACCGATCTTCAACTTCCCATGCTCCTCCCGGAAAGCTAACCTGTGCACTGTGCGGACCATCATACGAATTTCTTTTGATAAATACCATCCCTGTGGCATTTCTTAGTGGATACATCAGGATCATTACCGCTGCTGCCTGCGGCTCAGAATTATGCGGGAATTCACCCCTGAACTCCGGGGCCATTTTCAGTTGAGCCTGCTCACCCGGAAGGGTGCCCCTCAGTTCGCTTATCCACTTGCCTTTGTCAATTACAGCCTTCATCAGCCAAATCGAATGCTTTTATCGGGCGAAATCCTGGCAATAATCATGGAAGGTAGCAGCAGAAAAAGGATGGTGATGGTCATAGTCCCCAGGTTCAATAGCAGGATGTGCATCAGGTTCAGGTTGATTGGAACAGTATCCAGGTAATAGGAGCTTGGATCCAGGGAGACGATATGAAGGTATTTTTGGGCCATGCACAGGGCCACTCCGATTATATTACCCCAGGCAAGTCCAAGCAGGGTAAGGTAGGACGACTGGTAGAGGAAGATTTTCCGGATGGATGCATTGTTTGTTCCGAGGGCCTTCAATATACCAATCATGTTTGTACGTTCCAGGATCAGGATCAGCAGGCCGGATATCATATTAAACCCGGCTACAATCAGCATCAGGATAATCAGTACAATCACATTCAGATCCTGCAGGTTTAACCAGTCAAAAATCTGGGTGTATTTTTCCTCGATGGTTTCCACTTTCAGCCGGCTTCCATCCTCCAGAAAATCGACACCCACTTCATCCCTGACTTTTTCAGCCATTTCAGAGAGCCTGGACATATCGACGAGCATAACTTCATGACCGCTTACTTCCTCTTCACTCCAGTCATTTAGCCTCTGGACCTGTTTAATATCAGAATAGATAAACAGGCGATCGAACTCCTCCAGGCTGGTGTTGTAGATTCCCTGAATTGTAAAAGTCCTGGCCCTTGGCGGCTCCTGAATAAAGTACATTGTAAATTTATCGCCCACTCCCAGGTTCAGCAGATTAGCCGTGTGGAGGGAAAGGACGACCATGTTTGTCCTTATAGAATCGTTGACTTTGAAAGTCTCCCCCCCGATCATATGTTTTTCGATGAAATTCCAGTCATATTGAGAATCTACTCCTTTCAGGACTGCCCCGTGAATCTCTTCTCCGGTTTTAATGATCCCTGCTTTAAGCGCAAAAGGCTGGATGTTCGAGACGCCTTCCAGCTTTTTTACCCTGTCCAGACTTTCCAGATGGGCCGGTACGGGTTTGGTTTCAAAGGATATGTTTGAATCCAGGTTCAGGATCTGGATGTGGGCACCAAATCCGGTAACTTTTCCAGAGATCTCCTTTTTAAACCCGGTGATGATCGCTACCGCTATGATCATAACGGCCAGCCCAAGTGCTATGCCAAAGGTGGCAATGGCAACTATGGAGCCTGAGAAACTTCTTCGTCCCTTCTTTTTGCCGATAATCCGGCGCGCAATAAACAGTTCGGTATTCAATGAATTTATGTTCTGGATTCAAATGTAGTTATCTTTGGTAAAAGTTTGGCAATTGACAGAAACCTTGATTAAAGATTCATGAGAATCAGCATTACACTGCTTCTTGTACTGACCATGTTTGCATGCTGTGCAAGAGCTCAGAAAAAAAACCTGGAGGTAAGGCCGGGCGCGGCATCCTTCGAAAGCTACCAGCCCCTGATAGGATCAAAGTCGTTTGCCCTGGTGGCAAACCACACCTCATTGGTCAACCAGGTACACCTTCTGGATACAATTCTGCAAAGAGGGATTGATAAGCGTCAGATCAAGACCTTATTCAGTCCTGAACACGGTTTCAGGGGTGAATTAGGTGCCGGAGTATTAGTGGATGATCACCGAGATCCGCTCACCGGGATTCCGGTCGTTTCCCTCTATGGGAAAAACAAGAAACCTTCGGCTGAACAGCTTTCCGGAGTGGAACTTATATTGTTTGATCTTCAGGATGTGGGTGTGCGATTCTACACGTATATTTCCACCCTGCACTATGTGATGGAGGCCTGTGCCGAAAACGGGATACCCCTGGTCGTGCTTGACCGGCCCAATCCCAACGGAGGCTATGTGGATGGTCCTGTCCTTGAACCTGGGTACACTTCCTTTGTGGGAATGCATCCCATCCCGGTGGTCTATGGAATGACCATAGGTGAACTGGCACAGATGATAAACGCCCAGGGCTGGCTCAGGGAAGGTGTACGCTGTGATCTGACTGTCATTCCTTGTGAGAACTACACGCATGGAACCACATATTCAATGCCTGTTCGACCTTCGCCCAACCTTGCCAACGATCACGCCATTCTTCTATATCCTTCCACTTGTTTCTTTGAGGGTACGATAATCAGTGAGGGAAGAGGGACGGCCATGCCCTTCGAAGTATATGGACATCCCGAAATAGAGGGGACGTTTTCTTTTACACCACGCTCCATTGAAGGTGTAGCAAGCAACCCTAAGTTCAAAGGGCAGGTCTGTTATGGAAAGGACCTGAGAGATTTTTCCCCTTTAGAGGGTTGGAGCCAGCTGTTCCTGGAATTCCTGATAGATGCCTATGATGCCTTTCCGGACAAAAAAGTTTTTTTTACCTCTTATTTCGAAAAACTTGCCGGGACAGCTTCTTTAAGGAAACAGATTGAGGCCGGTTGGAAGCAGGATCAGATCCGTGAGAGCTGGAGTTCTGATATTGAAAATTTTATGGATCTGAGGAAGGAATCCCTGATTTATGATTAAGAAACTTAAGTATATATTTGCTTTATTTTTGTTTGGTCTGATGGGGGCCGGGGCTTTATTTGGGCAGCTTATTCATCCTGATCCGGGTTTTATTTATGATGACCATAGCCTTCCCCGCATTGATATTACAATAGCACAGGGAGATCTTGATGCCATGTATTCCGATCCCTGGAGCGATATTGAATACAAGGCGCAGTTCAGCTTTACCAGGGAAGGGACTAAAGAATTATTTCCAGATATAGGGATTCGTATCAGGGGAAATACATCCAGGAATAAGGCCAAGAAATCTTTCAAGCTTTCCTTCAATACCTTTAAGGATGGAGGAGAATTTCATGCGCTGGAGAAAATGAACCTGAATGCAGAGGTCAACGATCCTTCCATGCTCAGGTCTAAACTGAGCTGGACCACATTTCGGAAGCTGGGACTCCCAAGTTTAAGATCGAACCACGTTCTCCTATATATCAACTCCCAGTTTTATGGAGTGTATATTAACACCGAGAACATCGATGAGTGTTTCGTAAACTCGCGATTCGGAACCAATGACGGGAACCTTTACAAGTGTACTTATCCGGCCGACCTGGAATATATAAGTGAGAATCCCAATGATTATATAATCGGGGATGAGGATGGCAGGGTTTATGATCTCCGGACCAACAGGGAGTGGGATGATTACGGGGATCTTGCCGGTTTCATCTCTGTCATTCATGATTATTCAGGTTCCCGTTTCATGGAAGAGCTTGAACAACGAATGAATGTACAGCAATACCTGAAAATTATAGCAGTAGATGTGATGAGCGCCAACTGGGACGGCTATATCGGGAACAAGAATAACTATTACCTGTATCGTGACCAGGTAAGCGGACGTATAGAGTACATAGCTTATGACCTAGACAATACCTGGGGGCTCGACTGGCTGGGAGTGGACTGGACCCGGCAATCTGTTTACAGCTGGTCCCGAGAGGCCAGGCCCCTGTATGATAAGATTATGGCGCAGGATGTATACAGGAAACAGTACACAGGGTATGTGAAGGAACTGGCAGCCTACCTCAGTTCCGATGAATTGCAGCAGGAGGTCCTTCGCTGGAGAGACCAGATCAGTCCATGGGTCAGTCAGGACACCTACTACCCAAGGGATTTTGGGTACAGCTTCTCTGATTTTATGAATGCCGTGAGCGAGGGAATCTCGGATAAATGGTGGCTACCCTACGGGGTGTTAGAATATGCTTCCCTAAGGGCTTCCACTGCCCTGGATGAGTGTGTTGAGTCGGATGCCCCTCCGCTTATTTCACATGCAAGAGTAGATGCAAATCCGACATGGATCCGGGTCGACTGGTCGGTGGAGGATGACCAGGACGGTTTTTCCACATCCCTTCACTACAGGGTAGATGCGGGGGAGTGGCAGATTAGAACCCCGGTTTTGCCAGCCTATAGGGATCCCATATCAGGTACAGTAACATTTTTGGATTCCATTGCAGTGCCCGAAGGTATTGAAGGGGTGGAGATATATTTCACAGCCCGCGATCAGAAGTCCCAGGAGTCCAGGTATCCGGCATCTTCCATTGTACAGTCTTTCCCGCTGGCATGCGGGCCACTCCGGATCAATGAGTTTATGGCCTCAAACAGTACTACAATCAGTGACGAGTACGGAGAGTATGACGACTGGGTGGAAATCTATAATCCCGGCCCGGTCAGGGTTTGGTTGGGAAGCTTGTTTCTGAGTGATAAAATGGGATCGCCTGGAAAGTATAAATTTCCTTTCCGGTACCTTGAATCGGGGGCTTTCTACCTGGTTTGGCTCGACGGACAGCCAGATCAGGGGGAAGATCATGCCTCTTTCAAGATTAGTTCAGATGGAGAAAAGCTGAGGCTCTCAAACAGGCCTTCAGAAGGTTATTCCATTATCGATTCTCTCAGCTTCGGTCCACAGGAGAGTGATGTCTCCATGGGCTGGTCTGTCGATGGAGGATCAAATTGGATTGTTTTTAATGAGCCCAGCCCGGGATTTTCAAACCTGGGCACATCGGTGGATGAGTATTTCGCTACAGGTGAGGGTCTGGTGATTTATCCCAATCCAGTCCCTGGGGGGGTGCTTTATTTCAGCAGAATTGTTTCCGGGACCATCTATGATCTGAACGGGAAGGCAGTCATGCAGGTTGTTCGTTCGGACCGGGCTGATGTGCAGCTCTTAGTCCCGGGAATCTACCTGTTCAGACCGGCGGTAGGTGATCCACAACGATTCATAGTGGCTCGATCCATGTAAAACCAAAAGGATGTTGCCTGTGTGGAAGGAATTTTGTTTCTTTGTACTGAAAAACAAAATTAGTCAGAAAGTAAAATGGGGATTAACGAAACCAGGAATAAAATTGTGAATGTGGCCGACAGGCTCTTCGGACGCTTTGGGTTTCAGAAAACCTCCATGGATGAGATTGCCAAAATTGCAAGGAAGGCCAAGGGTTCGCTATATTATCATTTTTCAAGTAAGGAAGATTTGTTCCGAGAAGTTGTGCAAAAGGAGGTGGATGAGATTAAATCGAGACTTTCAATTGTGGTTCATGATAGCGAGTTATCGGCCGAGGGGAAGTTAAGGAAGTATGTGCTTACAAGGATGGAAGTAACGCAGCATGCAACTAATTATCATGAAACCATTCGTCCCGGGGAAATTGATCATTTCGAGTTTATGGATGACGTCAGGAATGATTTTTATGCATGGGAAGAGGAGAAGCTGATTTTAATAATTAGTAAGGGAGTGGAGCGGGGAGAGTTTCATATTGAGCTGGCTACGGAGGTCTTGAGCCAGATGTTCATTATGATTATGAAAGGCTTGGAACTTCCGTTTTTTATCCAGGGAAAATATGATCAATATCTACCGCATATCGATGGGATGGTTAAAATTCTTTTGAAAGGGATGAAATAATTTTTTTGCCTTTTGACTGACTAAAAAACATAAAAAGTATAAAAATACTATTTAAGTAAAAAATCGAATAATAAACAAGCAAGGATGAAAACACAATATGGTAAAGTATTGTCCAGGATGGGATGGGAAGTTGTTGGTGAATTCCCGGATATTAAAAAGTCCATTGTTATTTTTGCACCGCATACAGCCCATATCGATGCACTCTATGGAAAACTGGGGTTTTGTGAACTGGGTGTAAACTATAAGTTTCTTTCAAAAAAAGAACTGTTCTTTTTTCCAATGAACCTGGTGATGAAGAAGTTTGGTTCCATGGCTGTCCGGGGTGTGAAAGGCAAAAATGCAATTTACCAGGTGGCGGATATTTTGAAACATGCAGATGAACTCCATATTGTGATATCACCCGAGGGCCGAATTTCCAAGGTTGATGACTGGAATAAAGGATTCTATTATATGGCAGTGAAAGCACAGGTGCCTATCGTGGTAGGCTTTCTTGATTATGAGAAAAAGCAAATGGGTGTAAAGGGAACCATATATGAGCTCAGCGATTACAACCATGTGATTGCCCAGATTAACGAGATGTATAAAGATGTGAAGGGCAAGAATCCTGAGGCTTTTGTTCTTGACCGGGCTAGCTGAAGGATATTAAGCCCCGGGCTTACCTCCCGGCCTGCCTCCGGGTTTCCCTCCGGGTCGTCCACCGCCTGAACGTTTGCCTTTGGGATTTCCGCCATGCCTGTTCCCTTTGGGATTCCGGCCTCCCTGGCCTTTTCCCTTGAAAGACCTGCCGCCTCCGCGTCCCTTGTTCTTTTCCGGGTTGTATTCAGGTGTATCTCCCAATTCGGCGGGGACTGTCGATTTTGTAACTTCTTTTTCAAGGAGCTTTTCGATCCGGGCAAACTTATACTGCTCTTCCACGCTTATAAGGGTAATGGCTATACCATCTGTCTCAGCCCTTGCCGTCCGGCCGATACGGTGGATATAATCCTCGCCTTCATGGGGAACATCATAGTTGATGATCAGCTCGATGTTGTCTACGTCTATACCTCTTGAAAGCAGGTCGGTGGCCACAAGGATATTCAGTTTCCTGTTCCGGAAATTGAGCATAATTTCCTCGCGCTCCTTCTGGTTAAGGTCCGAATGGATATCCTCAGCTTTCAGACCCTCACGTTTCAGCTGTCTTCCCAATTGTTTGGCGGCCAGTTTTGTGGAACAGAATACGATAACGCTCTTCAGGTTGCGCCCTTTCAGCAGGTGGATTGCGAGGGGCAACTTCTGGGTTTCATAAACCGGGTAAGCAACCTGGAGAATTTTCTCAGCTGGCTTGGACACAGCAATGCTGATTTCTGCCGGATCGTTCAGTATCTTTTTAGCAAGGGTCCTGATTTCCCTGGGCATGGTGGCAGCAAACATCAGGTTCTGCCTCTTTTTCGGAATGTACTGGATGATCTTCAGGATATCCTCGTGAAATCCCATGTCCAACATCCTGTCGGCCTCATCCAGGATCAGGTAGTCCAGATCATCAAACTTTACATAGTTGTTGTTCAGGTGGGCGATCATCCTTCCGGGTGTACAGATTACCACCTCGCAACCTTCAGTGAGCGCTTTCTTCTCCCGGGCAAACAGGGCCCCGTCTCCTCCGCCATATACAGCAATGGAACTCACCGGGGTGAAGTAGCCAAAGCCTTCCATCTGCTGATCAATCTGCTGAGCGAGCTCCCGTGTGGGAACAATAATCAGGGCCCTGGTTTTATTCGCTCTCTTATTGGCGATAATTTTTTGGATGACAGGAAGCAGGAAGGCTGCCGTTTTCCCCGTACCGGTCTGTGCTGATCCGATAATGTCTTTTCCTTCCAGGATTATAGGCATGGCCTGTTGCTGGATGGGTGTTGGGGTTTCAAATCCCATGGCTTCTATGCCCTCCATCAGGGAGGGCTCAAAGCCGAAATCACTAAATTTCAATATGTTTCTTTCTTAAAATATGGTTTTGCAAAGGTAATCAAATCCTTTGACCTGTATTTAAATTAAACAGGCAGGAGATTAATTGGTTCGCCCGGGGTAAACTTTTAGGGCTTCTGCCAGGATTTCCATGGCAATGGCCAGGTCTTCTTTCTTCAATACATAGGCAATCCTGACCTCGTTTTTGCCCAATCCGGGAGTGGAGTAGAATCCTGAAGCCGGAGCCATCATTACAGTTTGATTGTGATATTCAAAGTCGCTGAGAATCCACTTGGAAAAATGGTCAGCATCCTCCACCGGAAGCTTCACCACTGTATAAAAAGCGCCTTTGGGTGTGGGGCAAAGCACACCGGGAATCTTATTCAGGGCCTCGACCATGAAGTTTCGACGTTCAATATATTCATCATATACTTCCTTAAAATAGGAGGGAGGGGTGTCAAGCGCAGCTTCACCTGCAACCTGCCCGTAGGATGGCGGACTCAGCCTGGCCTGGGCAAATTTCAGGGCGGTGGATATTACAGCCTTGTTCTTTGAAACCAGGGTTCCAACCCTTACCCCGCACATGCTGTAACGCTTGGATACAGAATCGAATATCACCACGTGCTCTTCCAGGCCCTTCAGGTTCATGGCAGAGAAGTGTTTCTCCCCGTCATAGCAGAATTCACGATATACCTCATCCGAGAAAAGGTAGAGGTCATGTTTTTTTACAATTTCCGCAAGCATTTCCAGTTCTCCCTGTGAGTAGAGGTAACCTGTGGGGTTGTTCGGGTTGCAGATGATGATTGCCCTTGTTTTAGGGCTAATCACTTTTTCAAATTCCTCAATGGGAGGAAGGGCAAATCCATTTTCAATACTGGAGGTTATGGGCACAACCTTTACCCCGGCCGATACAGAAAAGCCGTTGTAATTGGCGTAGAATGGTTCGGGTACGATCACTTCTTCATCCGGATTGACGGTCGACATCAGTGCAAAAGTGATGGCCTCCGATCCCCCGGTGGTTACCAGCATTTCGGTGTGATCCACATCAATTCCTATCCCCTGGTAGAATGCTGCCAGCTTTCGACGATAACTTTCATTTCCGGCCGAATGGCTGTACTCTATCACCTTAGCAGTCATGTTTTTTACCGCATCACGGGCCACTTCGGGGGTTTTAATGTCGGGCTGACCAATATTAAGGTGATATACTTTTCTTCCTTTCTTTTTTGCCTCTTCGGCAAAGGGGACCAGTCTCCGGATAGGAGAGGCTGGCATTTGTATTCCTTTTTTTGATATTCCTGGCATGTTATTCTTCGTTTGGGATGACTTTTCCTTTAATCTGCAATTTCACCGGAGAATTTCCGGCACTTGAATAGACATAGAGCGACTTAAAAAATGTGCCCGCCTGGGCTGTGTTATACTTAACGGTGATCTCGCCCGTTGCTTCCGGGTTAATAGGCTCCCTTGGCCAGGCTGGTACAGTGCATCCGCAGGTGGAACGCACCCGGTTTATGACGATGGCCTCCTTCCCCAGATTCTTAAATGTAAAGGTCCAGTTGCCATCCCCGTCTTCAGGAATCTCTCCATAATCGTGCACAGTTTCCTCAAACCAGATTTCTTCTCCCTTATGAAGTGCCTTTTGTTCAGGGGAATCTGAACAGGCAGTAGTGCCCATGGCCATGGCAAAAATGACAATGCATAAAATCGATGATATTCTCATATATTTTTTATTAAAAAACAAAAGTACTTCATTTTCATGAAGCGGGAAATGATTAAAAGCATTTCCTTGCAGATCACTTATTCTTTATCTTTGAAGGTGCAAACCAACCCAATAACCTTATGAAACCTTTTCCATATGTTTCAGGCTATCTGATTTGTGCCCTGGTTTTTTTCCTTGCATTTTCATGTGACAAGGAGAATCCCGATAAAGAACATGCGGTTTCCATTGAGGAATTGACAGGGTATATTCAGAAAGGGCCCTATCTTAACGGAACCTCTATAACGGTTGCCGAACTAAACCAGGAGATGGTTCAGACCGGTAAAAATTTCAATACCCAGATCACTGATAACCGTGGAAGTTTTGAATTAAAACAGGTGGAGCTTTCTTCCCAGTTTGTGGAGCTTAAGGCCGATGGCTTTTATTACAATGAAGTAGAGGACAAAACATCATCAGCCAGGTTAATCCTCTACGCACTGTCAAATCTAACAGATAAAAGTACACTGAACGTGAACCTGATCTCCCATCTTGAGAAAGATCGGGTTTATTATTTGCTGGGTGAAGGTTTATCCTTCACTGAAGCCAAAGCTCAGGCGCAGACTGAGGTATTGAGAATTTTTTCCATAGAGAAGCCTCTTATGTCCGAATCCGAACTGCTTGATATAACTCAGCCTGGTGACGAACATGCCATTCTTTTAGCCATTTCCCTGATTCTTCAGGGCTACCACTCTGTTGCTGAATTGTCAGAGCTGATTGCAAATATCAATTCGGACTTGAAGGAGGATGGTGAACTGAACTCCGAATCCACAGGTTCTATTCTGATAAACCAGGCCATGTTGCTGGATAGAGCATCCATCAGGCATAACCTTGAATCGAGATATGAGGAGACTGGAATGGAGGTTGAACTTCCTGATTTTGAAAAATACCTGGATATTTTTATTGAGAATACGGAGTATGAGCACACCGCCCTGATAGAATATCCTGAATACAGCGATTACGGGGAGAATATCCTCTATGGAGAAAAATCCGTTTTTCATCCCCAAATTTATTACAGCATGGCTGCTGACCTGCCGGCAGGATCCAATCTGACCATAAAGATGTCGGGAGGGCATTGGTATTACAGGGTAATGCCCAATGGGCCGGTTAACTGGAACGTGTCCGATTACGATCATGAGAAACAATCTCAGACCTTTACTGTGAAAGAATCAGGCACAAGCAGTGATCTGTCTATAAAATTTTCAGTTTATTCGAGTGAGGTAGATAGCACCGGCCAGGGCCAGGGAGATTTGGATGGGGGGATTCTGGTGGAATACTTCGAGAACAATTCAGATACGGCAAGCAGGAAAAAGATAATTACAGTAGTGGAAGAATGAGAAAAGCGAAACTCGAAATAAAGGAGGAAGAAGTTCTGAAGGAGATTCTTTCAGGGGCCCTGATTTGCAGGTTGGCCATGATGGATGGGGATCAGCCTTATATCGTACCCGTAAACTACGGCTACCGGGATGGATTCATCTATATGCATTCGGCACCCGAGGGGAAGAAAATCGATCTGCTCAGGCAGAATCATAAGGTCTGCTTCGAGGTGGAGGATACAGTGGAGATAATCAAAGGGGACAGGGCATGTGATTGGACTACCCGCTACCGTTCGGTGATAGGCTATGGTGCTGTGGAGATTTTGTCCGATGATGCCAGCAAACAAATGGGACTGGAAGTGATTATGGCACAGCATGGCGCTCCTCATCTTATTGAATTCAATCGGAAGAATTTGGACCGTATGGTAATCCTGAAGCTTAAGATCACTTCGCTTACGGGTAAGCACTCCTCATCCTGACAAGATTTCAGACAGTTGCCTTATTCCTATTACTGTAATTTTCTTGTCAAGTGGATAAGACTGGGTCCCCGGACTGACAACGTACAGGTGATGTAGACCAAGATCCTGAAGTGCAGTTAGCATGGAACGGGTCCTTTTTGGTGCGTCTGAGTATTTCACCTCGAATCCAATCCTTTTCCCATTTTTGAAGATCATCAGATCAAGCTCAGCACCGGCATGGGTTCCCCAGAAGTATGCATCCTGGCATCTGGTGATTTCCAGAATCTCTTCTATTACAAATCCTTCCCAGGAAGCACCAAGTTTTGGATGAGATAAAATACTTTCACCGGGAAGGCTAAGAAGGCTATGGAGTATACCCGGGTCTCGTATAAAGACTTTTGGGGATTTTACCTGGCGTTTTCTTATATTCTCATGCCAGGGTTGCAGCTGTCGAACTACATAGGCCCCTGTTAGAATATCAATATATTTTCTGGCAGTTGGTTCAGTGACTCCCATGGAGCGGGCAAATTCGGAGCCGTTCCATACCTGGCCGTGATAGTGCGCTGTCATGGTCCAGAATCTCCGGAGTGCAGATGAGGGAATATTTATGCCCATTTGAGGAATGTCCCTTTCCAGAAAGGTTCGGATAAAGTTTTCTCTCCAGTTGGAACTTGCTTCGTTATTCGAGCCCAGATAAGAAAGGGGAAAGAATCCGCGAAGCCAGAGTTTTTTCCAGTTTTCATATCCAATTTCCAATAGGCTGAAACCCGTCATATCGATAAAAGAAATCCTACCGGCAAGAGTTTCAGATGCATTTTTCATTAAACCAGGTGAGGCGCTGCCCAGAATCAGGATTTTTCTATTTGTGTTTTTTTGGTCAGCAACAACTCTTAGGATGGGGAATAATTCAGGGATTCTCTGTATCTCATCCAAAATAATCAGGCCTTCCAGTGATTCAAACCTGAGCATGGGGGAGTGAGATAAACTTGAGTGATCTGCCGGGTTCTCCAGGTCAAAGAATGTGGATTTTTGATCTGAGGCAATTGTTTTGGCGATGGTTGTTTTTCCGCATTGCCTTGGTCCCAATAAAGCCGTTATAGGATTCTCCCGGATGGATTTATGTATTTGTTTTTGTAATAGTATTCTTGGAATCATAATCCTTGAAAATTAAAAGCTCTAGTTTTAATATTCAAGGATAAATGTATGATTTTTTATTAAACTCTTATATAGGCTTGTAAGTAAATTATTGTTTATTTTAGATTAAAATCGACCTGAAATCAAAGCCCGGCATAAATTGCATTTGAATGAAACAAAAAGTTGCACTTGTATTATCGGGAGGAGGAGCCCGGGGCTTAGCCCATATCGGAGTCATTGATGAACTCGAAAGGCAGGGGTATGTGATTAGTTCTGTGGCCGGTACATCCATGGGTTCGCTTATCGGGGGTGTGTATGCTGCCGGGAAACTGGAAGAATTGAAATCGTGGACAGCTACGCTTGATAAAGGCAAATTGTTCCTGATGGCCGATTTTGCCCTGAGCAGGCAGGGACTGATAAAAGGGGAACGCCTGTTCAGGAAAATGAAGGATTTCATCCCGGACATCCTTATTGAAGATCTGGATATCCCATATGCCGCTGTGGCAGCCGACCTGGTGAACAAGGAAGAAGTGGTGTTCAGGGATGGAAGCCTGTGGGAAGCCATCAGGGCATCCATTGCCATCCCCTCAGTATTTACCCCGGTAAAAAGCAGGGGCCGATTGCTTGTGGATGGTGGGGTCATGAACAACATTCCCATTAACCGTGTTCAGCGGAATGATGGGGATATCCTGGTAGCCGTGAATGTCATTGCAGATGTCCCTGTCAGGCTTGGAGGAGAAATCCTGGAAAAAGGAGGAAGAAGTCAAAGGCTTCACCAAGAAGGGATGAATGAAGATCATGACCGCCACACGAAGGGGGCTTCAGTGAGTCATGCCGAGAAAATGGGTTATTTCTCCCTGATAACAAGGACGATTGACCTGATGACCATACAGATGTCGGATCTCTACATGTCGAATTATACCCCGGATATCCTGGTGAATGTTTCCAGTGAGGCCTGTCATGTGTACGACTTTCATAAGATTGAAGAGATGGTGGAGGCAGGCCGCCTGGCCGCTGTTGAGGCCCTGACTATTTATGATAAATATTAATGCTTAGCAGCAGACCTATAAATTTTAAACCATGAAGCAAACTTTTCTTTCTATAATGTTCCTGCTTGCCACTTCCATGGCATTCTCCCAGGAAACCAGCTACAAAACGCTTGAAAACCTTCCATATTACCCTGAATCTGTGAGTCAGGATGATGACTATATGCAGGAGCGCTGTGTGCTGGATCTGTATTTTCCGGAGCAGTTGGAAGAATTTCCAACCATAATCTGGTTTCACGGCGGGGGCTTGACAGGTGGGAACAAGTATATTCCTGAAGAGCTAAAGCAAAAAGGCATGGCTGTGGTGGCTGTGAATTACCGTCTTTACCCCAAAATTAAAGCCCCGGTATATATTGAAGATGCGGCGGCCGCAACTGCCTGGGTATTTAATCACATAGAAGCCTATGGTGGAGATCCCGATCTAATCTTTGTTTCGGGTCACTCGGCCGGGGGTTATCTTACCAGCATGGTGGGGCTCGATCTTAGGTGGCTGCAGGCGCATGATATCGACGCAAACCGGATTGCGGGACTGATCCCATTCAGTGGTCATACAATTACGCATTTCACAGTCAGAGCCGAACGGGGAATCGAGGGTACGCAGCCTGTCGTGGATGACCTGGCTCCCCTTTTCCATGTGAGAAAGGATGCGCCACCTCTTTTGTTAATCACGGGCGACAGGGAACTTGAGATGCTGGGTCGTTATGAGGAAAACGCCTATCTGATGCGGATGATGAAAGTTGTGGGCCATCCCGATACCAGGTTGTATGAAATGGATGGGTATGGACATAACATGTTGGTTCCGGCCTTTCCTTTGTTGATCAATGAGGTGGAAAGAATTACCCGCATCCGAACTAATACATAGCTTCCACATTCCACACAAAGGCACGGATACCCACGTCTTTGTTCTCCTCGTCGAGGCGTTTGACGCCTTCAAGGATTGCTTCAACGGCCTCTTCCTCCACCACAGCCATCCTGGCCATGTTTTGTTCAGGCCAGGTGTGGGTGTTCATGTGAGGAGGACCCTCCACGCTGCCCCGACCCGTAAGGTCGGTCCAGCGTGTAAATCCCCTGATATCCAGTTTGTCAAACAGGTACTCCACCTTTTCGGTTTGTGCCTGGTTATATACGATAAATACAGCTTTCATATGCTTTAAATTCTAATTATCAGCCTGGCTTGTTTCGATTCCATTCATAAAATCATACTCAATTTTCTTCTTCTTCTTTTCACTGCGTCTGAGCATCATTTGGTATACCACAGGAACAAGTATAAGAGTAACTATGGTTGAGAAAACCAATCCGCCAATGACCGCAATTCCCATTGGGCTCCAGATTTCCGATCCGGATCCGGTACTCATGGCCAGAGGAAGCATGCCCAGGATGGTTGTAAGGGAGGTCATCAATACCGGACGCAATCTCGACTTACCTGATACCACAATGGCTTCATTCAGGTCCAGTCCGCGTTCACGTTGCAGGTTAATATAGTCTACCAGTACGATTGCATTTTTCACCACAATTCCAATCAGCATCACTCCACCCACCATTGAAATCACGCTCATGGTGGTTCCGGTGAACACGTGGGCCAGGATCACTCCTGTAAAAGCGAAGGGGATGGAGAACATGATGATGAAGGGCATTCTCATAGACTCAAATTGAGAGGCCATTACAAGGTAGGTAAGAACCAGGCTGAGCAACAGCAGGAGCATCAGATCCTTCATAGAGTCCTGCAGCTCTTCCACCGCACCTCCCATTACGACATGTACATCGGGCGGAATATCCATCGCATCGATTTTGGCCTGTACCTGTTCTGCCATTTTATTCAGGGGTACTTTGTAAGGAGTTACCGATACACTTACGATTCGTTCACGATTTTTTCGCTCAATATTGGGAGGAGACCAGTTCTCCTCGATCTCAGCTACTTCACCCAGGCGGATCAACTGGTTATTCATATTTACAAGTGCAATATCGTTGAGGTTAGAGAGAGAGTTTCGTTCTTCTTCAACGAAACGAAGCACAATGTCGTATTCATCACCCTCCTCCCGGTAGCGACTCAGGTAGGGGCCTTCCACCCGGTTCCGCACGGCATTGGCCATGCTGAATGTGTTGAGTCCGTGCTGGGCCATCTTCTCCCGGTCGGGAACAATCTGGAGCTGGGGTTTGGAGGGATCCCTGCTTACGCTGACGTTTGTGGCTCCCTTAATAGGTCTTACACTGTCGGCCAAAGCATTGGCAATTGCAGAGGTGGCGTCAAAATCATAGCCGTAGATTTCCACTTCCACATTGTTTTCTGTGGTTCCACCCATCCCTCCGTTCGGGACCACATCATAACTGACGATCTCAGGAATCGTAGCAAGGTATTCCCTGAGTACATTGGCCAGCTCCCATACATCTCGCTCCCTCTCGTCCAGGTCAGTGAGCGTGAAGTTGATGTTGATCCGGTGAGATCCCGATTGCATGAAGAGGGACATCATCCCTCCCTGGTCGTCCGAGCCGGACGAGGTATAGTAAAATTTGGCCTCAGGCATATTCTCTGCAATGAATGCATCCACTTTACGGGCAATCTTTGTGGTTTCATCCACCCGGATTCCGGTCTGCAGTTCAATGGCAGCGGTCATGGAACCCTGGTCAGCTTCAGGCATAAATTCAAATCCCATTCCACCAGCCATCATCATGGAGATAGCGAAGATTGCAAATGCGATGATCAGTGTTCCCCATCTGAATTTCAGGGCCACTTTCAGGGATTGCTCATAGAAATTGTCCAGGCGGTTAAGCAGGCGTCCAATGGTATTGTCGTAACTGGTCCTGCGCATCTTTTGTGGCGCCTTCCTTAACCTCATCATTTTGGAGGCCAGCATTGGAGTCAGCGAGATGGCACTGATGGTAGAGGTAACCACGGTTATGGTAACAATGAATCCCAGGGGTCTGAAAAGTTCCCCGGTCATTCCTCCAATAAGGGTCAGAGGCAGGAATACAGCTACAACCGTCAGCGTGGTTACAATGACTGCCAGCCAAACCTCATTGGTGGCATATATGGCCGCTTCCCTCGGGCTGGCGCCTCGCTCCACATGTTTGGTAATGTTCTCAAGCACCACGATGGCATCATCCACTACCATCCCGATGGCAATGGAGAGCGATGAAAGGGCAATAATATTGATGGAACTCCCCGAAATATACAGGTAAATGAAGGATACAATCAGGGAGATAGGTATGGTGAGGATTACTATAAAAGTGGCCCTCCATCTGCCCAGGAAGAACAGTACCACCAGGATTACTGCAATGGCTGCATACATCAGGGTGGATGACAGGTTGTTGATGGAGTCCTCAATGAATTCTGAAGAGTCAAAGAAGGTGATGATCTCGACATCGTCAGGAAGCGTTTCTATCAAGTCCGGCATGATTGCGCGGATATCCTGGCATACCTGTACGGTATTGGCCCCCGACTGTTTCTGTATGATAATCCGCATGCCGGTTTTCCCATTCAGGCGCTCATCCAGGGGTACATCCCGAAGGGTGTCACGAATGGTGGCTACATCTTTCAGGTAAACGGTTTGGCCGTTAAAACTTGCAAGTACGATATCATCGAGCACATCACTGGAGGGGAATTCCCCTTTGATTCGCAGGGGATAATCCATCAGACCCATTTCGATGTTCCCGGCAGGCAGGTTCAGGTTTTCCGAATTCAGTACCCCGGCAATCATTTCCACGCTTATACCATAGGATTCCATTTTACGAGGGTCAATATCGACCTGGATCTCACGTCCAGGCGCCCCCATGAGTCCGACCGAGCCCACCCCGTCGATTCGGTTCAGGGCATTCACGATTTTCTCATCCAGGATATTGGCAATGGCCGGGAAACTCTCTTCGGCAGTTACTCCATAGAAGAGTATGGGCATGGCACTTGAACTGAATTTGAAGAGGGTGGGCTTATCTACCTCTTCAGGGAGGAACTGCTCTGCAAAACTAATGGCATCCCGCATCTCGTTGGACGCTTCATCGAGGTTCGTCCCCCATTCAAATTCACACACCACGATGGACATATTGTCGCGCGAGGTTGATGAAATATTCTTCAGATTTCCAACCGAGTTGAGGCCATCCTCAATGGTGCGGGTTACATTGGTCTCAATATCGGCTGCACTGGCTCCTGCGTAGGTAGTTATAACCGATATGGCAGGGAAATCAATATCCGGGTAGAAATCGATGGGCAACTTGTTCAGGGAATAGAATCCCAGGACAATCAATGCCACAAAGATCATGATGGTTGTAATCGGTCGTCGGACCGCGTTTCCGTATATACTCATTGTTCTTTGCTTTTAATGTTAATCAACCACCACCTTTACGGGAGTCCCATTTTCAAGGTTGTTCTGGCCTGCATAAATCAGGCTTTCGCCACCCTTTATGAGGGGAGAGTCAATTTCCAGCTGGTCGTCGTGTCGGCTTATAATTTTGACAATTGCCCTTCTGGCGGTTCCGTTTTCGTTTAGCATCACATATTTTTCGTTGGTCCCCGACTGCTGAAGGACAGTAATGGCGGGAACAATCAAAGCTTCTTTTTCACCCAGCTTCAGGTTGACACGTGCAAACATACCCGGGGCCAGTTCCCCCTTTTTGTTGGGGACCTTCACCTCCACTGCAAAGGTGCGCGTGGCTGCCGAGATTGTAGGATGGATTCTGAACACAGTGCCCTGGAAGAACTCACCTGGATAAACATCCGTTGTGACCGTTGCTTTCATTCCAGTTTTAATCAGGGGCAGGTCCTTTTCGCTAAGGTTGACCAGGAGTTTCACAGGATCGATCTGGATCATGGAGACCAGTGCTGCTTTTCCGACCGGAGTGTTGGGGGTTGGTGAGAACAGCTCTCCGTCGTTATAGTATTTTCCTGTGATTACTCCGGCATAGGGGGCCCTGAGAAGGGTATTCTCCTCCAGGTTTTCAAGGATCAGTTCGGTGGTTTCCACCTGGGTCTTCAACTGGTCGTAGGCTTGCTGGGTAATCGAACCATAGCGTAAAAGGGTGTCCATCCGGGCCAGGTCGGTAAGCAGGGTCTGATACTGCAAACGGGTCTGCTCCAGTTGCGTACGGTCCATTTCAACCAGGAGCTGGCCTTTTTTCACATGGTCGTTCACTTCAACTTTCACAGAGCGGATTCGGCCCGAAAGTGCCGGGGAGAGGTAGGTCTCTTCATAGGCGACAACCGTGGAGGTGATGGTTTGTGATATAGCGGTTTCCCGGTATATCAGGTCCATCACCTTTACAGGCTGAACTTTAACTTCGGCTGGGGCAGATGTTTCAGTATCGGCTCCAGGAGGCTGCATCTTGCAGGAAATCAGTGCTGCACCGGCAAGAAAGGTGAGCATGGCAAATTTTATGGTTTTCATGGTGGGTTTGGTTTTCATGATCAGTCTTGTTATCAATATCTTGTGTGCTAAAGCTTATTCATTAATTTATCCAGTTGCAATTTGGCATTCAGAACTTCCATCATAGCGCTCATATAATTGCTTTCGGCCTCCAGATAGTTGCCATTTGCCTGGGTAAGGTCAAGGCTTGAAGCCATGCCCTGTTCAAATTTCCTTCGGAAACTGTCATAAACCCTCAGGGCTACCTCCACGTTTTCCTTCTGTGTTTCGTAGTTCTCCAGAGAGCTTTCCAGGTTGTACCGGAACTGTTTTTCCTGCAAATTCAACTGGTCTTCCATGATGCTCATGTTGTTTTGAGCCATGTCGTAATTGATTTTAGCCTGGTCGACCTTTGCTTTTCTCATTCCACTTGAAAAAATAGGTACCGACATGGATACACCCATCAGGTGGTTAGGATTCATATCAAAATCGGTGGTTAGGATCTTGGCATTATAGTTATAGAAGCCTGCAATCGTGGGACCATAATTCCATTTTTCCATTGAAAGCAGCTTTTCGTTAATCTCTTCCTGGGATTTCATGAGCTGGTATGTCACATTGTCTTCCATGACAAAGGGGGCAGCGAGTGACAATTCAGGTTCTTCGCTGGCAAACAGGTCTTCCAGGTTATCGGTTAGCTGCACCACGGCATTCGTTTCCAGACCCAGTTGAAAACGGAACATATTGTAATTCAGCTCCAGGTTCCTGTTCAGTGAATTCACCGAATTTTGCAACTGGTTGACAGTGATCCGGATCTGGTCTACATCAGTTTGTTCGGCCATGCCGGTTTTGAACATGGTTTCGGTCTGCTTCAGCGTCTCCTGAAGATTCTCAACATTCTGTTTCAGGATTCTCAGGGATTCCTCTGTTATAAGCACCAGGTAATATGAGGTGATTACCGATTCCTTGATGCCCAGCTCATTGAACTCGTAATTCTGCTCAGAAATTTGTTTGGCCAGTTTGGCAGTCTGGATTCCCACAATGTACTGTCCGCTGAAGATCAGCTGCGAAACCTGGAGTTTGGCGGTACTCGCATCCGATAAAAGGATGGTACTGGGCGGAAGCATAGATTGCAGGATTCCTGAGTAGGCAGATCCGGCCGAGTAATTATAGATGTCCTGATAGGTAACCGGATTAAGGCCAAGCGCCGGATTACCCGGGAATTGAGCTGAGGTTTGATTCCATGCATCTGTAAGCTGTTCCTGGGTGAAATCGGTTCCACCATCACCCATTCCGAAAGAGAATTCCATCTCGTAATTGAAATAAGTCATGTAGTCCAATGTTCCATCCACCTGCGGAAGGCCCTGGGCAATAGTTTCCCATATACTGGCGTCGGATCGTTCCACTTCCATTCTCGCATTTTTAAGGCTTTTATTATAGGCGATTGCATGCTCGATAGCTTTCTGCATATCCAGCACATATGTTCCGTTTGTTTCGCCAGTGCCTGAGAATGAAGCCTGATTTTCTGCTGTAGGGCTGGCTGGTTCCTGGCTTATTGCCGGGGCGATCATCCCTCCTGCCAGGAGCAGGCTAATAAAAAATTTACTGATTTTGTTTCTCATATCTTAGGTGTGTTTTATTCAATAATAGATTTGCAGTCATGCAGGAGCTTTCTGCCCTTCTTTGTAGAGATTCCCCTGAAGTAGGGGATCAGCACCTGTTCGAAAATATCTTTCCGGTCATATCCGGCTTCCACCAGGCTGCTTTCCTGGTTAAAGAGGTCGAAGAGGGCATGGATGGCCCGGTTTACGATGTCCAGGTTGATATCCTCCCGGAATACTTCCTGTTCGATTCCTGTTTTCAGTAATTTGCCGGTGATACTAAAATCCCTGATACTGCCGGGTTCTGCAATCTCCCTGAATACTTTTGAATGGTATTTCTTGAAATCGTGAAAGAAAGAAGGATGTATCTGCATCATCTGGCCAATGGTCATTTTGATGATCCGGAAAAGGGCCTCAATCACGTTGTCCGATTGCTCGATCAGGCGGTGAGCCTCATCTTTACTCTGCTCCTTGTAGTATTTGATTACCTCTATAAGCAGGGTATCCTTGTCCTTGAAATGTTCATAGATGGTGCGCTTGGATATGCCCAGCTCCTCGGCCAGGGAGTCCATGGTCATGCTCCTGATTCCAAATTTCCCGAATAACAATCCCGATTCTACTAGTATCCTGTCTCTTACTTCCACTGCTCATTCATTTTGCAGCAAGTTTATGAAAACTTTTTTGGTTTTCTTAGTTTTCAGGGTAAATTCTAAGCAAAATTCGGTAAACGGTATAAGGGGACCGGTGAAACTAATTTTTACTACTTTTGCGAACGTCTAATTTTAATAGTTAAAAGTGTGAATATTCCTTCAAAATACGATCCCGCCAGTGTTGAGGATAAATGGTATTCCTACTGGATGGAAAACGGATTCTTTAAAAGTACGCCCGATGAGCGGGAACCCTATTGCATTGTCATTCCGCCACCCAACGTTACCGGTGTGCTGCACATGGGGCACATGCTCAACAATACCCTTCAGGATGTGCTGATCCGCAGGGCTCGTATGATGGGAAAAAATGCCCTCTGGGTGCCGGGTACCGACCATGCCTCCATTGCCACCGAAGCAAGGGTGGTGGCTAAGCTGGCCGAGCAGGGGATCAAAAAGGCGGATCTGAGTCGCCCCGAGTTCCTGGAGCATGCCTGGGACTGGACCCATAAGCACGGGGGAATCATTTTGGAGCAGTTGAAGAAACTGGGTGCTTCCTGTGACTGGGACCGTACCTGTTTCACAATGGATGAGGGGCTGTCGGAGAGTGTGATCAAGGTGTTTGTGGACCTGTTCAACAAGGGACTAATATACCGGGGTGTGAGGATGGTAAACTGGGATCCCCAGGCGCTTACTGCCGTTTCCGATGAGGAAGTAAATCACAAAGAGCTAAAGTCAAAACTTTATTATATTAGGTACAGGGTTGAGGGAGAAGAAGATTATATAACCATTGCCACCACCCGTCCCGAGACCATCCTGGGGGATACGGCTGTTTGTGTACACCCCGAAGACGAACGGTTTACAAAATTCCATGGCAAGAAGGTCCTTGTTCCCCTGGTGAACCGGCCGGTACCCATCATCGTAGATGAATATGTGGATCGTGAGTTTGGAACCGGGGCGCTGAAGATTACGCCTGCCCACGACATTAATGATTATGAGCTGGGGATTAAGCATAACCTGGATACCATTGATATATTCAATGACAACGGAACCCTCAATGAGTCAGCCCAGATACTGGTGGGCGTAGATCGTTTCGAGGCCCGGGATCAGATTGTACCTCAGCTTGAGAGCGCCGGGAACCTGGTGAAGGTTGAAGATTACATGAATAAGGTGGGTTACAGTGAACGTACCGATGCGGTAATCGAACCCAAACTGAGCCTGCAGTGGTTTCTGAAGATGAAGAAGCTGGGTGAACCGGCCCTTGAGCATGTAATGAACGACGATATTAAGCTTCAGCCTGCGAAATTCAAAAACACCTACCGGCACTGGATGGAAAATGTGAAGGACTGGTGTATTTCCCGCCAGCTATGGTGGGGACACCGTATTCCTGCATTTTTTTACGGCGATGGACATAACGATTACGTGGTGGCCGAAACGCTTGAGGAGGCATTGAAGCTGGCCATCGAAAAGACAGGAAATGCTTCCCTGAAAGCATCCGATCTAAGGCAGGATGAGGATGTGCTTGATACCTGGTTTTCATCCTGGCTCTGGCCCATCTCGGTTTTTGATGGCATCCGGAATCCGGAGAATGAGGATATCAAATACTACTATCCCACCAATGACCTGGTAACTGCCCCGGAGATCCTGTTTTTCTGGGTGGCCCGGATGATCATTGCCGGCTACGAATACAGGGAAACAAAACCCTTTGATACGGTTTATCTCACCGGGATTGTGAGGGACCAGAAGCGCAGGAAGATGTCCAAATCCCTGGGCAACTCACCCGATCCCATCGAACTGATGAAAAAATACAGTGCCGACGGAGTACGGGTGGGCATGCTTTTCTGTTCGCCTGCCGGGAACGACCTGCTATTCGATGAGAGCCTGACCGAACAGGGACGGAATTTCAGCAACAAGATATGGAATGCCTTCAGGCTGATTAAAAGCTGGGAGGTGGATTCAAACATTGAGCAGCCTGCCCATTCGGCCATTGCAGCCAGCTGGTTTGAGGCCCAGCTTGACGTGGCTTTTATGGAGGTAGACCGGCAGTTCGGGAAGTACAGGATATCTGATGCCCTGATGATTATCTATCGTCTCTTCTGGGATGATTTTTCTTCCTGGTACCTGGAGACCATCAAGCCGGCTTACCAGGCTCCCATCGATTCAAAAACTTTCGACCAGGCCATCGGCTATCTCGACAGGCTATTGCACTTGCTGCACCCCTTTATGCCCTTTATTACAGAGGAAATCTGGCAGTTGCTGGAAGAGCGGGCAGCGGGCGAGAGCCTTATGGTTTCTTCAATGCCCGGGCAGATTGGCGCTGATCCGCTTCAGCGGATAAAGCACTTTGATGATGTGAAGGAGGTTATAACCCAGGTCAGAAGTATCCGCAAGGATAAAAATATATCCCCCAGGGAGGCCATGGAGCTGCTGGTCAGGCCCTCTGAAAATGCACACTATTACAAGGAACTTGAGCCGGTGGTGGTGAAGCTGGCCAACCTTTCAAAAATTGAGTTGGTGGGAGAGGACCCCGGCGATAGCATTTCCTTCATTGTGAAGAATGTGGAGTATTTCGTGCCCGTTGGACAGAATGTGAACCCCGAAGAGGAACTGGCAAAGCTGGAGGAGGAGCTCAAATATACCCTGGGCTTCATGAGCAGTGTTCAGAAGAAGCTCTCCAACCAGCGCTTTGTGCAGAATGCACCTGAGCAGGTGGTGGAGAAGGAAAGGCAAAAAATGGCCGATGCCGAAGGGAAAATAGGAGTGCTGGAAGCGCAGATTGCCAGGCTGAAGGGCTAGGGTGCAAGCCTTACCGGGCTGCATCGTTCATCTTTTTTTCTGTAATCGATGCGGTCGTGGAGGCGTCTTTTTCCGCCCTGTCAGAATTCGTTTCTTTTGAAACCCCTCAAATTCTTTTTTGAGAGGGGTTTAATAAGAATCATATTTTGAACGGGGATTAGATATCAGGACACTTTTCGATCTAAGACTTCCTTCACAATGAGGGTGGGATCCACATTAATTTTCAATCCAAATTTATGCTCTTTTCTTCCATGTTGCGGAGCTGAAGGATCCAATAATGATGTGCCGGACCCTATTTCATCCATTAATATTTTATGTTCGCTGGTCCATTCCAGGCCCAATAATTCGGTAAGGAAAAGAAATCTTTTTATGGCCGAGGGATTCATATTTTTCGCAAAATAATAAGACAGTTTTTCTCTGTCTATGCGGTCTTGCACCTGGAAAATGGCTTTCCCTAAATCAGCGATGCCTCCACAATACTGAGGTTTTGTAGCAATATCGACTATAGTCCTCTCCAGATCACTTACCATTGCTTCTTCAAGCGGGTTTATATAGATACTGTTGAAGCCAAAAAACTGGCTGGCTTTATGCTGAATGAATTGACAGGTAATATTGCCAAAATTCATAATGGCCGGCTTCATCTGTTTTTTTGTAACTACATAAACTCTGGCCTCAGGAGGGCGTTTCAATCCATGGATTTTCATTGCTGATGCATACCCGATATAATACTCCTTATCCTGCATGATGTATTTTGTCACCTGGTACCCTTCGGGGGTATAGCTTGTTGGATCTGCATGGACAGGAATAATGTGGTAATTTCCCCGGGAGATCTTACATAACATGCCTTTATCTACCATGTCTGCAAGAGTTCTGGCTAGATAAATGCGGTTTCTCTCCGGAAATTCCCTTGTCACATCCTGCAAAGTAAAACCAAACACATTTTTGCTTGAAAACTGTTTAATGATTGTCCATTTCATGGGAAGAGAGTATTTATTATCGGGTTATCTACGTATTTAGTGCTTAAACGGATAATAAATTATTCTACAGAAATAAAATATCCATTTAAGCATCAATTTAGTTAATAAGTAGATAATTTATATTCTTACGGGACTTTTTTTAATCCAAAAAGGCGATATCAGTTCTTTTTGTGACATAAACCCATAAAAGTCCAATCAAAAATGAAACGAACGTGAAATTGATAAGACCTTCTGAAATTTCTGGCAGAATTCTAAGCTTGCTTGATGAGAGTGAATCTTTGGTCATTCTGGTATCTCCCTATATGAAGATTTCGAAATGGTATAAGATTACGAATAAGATCAAAAGCCTGGAAGCCAGAAAGATTCATGCAGAGATTTATGTAAGGGACGACCCGGAGAACGAAACCACCTATCGTGATCTTGATCTCATAGGCCTGCAGTACAAAAAGATTCCTTATTTGCACAGCAAACTATATCTGAATGAACGATATGGTATTGTAACTTCTATGAATTTGCTGCTCAGTTCAGAGATCAATTCGCTGGAAATTGCTTATGCCACAGAAACCTGGGAAGAGTACAATGATTTGTTGGGTTACTTTTACAGGCATTTATTCAATGGCGAAGCGCTTAAGCGTGCAGAATCAGTCGGTAAGGTTGCAGTAGCCCAGAAAGAGATTAGTCATTGCATCAGAAAGGCACTCGGAAGAAAGGGGAAAAACTCCTGGCTTTGGTTGGCGGAAAATGTCCTGCATATTTGCACTGGCAGAAACAACTATACTGTTTCGATCAACGACGGCTACTTGAGGATCATTGCCAGTTTGGGTAAATCTATTGAAACAAAGCAGAAAAGCAGTCGGAAAATATCGGCGATCAAAAAAAAACTACGGGATCTCACCGCCATGAAGGTCCTGGTCTATCCTAATTTTGAGCCTGGCATTCTGAGGTTAAGCGGACAGGCTCAATACAAATTGGAAAGCTCCTGCATCGATGTAATCCTTGAATCTGAAACAGCTTATATAATCGAAGCTGTTATAAGGTTTATTGTTGTTGCAGAAGAT